>JANXBN010000001.1:307335-614670 GCA_025060635.1 Candidatus Kryptonium sp. | reverse complement strand
ATTAATCCACTTCCCTTCATCCTTTTTAAACAGAAAAACATCACCCATAACGAGATCACTTACGGGAACTGATTCTTTATCTTTCTGAGAGTATACAAATCCAAAGTAATCTATGAAGATAAGTTTCTTCCCTTTATTCCAATTTTCAAACTCGTTTGAACCAAAAACTTTCAAGCCACCCTCCTCAATCCAACCAAGATAATTTTCCGGTGCTTCAGTTTGAACGAAATACCAATAACCTTGGCGTTTTAATATCTTAACACTATGTCCCATTAAAATTTGATTCACCAATTCAGATTGATGTGATGGTTTTGCCCTCATGTTTCCAACACTTACTGAAACGACCCCAAAAATTTTATCCCCAAGTTCAGGCGATGGTAAAACAACAACGCTGTCAATTACATTTGTAGAAATTGATTTAATTTTTGAAAGCAATTCCATCTTTGCTTCCATTATAGTTGTTTCACCCTTTAATATCAAAGTGTTTCCAAATTCGTGAACCACAATGTCAAAAACAGCAACCCTTTTGTCTGGAGCATACTTTTGGGAAATTTCGTGGATCAAACTCTCATATCGTTTTTCTTGTGAGAAAAGCAACGAAAAGAATAAAAAGAAAACAACAAATGTTATGGTTTTTCTCATTGCTGCATGGGATTAGTTTTAAATTTTGTTTAAAGCGACTTTTTTATTATTTTTAAACTGAATTTTGGGCGGTTAGCTCAGTTGGTTCAGAGCGCCACCCTTACAAGGTGGAGGCCAGAGGTTCGAATCCTCTACCGCCCACAAAATTAAAATTTATATCCAATTTTTCTCAAGAACTCTTTCCTCTTCTGAATATCTTCTTCTGTTTCAATTCCCTTTGTTTTAACTCCATCTATCACCCCAAGAATTCCGCGTCCTTGTTCTGTTTCTGCGATTATCACTTCCACTGGATTAGCAGTTGCACAGAAAATCCTGCACACTTCGGGCACCATTTTAACGGCATTCAAGATATTTATCGGATAGCCATTATCCATAAATATAATAAATGAATGCCCAGCGGAAAGATTCAATGCATTCTTCTTCGCAAGTTCAATCATTGCTTCATCATTCCCAGCCCATCTAACAAGAGCTGGACCAGAGGACTCACAAAAAGCAATGCCAAACTTCAGATGTGGCTGAGTTGTGACAATTGCCTCGTATAAATCTTCAACAGTTTTTATGAAATGCGCCTGACCCAAAATAAAGTTGATGTTGTCAGGTTTCTCAATCTTTACAATTTTTAACTCCATAGTTTTACCACTGATTTTGTTTTTATTTTAATAATCCAAGTCGTGCCATGCTACTAAATTTATCGCCAGCAATTATGATATGATCAAGAAGTTTTATTCCAAGAATCTCGCCCGCTTGATAAATTTGTTTTGTCACTTCAATATCTATCCTGCTTGGTTCTGGATTACCGCTTGGATGATTATGAACAAGGATGATGCTTGCTGAAAGCTCATCAATAGCTGGTTTAAAAACTTCCCTTGGATGAATTACACTTGAGTTCAAATTTCCCTCCGATACCACTACTTCTTTTATTATCCTGTTTGCAGTGTTAAGAAGCACAACTATTAAAATTTCCTTTGTTAAATCCGAAAGCCGAGGGATGAAAATTTTAGCGATGTCTTCAGGCGATGTGATTTGAGGTCGCTCTGATATTGGTTCCGATTGAAGTCTTCTTGAAAGTTCAAATGCCGCTGATATAACAACCGCTTTTTTCAAACCTATACCTTTGTATTTTTTCAGATCTCCTAAATCCTTACGAGCAAGTTCACGCAAACTTCCAGCATCGGACAGTATTTTATTTGCGAGATCCAAAGCGGATATTTTTTTAGTTCCAGAGCCGATCAAAATCGCAAGTAGTTCAGCGTTTGAAACAAAACGAGGTCCGTACTTTATAAATTTCTCCCGCGGTCTTGTCTCAGGAGGTAAATCTTTTATCCTGATTTTATAATCTGTGTTGATTTCATACTTTATTGATTTACCGTCCATTGAGATAATCGCCTCACTAAATTATCTTTGAAAACAAGAATTGAAACCGACTTGTTAACTCTTTCTCCATCAAAGATCACATCACGACCAACGCCAAGGTTCTCACAATTTTTAAGCCTATCATAAACCTCGGATGATGTCAATTTACCTTCGCTTGCTATTTTCAAAATTATCTTCGCCGCGTCATATCCGTAAACCGAGAACTCACTTGGTTCGGTGCCAAATTTTTCTTTAAACAATTTCGCAAAATTTTTAAAGGAAAAACTTTCATAATCAACATATTGCCCGCTTGTAAATATAACCCCATCAGTATATCTTCTGTTGAGATAAAGTTCATCAAAGTTGTTCCAAACATCATTGCCAAGAATTTTAACTTTAAGGTCATGATAATAAACCTGCGAAGAAATTATACCAATGAAATCTGGATTTGAAATCGGAGCAAACAAACCAACGCCTTCAAAACCAACCTCGCTTATCGGGATTTTAAGAGAGTCAAGCTTTAAAATTAAGTTTCGGAAGCGAGGACGAAGGTCGGTTTCATCAGGATTGTAAAATTGAACTGCGACGATCTTACCGGAATTCTTTGTAACTTCATCAACGAACGCATCAACAAATGGTTTTATCGCTCTGTCATTTGGGGCAAGAATGATGAAAGTTTTTAAACCAAGAGCAAAAATCGCAAACTGGGCAAGTGCTCTTGAACGAATTGTATGATTTGAGTTAAACTGGAAAATGTAATTGCTCAATTTTGTTAAACCATCAGATGTCGCAGTTGGGGAAATTATTGGTATCTTCACTTGATCCCCAAATCTTGCACACAGTTCAACATCTTCGCTATAAATTGGTCCTATTATGCCGATAACATCAGGTGAGTTTCTAAAACTTAACAATTTTTGATCAACATCCCGACTTGTATAATACTTAACCTCAACTCCTACTTTGGGATTTGAATTTATATTATGCTCGTCAACGGCAATTTCAATCCCTTTTAAAATCGCATCGCTTAAGCTTTGCTTTTCTGGAAGCAAAACCCCAATTTTCACCTTGGGACGAACAAGCAATCTGTCAAAGTAATTGATTTGGAAAATTAGCTTTTCATAAAACTCAGTTCTCTGAAAATATCTCAACCGTTCCGAGATATATCTTTTTGCGCTCTCAATTTTTCCAGCGGAAACAAGATTATCAGATACCTTCCGCACTATTAAATATCTCGTGTCTGCTGTTAACTCCAATTTTTCTAAATTCCCTAAATCAGCGTCTCTTATTGAATCAATTACAACTGAAATAACCTCAACATACTTTGATTTATCATCTTTTGCCTTCGCAATTGCTTTATCAAGGGATAGCAAGCTTTGTTTGTAGTCGCCAATTTTAGCATAAATTAGACCAAGCGTATAAAAGGCATCTTCAATATATTCGCTTTCTGGAAATCCTGAGATAAAATTTTTCAAAATTTTTTCAGCGATGTCAAATCTATTAAGATAGCAAAGCGATTTTGCCACCATTAAATAACTTGCCGTTGTGCGATGGTTTAAGCCAAGCGAAACGACCGAATCAAAGTTTAAATAAGCGTTATAAAAATAAGGCAACCCAGCTGTATCCCCGCTTAGAATCCTCGCGTTTAAACCGAGTTTGAAAAATTCAACCCCATTTTTAAAGAGCGAATCAGCAATTGGATTATAAATTCTCTCACCCTGACTTAACAGATAACCACTGAAAAAGATGAGAAATACGATTACCCGAAAAAATTTAACCATTTTTTAGCAGGTTGAGTTTTTCTTCTATTTTCGGTTTAACATCTGGATCAATTCTCAAAGCTTCGCTGAAAAACTTATCTGCTTCTTCTTTTCTACCGCGATATGTGTAGATCAAGCCAAGGTTTATAAACGAATCAACAAGGTTTTTATCAAGTCGTATAGCGCGATTAAAATATCTTTCCGCTTCATCAACTTCTCCGAGTTCAAGCAATATCTCACCGCATGTTTGCCAGAGGATTGCCTTTTCAGGCTCTAAATCAATTGCTGTTTCAATTGCTTTTCTGGCTTCTGATAGATTCCCGAGGTTCCAATGTGAAATTGCAAGAAGATAATAAAGCAAATGATTAAACGGTTCTTTTTTAATACCTCGTTGAAGGTATTCCACTGCTTCTTCATAGCTCCCGCGCTTTATAAGCACTTCTCCAAGGGATTCAAAAACTTTAGGAAAGTTAGGATCAAGTTTTAAAACTTTTTTAAACTCTGCTTCTGCTTCAAGATGATTTCCTTTGTAATAAAAAGCTAAGCCAAGGTTATAATGAACAATTGGATAGTCAATCTTTGCAAGCGGAGTGAAAAATTTTATTGCTTCATCAAATTTTTTTGTCTTTAGACAAATATTTCCAAGCATGAATAAAACTTCTTCGTTCCCTGGCTCAATTTCATAAGCTCGTCTCAATAATTTTTCAGCGAAAGATTCTTTGCCAAGTTTAGTATAAACAAATGCAAGTTCCGTGTAGACATCAACAAAATTTGGGAATTCGTTTATAAGTTTGTGATAAATCTGGATTGAATGCAAAAATTTTCCTGACTCAAAATATCGTCTTGCCTTCTCAAGCGATTTTTTTATACTTGTAATCGCCATATATCATTCCCATTCAATTGTTGCCGGTGGTTTTGTCGTTATATCGTAGACAACTCTGTTAACTCCTTTAACTTCATTTACGATCCTTGATGAAACTCTCTCAAGCACATCATATGGTAATTTTACCCAATCGGCAGTCATGCCATCCTGACTTGTCACGGCTCTTAAAGCAACCACATATTCATAGCTTCTTTCATCGCCCATGACACCAACAGATTTAACAGGCAAAAGCACAGCAAATGCCTGCCAAATTTTATCATAAAGATTCGCTTTTTTTATTTCTTCTATAAAAATCTCGTCAGCATTTCTTAAAATTTCAAGTTTTTCATATGTAATCTCACCAACAATTCTAACAGCAAGTCCAGGACCAGGAAACGGATGACGATTTAATATCTCATCATCAAGGCCAAGTGCTTTCCCAATGTTTCTTACCTCATCTTTGAAGAGTTCCTTGAATGGCTCTATTAACTTAAACTTCATTTTTTCTGGGAGCCCACCGACATTGTGATGAGTTTTTATTTTAGAAGAAGGCCCTTTGTAGGATACTGACTCAATCACATCTGGATATAAAGTCCCTTGTGCAAGAAACTCAACATCTTGAAATTTTTCTGCTTCTTGCTCAAAAATTTCAATAAAAGTGTGTCCTATGATTTTTCTTTTAATTTCGGGATCCACCACACCGCGTAATCTATCAAGAAAAATTTCACCTGCATCAACATAGTGAAGGTTGACACCGAGCTTATTGAACATCTCAACTATTTCTTTACTTTCATTTTTTCGCATTAATCCGCTGTCAATGTAAATCGCGATTAAATTTTTATCAATTGCCTTAGTAAGCAATACAGCAAGAACCGTTGAATCAACTCCTCCACTTACTCCACATATAACTTTTTTATCCCCGACGATTTCCTTGATTTCTCTAATTGAGTTTTCAATGAAAGATTCAGCGTTCCAACCACCTTGGCATCCGCAAATTCTGTATACGAAATTTTTCAATATCTCACTACCTTTCTCTGTATGGGCAACCTCTGGATGAAATTGGACGCCGTAGATTTTTTTCTCTTTATTTCGTATAGCACAAATAGGAGAATTTTCGGTTTGAGCGATGACATCAAAACCATCAGGTGCTTTCAAAAGCGCATCCCCATGGCTCATCCAAACAATAGTGTTTGAATTTAAACCATAGAAAAGATCGTCATCTTTTTCAATTTTTAAAATCGCTTTGCCATATTCTCTTTTCGCAAACCTATCAACTTCTCCACCAAGTTTATATGCAATAAGTTGGAGTCCATAACAAATTCCAAGGATAGGGATTCCGAGTTCAAACAATTTAACATCAACTTGTGGCGAACCATTTGCATAAACGCTTGCAGGACCACCAGAAAGGATTATCCCTTTGGGCTTTAATCTTTCAATCTCAGCGATAGGGAAATTAAAAGGTTGAATTTCGGAATAAACTCCTATCTCTCTTATTCTTCTTGCTATTAATTGTGTGTATTGTGAACCGAAATCAAGTATGAGAATAAATTCGCTGGGGCGCATCAGGTTTTTGAATTTGTGAGTTTTGATTTAAATATAAAAAATTTTTCAAAATCTCCATAAATAATTTTGCCCGAAAGAGGCGAATCCCTTATGAAAAGCTCAAAGATTTGAATCTTTGTGCGAATCAGAAAGGTAAAAATCCAGAATCGCAACTTTAAATTTCACCCCCAATAAAACAAAAATCCCCCTCTTGGGTCAAGAGGGGGAAGGAAATGTCTTCAAATACTTGCTAAATGTGAGGACAAGTTGAACTAATTAAGCAAATTGATCAAAGAGTTTTTCCAATCGTTCTTTTCTTAACAACTCATCAGCTGTGCCATCAAATTTTGACACAATTCTTTCAAGATTTTCCTCAAAGGTTGGTCTCTCCTCGCGATAAAATATCCCAGTGTAAATTTTATCCTGAGCCATCGCAAGCTCAAATGCTTTGAGCTTATTCGTCGGATCGTGATCAGGCGGAATATCAACAACTCTCTCTCGGACAAAGTCAAAAGTTATTTCCATATTAAAGGTCGGACATGGAGATATCACATGTATAGCAGCGAAGCCCTTATGCTTGGTCGCTTCAATTATAAGTTGTGTCATTTGTTTCGTGTTTGACGAAAATCCACGCGCCACGAAAGTAGCTCCATAAGCAAGGAAAAGCATAACAGGATTTATTGGCGGTTCAATTGCTCCATATGGAGTTGTTGTCGTCATCATCGTTAAGGTTGAAGTCGGTGAAACTTGCCCCTTCGTCAAACCATAAATTGCGTTATCAAGAACTATATAAACCATATCAGGATTTCTTCTTGCAACATGCGGAATATGCCCTCCACCTATTGCGAATCCATCGCCATCTCCACCGACAACAAAAACTTCAAGATCAGGGTTTGCTACCTTCACACCAAGAGCAACTGGTAAGGCTCTACCATGCACAGTGTGAAGATTATATCCTTTTACAAAATGCGGAAACCTACTGGAGCAACCGATCCCTGAAACAATGCTTATTTTATGTGTCGGTATTTTCATCTCTCCTAATGCTCTTATAAAAGCTGCAAGCACTCCATAATCACCGCAACCCGGACACCAAGTTGGTTTAACATCACTTTTATATTCAACCTTTGCCTGCTTTATTTTCTCAATTACTTCGCTCATTTGCGACCTCTATTATTTTGTTGTAAATTTCTTCAGATGTGAAAGGAATTCCACCGTAATTGTTAAGTTTAATTGGATTGTAATCCACAAATGTTCTCAATATGTTTGCAAACTGACCGTGATAATTCTGTTCAACAACGATAACTTTTTTATAACTTTGAATAATCCCTTTGACCTTTCGCTTTGGCAATGGATTCAAAATTCTCGGATGATAATGACTTACTTTAACGCCCTCCATTTCCGCTCTTGCTATTGCTTCCCTTATAGCTCCATAAGTTGAACCCCAAGAAATCAACAATATCTCCGCACCATCAACTCTGTAATAGTCATTATCTTCATTTTCAAGCTTTTGGGCAAGCGTTTCAAGCTTTCTAAACCTCTTCTTTTGCATCTCTGTGTGAACTTTAGGAGTATAATTTGGATTTCCACGCTCATTATGTTCAAGTCCTGGTGCTATGTATTCAAAGCCTGGATGCCCTGGCGTCGCTATTGGATTAAGACCTGTTTCCGTGATCTTATAGCGGAGATATTCTGAATTATAATTATCGTAATCTGGTTCAATTCTATTTACCACTTCCAATGAATCAATATCTGGCTTTGGGATTGCCTCAGTTTGATAAGCAAGAATCTGATCCGAGAGTATAATCACAGGCATTTGATATTCTTCGGCAAGATTAAAAGCTCTTACCGTCTCATAGAAACATTCACTAACATTAGCAGGGGCAACGACTATCCTTGGAGCTTCACCAGGCCCACCAAAGACAGCGTGATAAAGATCTGTTTGCTCCGTTTTGCTTGGCATCCCCGTAGAAGGTCCTGCTCGTTGAACATCAACTATAATGACCGGTAATTCTGCCATTGAAGCGTATGTTATAAGTTCTGTCATTAGAGCAAGCCCTGGACCTGAAGTTGGAGTTATAACTTTTACACCAGCATATGACGCACCAATACAAGTTGCAAGAGCTGAGATCTCATCTTCATTTTGAATAACTTTACCTCCAAACCTCGGAAGATATCGCGCTAAAAACTCAAGCACTGGAGATGCAGGTGTGATCGGATAACCAACGGCTACTTTACAACCAGCTGCTATTGCTCCAAAACCAATTGCTTGATTTCCTGAAAGAATTATCCTTTTATCCTTGCCCTCTGGTTCTCCAAGTTTAAATCTACTTAATTCATCAAGATATCTATTCGCATATTCAATTCCGCTTCTAAAAGCTGTAAGGTTCTGCTCAAGAATTTTTTCACCCTTGCGTTTAAACTTATCAATAATTTGATATTCTGATTTTTCTACGGGAATCCCAAGCACAGCGGTTAAAAACCCAGTTGCAACCATATTTTTTGCAAGATGAGTCCCAGCAGACATTGCAAGTTCTTTAAGCGGAACTTCATATTTCTTCTTTGTAAAGCTTTCGGGCGGTTTGCACTCTGCTGGATCGTAAAACAATACTCCATCATCAGCGAGCAAAGAAGCATAATTATCAAATGCCTCTTGATTAAAAGCCATTAAAATATGAAGCTTATCACCCATTGAATAAATATCGTGTGGGCTTACGCGAAATTGATACATTGCAAGCCCACCTTTGATTTCGGCAGGGAAAGTTCTAAATGTAAAAACACGGTATGAAGATCTCGCTGCAGAATATGTCAGTATCTCTCCTGCGCTCATCACACCTTCTCCACCTTCCCCACCAATCCTTACAACTATATCGTTTAGTTTTCCATTAACCGACATCTTTTCAAAAGGTTTTTGTTTTTAAGAAAATTTACTCAAAAATGGGAAAACTTTCATAATATAGGATGAAATCACCCCGAGCGAATTCGTGAAAATCAAAACGCCAAGTATAATCAAAATCACCCCACTTATTATTTCAACGACATTCAAAT
Organism: Candidatus Kryptonium sp.; assembly: GCA_025060635.1. Classification (NCBI taxonomy): domain Bacteria; kingdom Pseudomonadati; phylum Candidatus Kryptoniota; genus Candidatus Kryptonium; species Candidatus Kryptonium sp. Next base: position 605,469 of record JANXBN010000001.1, on the reverse strand, counting down.
ATTTCCTTACCTTTGAAAACCATTTGAAAAAGAAATTAACACTCAAGCTTGTTATGATAAATGGTATCCCAAGACCAAGGGAATACACAGTAAGAAGCATAATTCCCTGCTTGATCGTCTCTTGCTGTGACGCAAGGACAAGGATAGTTGCAAGCACCGGACCGATGCAAGGAGTCCACCCGAAACCAAAAGCAAAACCAATTAGAAAAGCTCCAAGCAACCCCAAAGGTTTTCCTCGCACTTTAAGTTTTGCTTCATAGTTCAAAAATCCTATCTTGAAAATCCCAACCATATGCAGACCAAAAAGGATAATTATAACACCAGCAACTTTAGAAATTATATTCATATTATCAGATAAAAACTTGCCAATCGCTGTCGCCGAAGCCCCGAGGGCAATAAAAACAATTGAAAAACCAATTACAAAAAAAACAGAACTTAAAAAAGTTTTGCTTAAAAATTTCTTTGAGCCACCTTGTTCCCTTAATTCTTCAAATGAAAGCCCCGATATGAAAGAAATATAGCCAGGAACAAGTGGGAGTACACAAGGCGAAAGAAATGACAAGATACCAAACAAAAACGCCGTTAAAAATCCAACGCTTTCCATTTTACTTTCTCTATCATTAAATTTGATAAAAAAACCCCGACCTTTAGTCGGGGACATTAAAAATTAACTTTCGCTACTTTTTTCTTCCTCCTCTAACTTAACAACATTAACCATCACTTTAGCGCTAATATCAGGATGAAGTTTTATTGGCACCTCATACTTGCCAAGCATCTTTATCGGCTCATCCAGTAAAATTTTTCTTCTGTCAATTTCAAAACCAAGTTTTTCAAGTTCATTGGCAATCACTTGCGCTGTTACGGAACCAAATAAGCGTTCATTTTCTCCAGCTCTCATAGCAATTGTAATTTCAACTCCTGCGAGCTTTTCAGCAAGTTGTTGAGCTGTTACTCTTTCTCTCTCAAGTTTAAACGCTTTTTGCTTTTTCTCTGTTTCTATCATTTTTATATTTCCGGGTGTAGCAGGTAGAGCTATTTTTCGCGGTATCAAAAAATTTCTCGCATAACCATCTTTTACATCAACAATATCACCAAATTTTCCAAGATTTTCAAAATCCTGACGCAATATAACTTTCATCTTTGCCTTCTCCGTTAAATTTTGTTCTTATTTCACTGCTTCAGCAACGAACGGAAGCAAAGCAAGATGTCTAGCTCGTTTAATAGCCCTTGTCAATTGACGCTGATGCATCGCACAATTTCCACTAACCCTGCGTGGGATTATCTTGCCTTGTTCCGTTAGAAATTTCCCAAGTTTCTTCTCGTCTTTATAATCAATGTAGATCTCTCCAGCTTCGCAAAATCGGCATATTTTTTTCTTCCTTAAACGCAGTACTTTTTCATCATTTTCCATCATGCTCTGATTCAAAATTTATTTTTTGTTAAATTTTCGGTCCCTCGTTTGAGAGATACTTGTTCAAATTATTTGATTGACTCTGGGAAGAAGAGGATTGACCTTCATTGTTGCCCGAAACCATTCCTCTCCTATCAAGAAATTGAATTCTTCTTGCCTTGATCTCAACGACTGTCCTGGTTCTACCATCAGCAGTTTTCAAATTTCTGCTTTGTAATTCACCTTCAACAAGAACGGCGCTTGATTTTTTCAATCTACCTCTGCAAGATTCAGCAAGCTTGTTCCACGCAACAACGCCTACAAAACAGACATCTTCCTTCCACTGCCTCTTGCTATCTCGGAATCTGCGATTTGAAGCAATCGTAAAGTTAACAACCGGTGTCCCTTTGGTCGTTTGACGAAACACCGGATCTTTAGTTAAATTACCAACTATAACAACGCTGTTCAGCTCGGGCATTTTGAGTTCTTTTGCCATAGATCGTTCCCTCCACCATTTAAGTTTTAACATAATTTTTTACAAATAAGGAAACTCTATTCTTCTTCACCTTCTTCAAATGTTTCCTCTTCTTCCATTTGTGCTACTGATTCAACGCCTCCAAGCCCAAGATGCTCAATCGTGATTCTTCCTCGCCTTTTCTCCTGTTCCTTGGCTTTTAGAGCTTTCTTCGTAACGACAACAGTAAGATATCGCATTATGTTTTCATCAAGCTGAAACGCCCTTTCAAGCTCGCTTACTATCGTCGGTGGGGCAAAGTATTCAAAATAAACATAAAAGGCACTGTTCTTCTTGTTTATCGGATAAGCAAGCCTTCTTCTGCCCCATCTTTCCATCAAAATTATCTCTCCACCGTGCTCTTTTATAAAGTTCTCGTACTTCTTAATAATTTGTTCAATTATTGGATCATCAAGCGAGGCATTGATCAAAAATGTTGTCTCATACCATCTCCTTGACATCATATTCTTTGGGATTTTTCTCGCCATTAAATTAACCTCCATTTGGTCTTTTTGTTTTTAAAAATTTTTCGGACCCAGGAACAACGCCTGGATCATGGAGTTTTATCTTTTAATTTCACCTTCTTATTGAACTTGTTCATCGCAGTCAAAATTCCATCAGAGATAAAACAAAATGTTGCTTCAACCGCTTGCTTAATCATCTCGTTTAGCTTCTCAATCTCATCTTCATCAAACTTTGAAAGGACAAAATCAACCATGTTTTTCATCTTTTCAGGATTTCCTATTCCACATCTTAACCTTGGAAATTCCATCGTCTTCAGGTGATAAATTATTGAATAAAGTCCATTATGTCCACCGTCGCTACCCTTTTGCCGTATCCTTATAACTCCAAGAGGTAAGTTTAAATCATCACATATAACGAAAACATCTTTCAGATCAACACCAAATCTCTCCACGACATCTTTAACAGCTAATCCGCTGTTGTTCATATATGTTAACGGCTTAACGAGCAAAAATTCGTTTCCTTTGTATTTACCTGAACTTATAAGATATTCTCCCTTACCGGGCTTAAAATTCACATCAAGTCTTTTTGCGATCTCATCAACTACCATGAACCCAACATTATGTCTTGTCATCTCATATTCAAAACCAGGATTTCCAAGCCCAAAGATGGCGATCATTTTTAAAAGAACTATTTTTACTCGGATTTCTTTTCAGGTTGAGATACTTGTTGAGCTTCCTCTGGCTTAGCTTCAGTTGCTATTTCAGCACCTCTCGGTGGAACAACAGCAACAATAACTGAGAGCTCACTTTCAAGGATCCTAACACCAGGGATATTTAAATCACGGACATGAATTGAATCACCGATATCAAGATTACTTATATCAACCTCAATATGCTCTGGGATAGCATCGCTTAAGCACTCAATTTCAACAGTATGAAGAAGATGTTCAATAATTCCACCTTTTTCAACCCCGGGGGCTTTACCAACTAAAACAATTGGCACCTCAAGCGTTATTTTTGCACCTGCCTTCAACCCATAAAGGTCAAAATGAATCGGCTTATCCGTCACAGGATCAAACTCAACATCTTTCAAAATACACTGAACTTCCTTCCCGGTATCCAATTTCAGTTTTATTATATGTGTCTCTGTTGTATAAATTAACTTTTTGAGTTCTGTTTCTTTCACAGCAATTGGCAATGGTTCATCGCCCGGGGCATAATAAATTCCAGGTATTTTCCCAGCACGTCTAAGTTGATTTGAGATACTTTTTCCTGGTTTCCTTATCTCTGCATTTAAAGTTATCTCTGTCATGCTTTAAATTTTGAATTTTTAGTTTTCAATTTCAAACAAAACACTCACTGATTCATTGCAATGAATTCTCTTTATAGCTTCGGCAAAAATTCGTGCAACTGAATGAACCTCAATTTTTGGTGACTGTCTTTTGAGTGGAATTGTATCGGTTACAAGTATTTTCTCAACTGGAGCGCTTTCAATTTTCTCAATCGCATTGCCTGACAGAATCGGATGAGTGCACGCGCCAAAAACTCTCTTCGCTCCCCTATCAACCAAAGCATTAACTGCGTTAACAAATGTCCCAGCAGTGTCAATTATGTCATCAACTATTACTATTGTTTTCCCTTTAACATCTCCAACTACATTGACAACTTCAGACTCATTTGCACGCAATCTTCTTTTATCAATTAACACTAGCTCCGCATTCAATCTTTTAGCATAGCCACGAGCAAACTTAACACCACCTATATCAGGCGAAACCACAACAAATTCTTCCTCACCGACTATCTCTTTTATTGCTGGAACGAAAACAACCGCAGAGTAAAGATGATCAAACGGTATATCAAAGAAACCTTGGATTTGCGGAGCATGTAAATCCATTGTTAAAATCCTATCTGCGCCTGCAACTGTTATCAAATTCGCGACTAATTTTGATGTTATCGGAACCCTTGGTTGATCTTTCCTATCTTGCCTTGCATAACCAAAATAAGGTATAACTGCTGTAATTCTCCGTGCTGACGCCCTCTTTGCAGCGTCAATCATTATTAAAAGCTCCATCAGATTATCCGATGGCGGGAAAGTTGATTGGATAATAAATACATCATTTCCACGGATATTTTCAAGATACTTAACCCAAATTTCACCATCACTGAAATTCCTTATCTCACAGCTTCCAAGCGGTTCTCCTATCTCACTTGCTATTTTTTCAGCAAGCTCTCTACTTGACCTACCAGAGAAAATCTTAAGCTGACTCATTCATTCTATTTATTACTTTTCCATCGCTTCATCAAGTCAAGAGCAAAGATAAAAAAAACTTACAAATTAACCAAACATAAACAAAAAAGTTTTTGCTGGGGCGGGAGGATTCGAACCTCCGAATGGCGGCTCCAAAGACCGCTGCCTTACCGCTTGGCGACGCCCCAAAAAGAGCTTCACGAATGGCGTTATTAATTTAATAAATTGAAACAAATTTTTCAAATACAAATGCACAAGCCCAAAATAATTTGCTCTTTTCTAAATTTTTGCTATTTTTGAACACAGAAAGAAAAAAGAAAAATGATAAAATGAAACGCGTCTTTCTGCTTATAATCTTTTTGTCTTCGTTTTCAATCGCTGGTGGAAACTCCACATATGAATTTTTACGACTTGACATAAGCCCGAGGGCTTCTGCGATCGGCGGAAATTTCATCGCTATGCTTGATGACCCAAACTTACTTTTCTACAACCCAGCTGGCTTATCAACACTCAAAAATACCTACGCAAGCATTGGCTTCTTTAAACATTTACTTGATATAAACCTCGGTTACTCTGCTTACACAACAAAACTTGAAAACTTTGGAAACATCGGTTTTGGCTTAATCTATATAAATTACGGCAACTTTAATCAAACTGATCGGTACGGAAATCAACTAGGCTCTTTTTCAGCTGGTGAACTCGCAATTGTTGCAGGATTTTCAAAAGAATATGAAAAAATTAAATATGGCATTAATTCAAAACTAATTTATTCATCAATCGCTGGTGCTCGCTCAATTGCCATCGCTTTTGACATCGGCGGAATGTATGTAATTGAAGAACAAGACCTTAACATAGCGCTTACGCTAAACAATATCGGGACCCAGATAAACAGCTATATCTCACTTAAAGAAAACCTTCCATTTGAGATAAAATTTGCAATTTCAAAAAAACTTGAACATCTTCCACTCCGCTTGAATATCGGTTTGAATAAAATAAATGAAGAAACACCTAAAGTCTACGACAGAATTAAAAACTTCACAATCGGTGGGGAATTCAACATATCGGAAAATTTTGATTTCAGGTTTGGATATAACAACGAAAGAAGACAAGAAATGAAGATAGCACCGACACTTGATTTAACTGGTTTCTCGCTCGGCATCGGGATAAAAATTCAAAAATATAAATTTGATTACTCATTAACATCGCTCGGTAAAATTGGCTCTCTACACCAGATCGGTTTAACCGTTAAATTTTAGCGATTCTTCACATCAATTATTCTCTCTGGAATCGTAAACATACTCCCGCCGAGATGATGTATCGTCTTCGCTGTTTTAAGATCTACTTTCAGATATTCATCAAATACTTCCTCTTCAACGATCGCTCTTAAAACTCTGCCGATTATTAAGTGGTGATCTCCTGTTGGATAGATTCCATCAACTTTACATTCAAGGTTTGCGATACATTCTTTTATCAACGGTGCTGAAATAAATTTTGCTTTTTCTCTTGTTAATCCTGTCTTTTCAAATTTGTTCACATCTCTTCCAGAATTTTTCCCACAGAAATAAACCTCTTCCAAAATTTCAAGCGTTGGAAGGTTAACCGCAAATTCTTTGCTTTTCTGGATCAGCTTATAAATAAATCGCTCTGGTCCAATCGCAACAGCAACGAGGGGCGGTTCTTTACTCACAGGAGTATTCCAAGCGATCGGCGTGATATTGTCCTTCTCTTCATATTTAGCTGTTACGAGAACGACTCCGCCAATGTTTAAAATCCGATTTGCTTTCTCAAGCGGTATTTCTTTTTTCATTGTGTTAATAAGTTTATTTTTAATGTGCTTCATTCAATTTCTTCCGATGGTAATTTTGGTTCAACCATTATGACTTCCTCACGCTCAACTATCACACTTCCCTCAGGTGCTCCTCTCGGCTTTCTCACATATTTTCGCTTTGTCACGATAACAGGGACAAGCGAGGATGTCTTCGCTTCGCTAAAATATGCTGCGATACCCCCAGCCTGTTCAATTGCCTTTTTACTAGGTTGTCTTCTTCCCGTTTTCAAGACCACATGTGCCCCACGAACACCACGAGCGTGAAACCATAAATCTTCTTTATCAGAAAATTTCAAAGTTAGCAAATCATTACTTTTAGCATCTTTCCCAACCCAAACCTCAAACCCGCCATCAACGACAAATCTTCTAAATTTGCTTCCGATTTTTTCAGCAACCTTGTCTTTTATGATTCCAAATGCTTTCAAATCTTGAAAGTTTTCATCCTTAAATTTTTTCAAATCATTATGATTTTCACACTTATCAACTTTCTGAATCAAACTGTTTAGTTTCTCCTTGTTAACTTTCAATCTTTCCAATCGCTCCTCCGCAATTTTCAATGATGCCTTTGTTTTCTTTGCCTTTTCAAAATATCTCTCGGCATTTTCAACAGGTGAAAGCGATGGATCAAGTTTAATCCTTACTTTTTCATTTTTTTCCGAAAACACATTCAAAAGTTCAACTTCACTCATACCTTTGTGTAATGCATTTAAATTAGCCATCAAAATTGAGCCGTAAATCTCATACATCCGAGCTCTTTGATTTTCGTTGATTTCCTTTTCAACTTTCTCAATGGTTCTAATAGTTTTATCAAGCAAGTGTTTAAGTTTTTCCAAAATTGATTTTTTCTCGTTGTAGAAATCCCTGTTTATTCTCGTCTCAATTACAAATCTTCTTATAGCCTCATTTATTTCGGCAAACTCAACTTTCTTAAAGTTCAGATGTGTAAGTTCAATAATTGAGAAATGTCTCGGGAAAACACCATCGTAATAAATTCGTGGCTTTGGATTGTTAAGCTCTTTATCAATTTCTTTCAAACAAAGCCAAATTTTTTCAACATTTGCATCACCGGATCTGTGAACAACTTCCCGAGCAATTAACATATCAATAGTATCAACAATTTTAATAAGTCGTGATATCGGCTCGTCAACATTTGAACTCTCCCAAAAACTTTTAAATACCTCAAAATTATTTATCATTACATCATAGTTTGTTTCAACCTTTTCAAATTCAAATTTTCTCCCGATGTTTTCCTTCGGATTTTTAAATGAAGCTATGATCTCGTTTTCAATCGTTGTAAGAAAGAAATTAACTTTGCCAGTGAAAAACTGGAAAAGAAGTTTATGCTTTGATGAAAGAAGGACTTCAATAATTCTATCCGCTTTATGAATTTCAATTTTAACTATTTTATCCCCTTGGATTTCCGGAAAGATATCAAGCGAATTTTTTCTTGCCCTTTCTAGCTTCGGACGCAAAAACATATACCCTTGCCCCGTCGCATTTAATTCAAGTGTAAAAGCATTCTCCCCCTCAAGATTTATGTGAAGTGTATCTTTTTCTTGAGTAAAGGATTCATTTATGGTTGTGCCTTCAATTCTTGACTTTATTTCCTTAACCAGGTTTTTTAAAGTATGATAGTTTGTGATCATTGGTCAAATTTGTCACTTTTTGTCCAAAATTATGACTTTTAACTTATAAAAATTCGCTAAAAATTTATTGAAATTTTAACAAACACGGCAAATTTGATTTGGCATAGTATTTGCATAAGTTTTTAATTGAGAGATGCACCTGAATAAGCACTTTGACAAGCACTTTTATGAAATGTCGTTCTTTAGATTGATACCCCGCCGTAGCACCTCCGTTGGCGATTGGGCGATCCCTCAAGGGACGCCCGATCGCTTTTTTATTTTTATTTTTACTTTGAAACCCTTTTTAGTTTTGTAAAATTTTACAGCATCAGAAAAAGATTTCATGATATAAATTCCACGGCCGGACTCTTTAAGCAAATTCTCCGCTGATGTTGGATCTAAAAAAATGGTAGTTTTAAATCCCTCGCCCTCATCTTGAATTTCAATTTCAAAACTTTTTTTAAAAGCTCTGAACTTAACGGTTACCTTTTTGGAAGAATCAAGCTTATTACCGTGGACAATTGCATTTATAAAAGCCTCACTTGAAGCGAGAGAAATTCTATAAAAATCTTCATCAGAAATTTTATGTTTTTTCTTCAATCTCTCAAGAAATTTTTCAAACTTTTTCAAAGATGAAATATTGGATGGGAAGCTTGCGATATCGGACTTGAAACGAAATTTCTTCATAAGTTTATTGTCAAATTTAAATTCAAAATTGGCACTTCACTTACCTTGCCACCCAACCTCAAACGCTCCATCCAACCGTCAAAGTTTAATTTAAATTTTTCATTTGCTATCTCAATTTCTGATATAGGACCTGACGCAATTATCCTCGTATCAGGAACTCTGTTAAGTTCAACGAATCTATATCTTCTCTCGTTAAAGAAACGATAACCTACCGAAAATCTTGCACTTTTATTCAAGGAGTAGTTTAATTTAAAACTATATTCGCTGTTGCTTATAAAAATTACTGGTTTTGTTTTAAATTCTCTCCATTTCAATCTCCCGCTTTCTGAAAGTATCACTTGCAAATTTCCGCTAAAACTCAACCTACTAAACACTGGAAAGGAAATTGAATCATTAAAATAAAATTGTCTGAAAACATAACTTTTCACCATAGGTGTGATCGTCTCAAAATCATAAACTGTGTAATTCGCAAGGACTGAAAAACTTGCTCTGTTCCTCAAGCGCTCGTTTTCAAAAATAATTGAAGGGGAAAGTTTAATTATTCTGTTCCAATTGTTATTCACGCTTCTTGTTGCAAAGATATAAACAAGATGTTGTCCATTTAGGTCAAGCGGTATCTCCATCCGAATTTCTCTTGAGATATCTAATTTCAGAAAAACGCGGAAAATCTGTAAGAGCTCATCTCTATCATCATCATTTAAAGCACTTGGTGTGTCGTATCTAAAAAGCGAAACATAAAACATCCCGCCTACTGTTAACCAATCCAAAGGATCAAAAGAAATTTCACCATTTACAATCCTCCGCAAACTTTTATTGTTTTTCTGCTCTTCGCTTTGTTTTATCCTCAAAAACATGCTCTCGGTTGTTAACTCATGTTTTTTAGGTTTGTGAATTTCGTTTCGCTCGGAGTATCCTATTTCAAATTTTGTTTTAAATTTTTCCGTTGAATATGATAAACCCGTGCTCATGTTAAGTGTAAATTCTTCAATATCTGAATCATAAAGCGAAGGCGTTTTATAACGCACCATCTTCGCTATGTTTCGTCTGTTTAAAGCAAAGTTTAAATTTAAAGTTAAGTTATTGATCAATGGATAGTCCAAAAGCAAAACTCCTGTTATTGCCCTCTCATCTCTTCCCTCAATGTTTAAATTAACACCGTAAGTTTTTTGTATATTTGAATCAGCATAGAAATAAAAGTCACGCTTAACGCGCTTGATAAAAATTTCCGCTTTGCTTTCAACATCAGCGGTAAATTTTCGCCATACGGTTAGATTGAGCGATGAAGTTATGTTTTTTCTTGGCTTAATAAAATCCTCCTGGTGCTCTATATTTGTCTTTAGATGATAATCAGAGATCAATAAATCCGTCGTATCAGAAGAAATCCTGTAAACCCAGCCATCGTCTTTTTGTTTCATTTGATAATCAAGTTTATATCCACTTAAAAAAGAAAAACCGAAATTTGAAAATGGCATCACCTTAATACCAGATAATAGATCAGTTGAAGATGCCCTGCTGAATCCCACAAGTTTATCATCAACAAATGAAACAGAGTTTAAAAGAAGCGATATCTTAAAACGAGAGGAAATGCTTTTATGAAATCTAAACTTGAAATCGTTATCGTCACGAACAAATTTTCTGTCCGTTTTTATTATCATTTCTGAAAACTTCTCGTAAATATAAATGTCAAAAGAACCTCTTGATGTGTGAAAATTTAAAAGACCATTCCAATAAAAGTTTGAAAATTCGCGATTAAACTTGAACTGAAGCAGATTTTGCGATGACAAAGTTGAGGTTAAAATCATGAAGATCACTATTTTAAGACACAACGCTTTCAACTATTGCTATCATTTTTCTCTTTGTATCAATTCTTATCTTGGCTCCAATCGGGAGAGTGATTTTCTTTGGGATATGCCCGTAACTTAAATTTGCTATAACAGGAATCTTAAGATTGCCTAAATAATCTTGAAAAATTTGTTCAAGGGTCAAACTTTTCTCTGGCTCCTTAGGGGCGCAATCTGTAAACTGTCCGAGAACACAAGCCTTAATTTTGCTAAGTACTCCCGAGTTTTTCAGTTGAGAGAAATATCTATCAATTCTATACGGCTCTTCCCCAATGTCCTCAACTACAAGGACCGAATTACTGAAATCCGGTTGAAATTTAGTTCCAATTACCGAAGCCAATAGAGATAAGTTTCCTCCAAGCAGGATTCCCGTTGATTTTCCATGACTTAAAACGCTGATGTCTTTATCGTCAGGATTTTTTATTTGAATTTTGTCCGATTTTGAAGTCAAAATTCTCCAAAAAAATTCCTCAGCATATGGATCAAAATCGGAATAAATATCAACCGCAAGCATCGGACCTGAGAAAGTTATCAGCCCAGTTTTTTTGAAAATCGCAAGTTGAAGCGCAGTTATATCGCTATAGCCAACGAAAATCTTTGGATTTTTTCGGATCGCGCTGTAATTGATTTTATCAAGAATTCTCGGCGTGCCATATCCACCTCTTACACAAATTATCGCACGGACTTGCGGATCCGAAAACATTTCATTTAAATCCTCAGCTCTTTCATCATCATTCGCAGAAAGATACCCATTTCGTCTGTAGATATGTTTACCTAGCTTAACCCTATATCCCAAACTTTCAAGGTAAGCAACTCCTTTGTCAATTCTTGAAAAATCATCTGGGGAGCTTGCAGGGGAGACGATTCCAATTACATCCCCCTTTTTCAATGCTGGTGGCTTTATTCTTTTTCTATTTTTCACGATCAAATCCGATTTTATTTTTCATCTTCGGGAAGTTTTATGACTTCAATCTTCACAAGTGCTGTTCCGTCATTTAAAAAACCAAGTTGTTTAGCTGCTTCATACGAAACATCAATAATTCTATTCTTTTTAAAAGGTCCTCTATCGTTTATTCTAACGATGACACTTTTATCGTTGGCAAGGTTCGTGACTTTAACAATTGTCCCAAGTGGCAAAGTTGGATGAGCTGCTGTAAGGGAATTCATATCGTATATCTCACCACTTGTCGTTGGTCTACCGTGAAATTCTAATCCATAATATGAAGCAACACCGATTTGAACTTTTTCAGAGATTCTGAATGTTTCTTGAGTTGAATAACGGACAGCGCTCGTGCAGGAGTTAAAGGCAAATATCAAAATGAAGATTGAAGTTTTCAAGATCCTCATAGATACTTTTCCATATTTTTTCGTTTAAGGTAATTGACTATGTTTCTTACATCTTGCGCTCTATCACGCTTACAAATCAAAATTGCATCCTCGCTGCTGACAACTATTAAATCTTCAACCCCAATCATTGCAATTAAGGTTTTGTTCCCTTCAATTAGTGAATTTTTGACATCAATTAAAACTACATTTTCTGGATTTGAAGAGATATAATTTCCATCTTTATCTTTTGGTGCAAGGTTATAAACTTCTTCCCAACTTCCAACATCGCTCCATTCAAAATTTGCTTTTATCACATAGGCTCTGTTTGTCTTCTCCATAACTCCATAATCAATGGAGATTGATTTCATTCTTCCATACGCTTGTTCAAGGACAGTTTTGAATTCATCAGTTCCAATTGTTTTGTCAATTGTCATTAATTCTTCATATATATCTGGCAAATGTGTTTGAATTTCGTCAAGTATCACATCAACTCTCCATATGAACATACCGCTGTTCCAAAGAAAATCTCCGCTTTCTATAAATTTTTTAGCTGTTTCTAAATCAGGCTTTTCAGCGAATGTTTTTACTTTATAAACTCCCTTTTCTGAAAGTTCGCTCTCATCATCCTCAATGAATTGAATATAACCATAGCCAGTTGATGGGTATGATGGTTGAATTCCTATCGTTATTAAACCATTTGTTTTATACGCTGTTTCAATCCCTATTTTTAATGTGTTGAGAAACTTTTCCTCATTTTTTATGAGATGATCTGATGGTAGAACGACCATCACTGCATCAGGTTGACGTCTTCTTATAAACAAAGCTGCGAGCCCTATGCAAGGTGCTGTGTTTTTGGAAAGCGGTTCAAGGATTATGTTTTGAATTGGAAATTTTGGTAACACCTGAACAAGTTCGGCTGTTTGATTTTTGTTTGAAACAATAAGTATGTCCTCCTCTGGGATAAGTGGATTTATTCGTTCTATTGTCTGCTCAATTAAAGATTTTGAAGATAGAATGTTTAAAAATTGTTTCGGTTTTCTTGATCTACTTTTGGGCCAGAATCTTGAGCCGACGCCACCTGCCATTATCACCGCAAATGCTTTTGACATGATTTAACCCTTTTTGTTTTTAATTTCTCACATAAATTCTTGGAACCCTTGAAGAAATACCGCAACAGATTTCATAAGGTATTGTCCCAAGCAAACTCGCTACATCCCACGCTGTTATATTTCCATTACCGAATAAAATTACATCATCCCCAACTTTTATATCTGTGCTTAAGCCCACATCAACCATGATCTGATCCATTGTTACGGTTCCAACGACTGGGAAAATTACGCCATTTATTTCAACTTTCCCAAGATTTGTAAGTGAGCGTCTAAAGCCATCTGCATATCCGATAGGTATCGTTGCTATTTTAGTTTTTTCTTTCGCTATGAACCTTCGTCCGTAGCTAATGCTTGTCCCAGGCTCAACCTCTTTAACAAATGCGACTTTTGATTTTAATGTCATAACTGGTTTTAGTTCAATCCTGTTTTTGACCTCAAGCGATGGATGATAACCGTATAGCATGATCCCTGGTCTAACCATATCAAGATATGTCTCCGGCATATCAAGTATAGCCCCAGAATTTGCACAATGTTTTAGTGGTATATCAATCCCAGACATATTGATCTCTCTTATGATGCTAATAAATCTTTCAAATTGAAGATATGCAAAGGATTTGTCTCTTTCATCGGATGTTGCAAAGTGAGTGTAAATCCCTTCAATGTAAAGATTTTTAAAGTCGTAATAAATCTTCTTAACAAATTCGTATGCGTTTTTATAATCTATTCCAATTCTTCCCATCCCTGTATCAACCTTAATGTGACATTTTGCCTTTTTCCCAAATTTGTCGCTGAGCACATTAAATTTCTGTGCGCTTTCAAGCGAAGTTATTGTCGCTGTTAAGTCATATTTAAAGAAAAGTTCCATTTGATATTCAAACGCTGGGGTGAAAACAAGAATTGGTATATCAATTCCATTTTCTCTTAATTCAATTCCCTCCTCAGGAATTGCAACAGCGAGGTAATCAGCACCAAGCGATATAGCTAATTTTGATATTTCAATTGCACCATGACCGTAGGCATTTGCTTTCACAACGGCCATTATTTTAATGCCCCCACCCACCAGTTTTCTTACTTGTTTAAAATTAAACTCAAAAGCAGAAAGGTCAATCTCCGCTCTCGTTGCTCTCATTGGAAGGTTTAAATTTTTTGTAAAGGAAATCTTTCAATTGCTCAAAGTCGTAAAAAATTTTATCCACACAACCTATGATCCATGACGGAATTTTTGAAAACTCAAATTTTGATACAAGGAAAACAGGCTTGTTAAGAAACTTTGCAAGCGTAATTTCACCTTGGGTTCCAGCTCCCTTTTCAGCGCTCTCATCCCAAAAACAGATGATATAATCGCATTGTTTTACCGCCTCAATATCTTTTTCAACAATTCGTCTAATTATTTCCGTAAACTTTTCTGGCGAGGTCACCTTTAACTCTCTGAAGTTTAAAATATCAGGATAGTTCTCCTCAAGAAACTTTTGCGTCTCTATCACGGGGTTAAAAACGAAATGATTTAAATTTTCCCTCAACCATCTTTCAATTTCAAATCTCCATACGAAGATCTTTTCATTTGCATATTCCATTCCGCCCGAAAGGTATACGCGCAATTTAAGATCAAAAATTTGTTGCGTTTTGCTAAACCAGTAAAAATATAGATGGAATAATTTAAAATTTCAAACAAAACAAAAAAACCCGAACACACAGTTCGGGTTTTTTTACCACTGAACTACGGCGGGGGGAGGTGCTATGGTTGATAGATCACGGGATCTACTTGCCTATTTTAAATAGACTGTATACTTTCTCTGCGACTTTATCAATCACATCATCAGAGTTATAAAAGCCCGTTTCAATCTTCTTTTTAACTTCTTCAATTCTTTCCGCTCTTTTCAATCTATAGATTTCCCTTGCTTCACTTGAAATCTCAATTTTATCTTTCTTCTCCTCCGTTTTTTGCGTTTTCCGCCCGCTGTTCTCTTCAGGCAGCGGTATTTTTCCGCTTATTTCATTTATCCTCATTTTTACCTCAAATAATTTAAAATTTTTCTGCGTTCAATCAACTTTGATAGCTCTTCCGAAATTTCTCTCATTTTCTCCTTTATATTATCGGCACTTTCCCTATCAATCTTTAGTATCTCATTAAGAATTGATTTAACCTCAAACTTGATTTGTTGGAAATCTGGGATTTCATTTTTCACTTTTTCAAAGTTTTCCAAGAGATTGAACATTTCTTTAAGCTTTTGCTCTCGCTTCAATAGGTGTTCGGATAACTTCGTGAATTCACCTCTGGAGATCATCTCCCGAATCAAAAGCGTAATCTTTAATGTCTCGCGAAGTTCATCAAAAATCAATTGAATTAACTTTGTATTTGAGTTATACTTTCTCATTGATTATCAATCCAAGTAATTCACTAATTCGCTTTGAAATTATCAAAAGTTCCTTTGGTGGGATTTGGCGAATTATCTCGTTTGTTTCCACATCAACGATCTTCAAAACGGTTTTCCTCGCTTCCTTGTCAATTTCAAAAGTGATCTTGGTGTTAAAAATTTGAATAAACTGATTTAATTCTTTTATTATTTTCTCTACTTCCTCCATTGAGATTTTACGCTCGTTTTGCGTAACTTCATCTTCATTTTGTATAACTCTCGCATCGTTCAGATCGTGCTTGTTTTGGTGAATTGTTTGTACTGTCGCTATGTTTTTTACTTCTTGGATCATGACAGGAACATCTGCATTAATTGTTGAGCTATTGCTTGTTGCCTTGCAAAAGCAGTGTAAAGAGATTGAAGTTGGGCAAATTGCTTTCTCAAATCTTCGGCTCTTTGTTCAATGATTTTGTTCAAAGATTTTATCCTCTCGTCAAACCGTTTTATCTGTTCCTTTCCAAAGTTAATTCTTTGCTCAATTACCCCACCGATTTGGACAAAAGGATTTATAAATTCCTTTAATTTAATCGCTATCCCGTCTGAAGAGTTAAAAAGTTCCTCTACCTGTGAAACATTTGTAGAGATCAACTTATCAAGTTTTGAGTTATCAGAAATCTTAAGCGTTCCGTCAGGATTAATCTTGATTCCGATATCACTTAAAAATTTTAAAGTTCCTGATGAAACAGGACTGCTTACTATAAGCCGCAGGTCTGCTTTCAACTTTAATAGAACATAATCACCACTTAAAATAGAACGAGTTCCATCCGATGTGGTTTTCGTTTTATCATTTATGAACTTTATCAAATCATTGTAGATTTGCACAAACGAATCAATTGTCTCTTTAATTCTGGCAGTACCAGTTTTAATTGCGACAGTTACTGGGTTATCGTTTGGATTTTGAGATTTCTTTAGTTCAATTGTGACGCCAGGAATTACATCGTTTATTTTATTTGATCCACGAATTATATTTATACCGTCAACGATAAGTTTTGCATCAAGCGAATTGATATCATTGTAAAGATATCCACCTGTTGTATCGCCTGCAGTGATGCGACCGCTAATAACATTTGAATCAAGCCCAATGTTTGCAAGCAAGTTTCCTTGAATATCAGCAAGAGAAATTGCGTATTGACTTCCCGTATGTTTGCTTTTTATAACAAGTCGCGAAGTTGATGCAGTATCAGATATAACGCTTGCTTTAACATCAAAATCAGCAGAATTTATTGCAGATGCAATTTTATTTAAAATCACTTTATTTGTATCTTCGTTTCCTATTGTGATATTTACATCAGTTGAAACCCCATTTACCGTGATTCTTATCGTTTTTATTCCTGTTCCCTCTGCTGTTGAAATTTCCATTCCGTCATTTGAAAATTTTGAGGAAAGAATTAAATCCTCTTTCGCAAGTTGTTGAATTAAAATCGTATGGTTTGCAGGTGTCGCAACCGGCTCAACATTTACTGATAAAACAGTTTGATCTGAGACTTCAGCTGTTTTAACTTGAAATCTTGAATTTACCCCTCTTGTTGACAGATCTTTAACTATTGAAAGAAGTGAATTTAATTTTGTTTTTAGTTCCAGAAATACCGAGTTTTTAGCTTGGGTTAGATCTTTTTGTGTTTCAACTGGCTTGATGAGTTTATTGCTTTCGGCTCGTTTGAATATTTGCAGTAAGTTATCTATAGGGTTAATGTTGTTATTTGTATTGAAATAAAACGACATTTTGCAACTCCTATTTTAAATTGAAAGCTTTCGCCCACGCATCGCGAAGTTCTTTTAAAACCTTAACAGCGTTATCAAAATTACCTTGCCTTATCTCGTATTGGCAATAGTGGTAAAGTTTAAATAAACTCAAAGAAATTTCTTTATAATCAAAGTTCAACGAAGCGATAAGTTCAGTAATAGCTTTGTTTGCTCTCTCTGCGTCTTTTCTTTTACAGCTAACGATCGCAACATCATAGATTTTTAAGATCAGTTCAACTGGTGAAAGGTTGAGAATTTCGTTTTCTATGTAGCTATTTTTTTCTGGCATTGTTAAACTTTTTCTATTTTTAAACGCAATGGGGGTTGCGCTGAAGGCAACCCCCAGATTCATTTATCTATCGTTCAGCGTCTCCAAAGATTATCTAAACAATGCAAGCACTCCTTGCGGAGCAGCGTTTGCTTGAGCAAGTTGAGCTGTGGCTGTTTGCTGGAGTATCATAAGTTTCGCAACTTCAACCTGCTCTTTAGCGATGTCGGCGTCAAAAATTCTGCTTGCAGCTGCATCAGTGTTGGTCATTGACACTATCAAGTTTGCCTCTTTAACATCAAGACGATTAATTAAAGAACCAACATATTGAAGTTGCTGTGTAACTGTCTTTATTGCGTTATCAACTGTGGTGATAAACGAGGTCACCAAGTCAGATGTGGCGACAGCGCCTGATTTTACAAGTGTGCTATCAACGGTTATGTCAAATTTAACTGTGAGAGTGTCGCCATTATCGCTTCCGACTTGGAAATCTCTACCTGCAACCCAGTCACCACCACCAGCTCCTCTGAGCAATTGCATTCCGTTGAACTTTGTTTGTTTCACGATATCATCAACTTCAGCAAGGTAATCATTGATTTGTGTAGCAATCGCCTGAAGTTCATCTTCGCTCAAGCCACCGTTTACAGCTCTTGTTACCTGCTCCTTAATTGAAACAAGCAAGTCATTAATTTTCTGCAAACCGCCTTCAGCAATTGAAAGAACATTTTTCGCGTCGCCGACATTGTTTATTGCCTGTGCAAGCCCACGGCTTCTTGCTTGCAATTTTTTTGCAATCGTGTAACCAGAGGGATCATCGGCGACGGAGTTGATCTTCTTCCCCGTTGCGAGACGGAGTTGATGAACGCCCAATTCACGATTGATATCGTTGAGAGCGTTGTAGGCGTTCATCGCTGCGATGTTTGTGTTGATGCGGGTTCCCTGTGAGAATGCCATGGCTTATAACCTCCTTGTTTTTTGTTTGTTTTACATTCGTCAGGGCTTCCTTGCCCTGACATTTCACTTTTATTTATCGGATTCAATCCCGAGTTACTTTAATCTTAAAACATAAAAGCAGAGAAACACACGCTCCCCTAAAGAGTCTCCAAATTATTCCGATAAATCTTATTAAGAAAAGAAAACTTGAACCTCACAAATGCCCAAAATTTCACTTTGCATGATTGTTAAAAATGAGGAAAAATTTCTCCCAGAATGTTTAGAAAGCGTGAAAAATATAGTTGATGAGATAATCATAGTTGACACAGGTTCAACCGATAGAACGATTGATATCGCTCGTTCTTACAATGCTAAGGTTTTTTCTTTTAAATGGGAAAACGACTTCGCATCTGCAAGAAATGAATCAATAAAACACGCAACTGGTGATTGGATTTTAGTCCTTGACGCAGATGAACGATTAAATCAAGGACAGGAAAAAAAGATAAAGAAATATATCAATTTAAATTTTGATGGCCTCTATGTCCGAGTTATAAATCTTGACAAAGAAGGCAAACCCTCCGTAATAAATGAGTATCCGAGATTATTTAGAAGGAAAGATGAATTCAAATTTGAGGGCAAAATACATGAACAGATATCACCATCAATTTTAAGAAGTGGCGGGAAACTAGCAAAGACAGATATAACAATTACTCATCTTGGCTATGGTCAAAGCGATGAAATAATGAACAAAAAATATGAAAGGAACTTGCAAATTTTGCTTGACCAATTTAAACAAAATCCAAACAATGCTTACACATGTTATCATATTGGTATCACGAAGATCTTAAAAGGAGAAAAAGATGAAGGGATTGAATATCTAAAAAGATCAATTCAGATTCCACGGGAAATTTCCAACTTAAGTGATTCTCTTGGAGCTGTCATTTACCACACTCTCGGCGAATATGAAATTCAAAAAGGTAATATATCGCAGGGGCTCAACTATTTTGTCAAATCAATAAAAATTGCGCCACATCAAGTAGGAGCTTATTTTTCCGCTGGACTTGCGCATATGAAACAATCAAACTTCATATTTGCAAAAAACTTCCTTGAAAAAGCGCTCAAAAATTTATACGCTTTATCCAAAGGCAAACCTCTTGAAACAGCACTTGAAAATTTCATTGAACCCGAACTTATAATGTTTAACTTGATGATATGCTACTTTAAACTCGGGAACTTTCAAAACTCAAAAAAGTATATTTTGCGGATATTGACAAGTGAAAAATTTTATAAATTGGCACTTGATTTCCTTGTCGCTGAATACAAATCGCTAAACAAAAACGCTGTGCAGATCATAAAATATATTGCGGAGGTTAAACCATCATTTGATGTTTTTAAGATACTTGCTGGAATTCAACAAATTGAGGGTGATCTTGAAAATGCAGTTAAAACTTTGAAATTCGCTCTTGAATTTAAGGACGATGACGAAATAAAATACAACCTCGGAACTTGCCTTGTTGGTTTAAGAAAATTCAACGAGGCAATTGATGTTTTGAAAGAATTTTTGAACCTCAAAGAATCTCCATTTTTTAATGATGCTATTAAAGTTCTTGCTTTATCTTACATAGGCGCAGGTGATATTCACAAAGCCCTTCAGTGTTATGAAGTACTTCTTGAGCGCAATCCAGCAGACGAAGCTGTAAAATCAAGAATAAAGTCGCTCGCTCATAATCATCTCGCCTCCCGAGTTTAGATTTTGCGTTTATTGTTTTTCGTTTTTAAATTAATATAAACCATTGGGGCGCTTAGCTCAGTTGGTCCAGAGCGCTACCTTCACACGGTAGAGGTCGCAGGTTCGAATCCTGCAGCGCCCACAATTTATCATTTTTAAACTTCCAATCTTGACGAGCTCCTAAATTCTCTCTTTCTGATAAATCGCTACCCTGCATTGTGCTTTCCCAAGGCATATTTTGATTAAAAAGATTAATTTTGTTAGATTATTTTCTGAAAACTAAAAAGGAAAAAAATGAGCGTTGCTGAAATCCTGAAACAAGCACGCGAGGGTCGCAATTTAACTCTTAAAGATATTTCCAAAAAAACGAGAATAAGTGAAAAATTCCTTGAGAAAATTGAAAGCGGGGTCTATGATTTCGCTCCAGAGCCATATGTGAGGGCTTTCATCAGAAGCTACGCAAGAGTGGTGGGCTTAAACCCGAACGATGTCATAAAAGAGTTTGAAAACGAAATTGCCTCCCTCAAGCCAACAACCGAAAAAAAGGAAACAATTAAAACCCAAATTGATCTTGCTTCGTTCATCTCTCAAAATGTTTTATGGATAATTGGCGCAATCGTTACAATCCTTGTGCTAATTTTTGTCTTCATTGGAGTTGATTCAGAAGAGAAGAAACCTATTGAGAGAAAAAAATTTGAAACAGCAGTTGAAGAAATTTCAAAAGTTAGAAGTCCAGAAAACATAGAACGCAAGGCGACATTTGAAATTGATAGTCTTGACTTGAGAATCATTTCAAACGATTCTGTGTGGTTCAGCGTTATAATTGACAGCGCCCAAGTCAAGGAATTTCTAATGTTGCCAAATTCAAGTTTAACCTTAAGAGCGAAAAATAACTTTAATTTCACAATTGGAAATGCGGGAGGGATAAAATTTATTCTGAATGGATACGAACTTGAACCAGTTGGTAGAAAGGGGGCAGTTGTGCGCAATTATATCATTGATAGAGAAAAATTAAAAACGATTTCCTCCCCACGATAAGTTAAAACAAAATTTGAGTCTATATAAAACTATGAGGCAAATAGACCCGAAGATCATTGAAAGAATTGAACAGTTGCGCAAAGAAATAAGAGAACACGATTACAGATATTATGTACTCGCAGAGCCAATTATTTCTGATTTTGAATATGATATGTTGATGAGAGAATTAATTGAACTTGAAAGACAATATCCAGAACTTGTCACCCCCGATTCGCCGACACAAAGAATAGGTGGGCAACCTACTAAGGAATTTCCTACTGTCACACATCCAACCCCAATGTTAAGTTTAAATAATGCTTTCACGATTGAAGAGATAAAAGATTTTGATAGAAGAGTTGCCGAACTTCTTGAAGGCGAAAAATATAGATATGTCGCAGAATTAAAATTTGATGGCGTTGCTGTCAGATTGAGATATGAAAACGGAATTTTGGTCCTCGGCGCAACTCGTGGCGATGGAATTCAAGGCGATGATATAACAAATAACATTAAAACAATTCGTTCAATACCCTTGCGATTGATAAATCCAGATGAAAAATTTCTAAACATTGAGGTTCGTGGTGAAGTTTATATGAACAAGATTGATTTTGAAAAATTAAACGAAGAAAGAGAGCGACTCGGAGAAAGAATCTTCGCAAACCCAAGAAATGCAACCGCTGGAACTTTGAAGCTTCAGGATCCTAAATTAGTTGCCCAAAGACCACTGCGATTTTTTGCCTATTATCTTGAAGCGGAAGGTGTTGAACTTGAAAGCCAATACGAAAACCTACAAATTCTAAAACGGCTTGGTTTCCCTGTTTGTGAACATGCGAAACTTTGTGAAAACATAGATGAAGTGATTGAATTTTGGAGATATTGGGAAGACCATAGAGATGAATTGCCTTACGAAATAGATGGAATTGTTGTAAAAGTTGATTCAATTCGTCAGCAAGAAATCCTTGGTGCAATCGCAAAAAGCCCAAGATGGGCGATCGCTTTTAAATTCACTCCAAGACAAGCTCAAACAAAACTTCTCGGGATCACTTTACAGGTTGGGAGAGTTGGAACGATAACTCCTGTCGCTGAACTTCAACCTGTGCCACTTGGTGGAGTTATCATAACGAGGGCAACGCTTCATAACGAAGATTATATTAAAGAAAAAGACATAAGGATCGGAGACACAGTAATAGTTGAGCGAAGTGGTGAAGTCATTCCTAAAATAGTTGGAGTTGTTCTTGAAAAACGACCTCCAGATTCAGTACCATTTGAATTTCCAAAAACCTGTCCTGCTTGTGGAGGTCCAATTGAAAGACCATCCGGAGAGGCAAACTACTATTGCGAAAATCCAGAATGTCCAGCACAAGTTAGAGCGAAAATTGAACATTTCGCCTCAAGAGGCGCAATGGATATTGAAGGACTTGGGGAAGCAATCGTTGATAAACTTGTGACGCTTGGTTTCTTGAAAAACTACGCTGATATTTACGATCTTCACAAGCACAAAGCCAAACTCGTTAAAATTGAAGGATTTGGTGAAAAAAGCGTCCAAAATCTGTTGAATTCAATTGAAAACAGCAAAAAGCAACCGTTTCATCGCGTCCTTTACGCACTTGGGATAAGATATGTTGGTTCTGAAACCGCAAAACTTCTCGCCGATTCCTTTAATTCAATTGATAAACTCATGAAAGCTACCCCATCTCAAATAGAATCAGTTTATGGCATCGGACCGAGGATAGCTGAGAGCGTTTATAAATTTTTCAGAGATCAAAGAAACCTTGAACTGATTGAAAGATTGCGAAATGCCGGATTGAATTTTGAAGTTAAACCTGAAGAAAAAGCTAAGAAAAAACTTGCAGGAAAGACATTCGTTTTTACTGGCACATTGAAAACTTTTACTCGTGAAGAAGCAAAAGAAAAAGTTGAGGAATTAGGTGGAAAGGTAAGCAACAGCGTAAGCAAAAAAACAGATTATGTCGTCGTTGGCGAAAACCCCGGCTCAAAATATGAAAAGGCAAGGCAACTTGGTGTTAAGATAATTTCAGAGGAAGAATTTCTTGAACTCATAAAATAAACTGGAGGGAAAAATGCGAAAAGCCTTTTCGCTTATAATCTTGCTAATTATCGTTACTAACTCCTTGCTGCCTCAAACTTTACCTGGTAAATTTGGCTTTGGCGCTGATGCTGGAATTTCAATTTTTCAAGGTCAATCAAAACCAGATATTCAATCAATCGGAAATGCGAAAGTAAGATTAGGAGTTTTTGATTTTCTCTCAATCGTTGGCAAATTTTCAGGAGGATGGGTTGGATTTAAAGATAAAAATACAAACTTAAAGAATTGGACTACGATAATATCTGGTGAATTGCAAAGTGAATTTCACATTGTTCCAAGAAGCAAGTCAGATGTCTATTTCTTCATTTCTGGCGGGATAATTCATTATCAACCGAACATAAGCAATTATATGGGTCGGAACACAGCAACTGCTGGATTTGGGCTTGGATTGAATATGTATGTGAAACATTTCTTGTCAGTTGATTTTTCTGCCTCGTATAATCTCACAACAAAGGGCGATCTTGATGGAGATCCAACGACAAAAGATAAAGACGGCTTCATTGCCTTGAAACTTGGACTTTCTTATTACTTCTATGACAAAGAATACATACGCCAAGCGTTTATAAAAGGAAGAAGATCAAAGTGATAGATCCGTGATGAAAACTTTACTTCAAAAGTTAATAATAGCTTTCGCAAAGTTAAAAAGCGGAGTTAGGGGTAGAAAAATTGTCAACTTCACGCAGGCATTTCAAAGGGCAAGATATATTGCTATAATAATGCCAAGGGAAGAGAAGCAGTTTTTAACTGCATATGAAATGCTCAAAGATATTCCTGGGAAATATAACATAACCGTCATAGCGCTCTCTAAGTTCAAGGAATATTTCACTACGAAAAGATATCGTTTCATTGAGGTAACCGAGGATAACGTTTCAGTTTTTGGTTTGCCCAAAAGTAATTTTCTTAAAAAACTTGCTCTCTTTAGATACGACATTGTAATAGATATGAGCTTTGACTTTGATATTTTCAATGCATGGCTTTGTCAAGACCTCAACTCTGGGATTAAAATTGGTTTCAAAAGGGACAACGCGGATCTGTTTTATAATTTTCAACTTGCAATAGGCAAGAACACAGATTTAAAGTCAGCTTATTCAGGAATGATAGGATCTTTGAGCATATTCTAATAAAAATCGCAATTTTATGAACTTTGAACTATTAAAGCCGGTCAAAGATACATTAGTTTTCAAGTTGAACGAGAAAAAACTTGATGCGATCATAGCGCCTGAATTGAAAGCAGAATTTTTGGCTTTATGTCAAAGTGGAATGAAGAAATTAATAATTGATTTATCTCAAGTTGAATATTGCGATAGCTCTGGTCTAAGCTCGCTTTTATTTTGTGAAAGAAGGATGCGCGAAAACAAGGGAGTTGTAATTCTCACTGGGGTGGGCGATAGGATTTTGAACTTGTTAAAAATAACGAAACTTGATTCACTTTTCCAAGTCTTACCTACTGTTGAAGATGCTCTTTCTTTAAAAACAAAAAAATGAACTTTATGAATTTCGGTTTAATTGATTGGTTAATCGTTGTTGCCTATCTTCTCGGGGTTTTAATCTTTGGAATAATTTCTGGCGGAAAGCAAAAAAACACAGCGGATTATTTCCTTGGAGCGAGACGAATTCCATGGCTTGCGGTTTGCTTCGCTGTCGTTGCAACAGAGACGAGCGCGTTGACATTTTTAAGCATACCAGGGGTTGCATATGCAACAAACTTAAATTTCCTGCAGCTTGCGTTTGGATATATTCTCGGAAGAATTGCTGTAAGTTTCATTTTCCTTCCAGCTTACTATCGTGGGGAACTTGCAACAGCGTATCAGTTCCTTGGAATAAGATTCGGACGAAAAGTAAGAAATTTTGCCTCAATTGTTTTCATGGTAACACGACTTGCTGCGGATGGTGTGCGCCTTTTTACAACTGCAATACCTCTTGCGATAATTTTGAAAAATTCAGGACAATTCGTCAATTGGTCAGATGCTCAAATTTACATAACCTCAATTGCCGTCGTTTCGTTTGTGACCTTTCTTTACACATTTATTGGTGGCGTTAGAGCAGTTATATGGATGGATGTCGTTCAAATGTTTATCTACATAGGTGGAGCTATTGCAGCGATCATAGTGCTTGGAAGCAAAATTGATGGTGGGATTTCACAAGTGTTAAGTTTTTCAGCGGAAAAATTCAAAATTATAAATTGGGGTTTTGATAAACCTTTAAAAGATTTCTTCTCCCAACCATATACATTGCTTGCAAGTTTAATTGGCGGTGCCTTCCTTTCAATGGCTTCACACGGAGCTGACCAACTTATTGTCCAGCGACTTCTTACAACCGATTCTTTGAAGAACAGTCAAAAAGCGTTAATTACAACTGGTTTCATCGTTGCACTTCAATTTTTCATGTTTCTGTTTCTCGGTTTAATGCTTTATACCTTTTACAATGGTGCAAATATGAATCCAAATGAGGTTTTCGCTGATTTCATCGTGAAATATATGCCATCTGGAATCTCCGGTTTGATAATAGCTGGACTTTTTGCAGCTGCTATGTCAACTCTTGCTGGCTCAATGAGTTCCCTTGCTTCATCGGCTATGATTGATATCTATAAACCATACTTCGGAAAAAATATAGATGAGAAGAAAGAATTAATTGTTTCAAGAATAATAACTGCGATATGGGCAATTCTTCTTGTTGGATCAGCGATGTTTTTCATGAGGACAGAAAGAACAGTAGTTGAACTTGCTTTAAGCATTGCTTCATTTACATATGGCGGACTACTTGGGACATTTCTCCTCGGGGTTTTATCTAAAAATGTTAACGAAAACAGCGCATTGATTGCATTTATATCCGGAGTTTTGATGATGGTTTATGTAATTTTAAACACGAAAATAGCCTGGACTTGGCATACATTCATTGGCGCTGGAACAACAATAATCGTAGGAAATTTGGTTCAGGCATTAGTTGATAAGTTTAATGGGCGCAGAAGTTGAGTTTTGACGATAAAAATTTTTAAATTTTATAAAAAGCAAAATTTTTACCACTTGTTCAAATGCGAAAAAGGAACAAAATAAAAAAACTCCTTAAGCCGCAGGAAACTTTTGTAGAAGCTTTTGAATTTGCGAATGAATTGTACCGAAACGCGCTGAAAACGCTTTCGGAGTCCCCTGTAGAAAATGGTAGATATAGAAACATAAAAAAGGTTTCAGAGGCGTGTGGAACTGCATATATTGCAGTGTTGAGAGCAATAGAGGGCGAAATGTTAAGAAGGGGGCTTTCTCCTGATGAATTCCCAGAAAATGTAATTGAATACAGAAAATTTTTAAGAAGCTTGCCCAAAAATGGAAAATTGATTGACGCTTTCAACACGGTTTATGAAAACCTGCATATTTTGGGGTATTATAGACATGGTGCAGATGAGGCAGTGATCAAAAGTGGTTTTGAGAAGGCCAAAGAAATAATTAATAAATTAACAGGCAAAAAATAAAACAGGAGGAAAAAATGAAGCTACCTCGCTTCAAAAACGAACCATTTACCGATTTCTCAAAACCAGAAAATCGTAAAAAGATGGAAAAAGCTCTCGCAAAGGTTGAGAGCGAACTTGGAAAAGAATATGATATCATAATCGGCGGAGAACGAATCAAAACAAGCGAGAAATTTTATTCCTATAATCCATCAAAGAAAGATCAGGTTGTAGGTATTCTCCAAAAGGGAACTGCGGATCTTGCGAACAAGGCAATTGAAGTGGCGAACGAAGCTTTTAAAGAATGGAGCATGACAAAGCCAGAATATAGAGTTAAAATTATGCTAAAAGCTGCACAGATATTGAGAAAGAGAAAATTTGAATTTGCATCTTGGCAGGTTTTTGAGGTAGGGAAAAATTGGGCGGAAGCCGATGCTGATGTCGCAGAAGCAATTGATTATCTTGAATATTACAGCAGATGGGCTCTTCATTATGCAAAAGGAGCTCCTGTAGTTAAATATCCAGGCGAGAAAAACGAAATGGTATATATTCCTCTCGGAGCTGGCGCAGTAATTCCACCATGGAATTTCCCGCTTGCGATTTTGCTCGGTATGACTGTTGGTGCACTTGTAACTGGAAACACAGTTGTTCTGAAACCATCAAGTGACTCACCAGTTATTGGAGCGAAGTTTTATGAACTAATGAAAGAGGCAGGACTCCCAGATGGTGTTCTAAACTTTATAACTGGTCCAGGCTCAAGCGTTGGAGATACACTTGTTGCGCATCCGAAGACGAGATTTGTTGCCTTCACTGGTTCAAAAGAAGTTGGGATTCATATCTACGAGCTTGCTTCAAAGGTTCAACCAGGACAAATATGGCTTAAGCGAGTGATTGCAGAAATGGGCGGTAAAGACGCAATTATCGTTGACGATGAGGCAGATCTTGATTCAGCTGTTAAAGGTGTTGTGGTTTCCGCCTTTGGTTATCAAGGTCAAAAGTGCTCCGCTTGTTCAAGAGCAATTGTTGTTGAAAGCATTTATGATAAATTTATTGAAAAACTTGTTGCAGAAACAGAAAAACTTGAAATCGGACCAGCGAAAGATAACTATCCAGTTGGACCTGTAATAAACGCTGGAGCTCAACAGAAAATTCTTTCATATATTGAAATTGGGAAATCAGAAGGAAAATTATTAACAGGTGGTGAAGCAGTTCGCCAAGATGAAGGATATTATATAAAACCGACAATTTTCGCAGATGTTGATCCTAAAGCAAGGATAGCTCAAGAAGAAATTTTTGGTCCTGTTCTTGCAGTTATAAAAGCGAGAGATTTTGATCATGCGCTTGAAATTGCAAACGATACTGAATACGGTTTGACTGGCTCCGTTTATACAAAAAACAGAAAAAAGATTGAAAAAGCAAAAAAACTTTTCCATGTCGGAAATCTTTACATAAACCGAAAATGCACAGGCGCAATAGTTGGTGTGCATCCATT
Organism: Candidatus Kryptonium sp.; assembly: GCA_025060635.1. Classification (NCBI taxonomy): domain Bacteria; kingdom Pseudomonadati; phylum Candidatus Kryptoniota; genus Candidatus Kryptonium; species Candidatus Kryptonium sp. The sequence continues at coordinate 577,295 of JANXBN010000001.1, read as the reverse complement.
TGGCGGATTTAATATGAGCGGAACTGATTCAAAAGCTGGCGGTCCTGACTACTTGCTATTGTTCTTGCAAGGAAAAGCGATCTCGGAAAAAATTAAATAATTTTGGGGAGGATATTAATGAGCGTTCCTTTTAGCTTGTATGAAAAACTTGAGAAGAAGTTCGGAAGAGATGAAGCGGTTGAAATAACCAAGATGATTGAGGATTTCATCAATGAGATGAAACATAGAGCTGAAACTATCGGAATTGAGAAAAAATTTGAACTCAAAGATGAGTTAACAAAAGAGCTCGCAAGCAAAGCAGATGTCGTGTTAGTGCGAACCGAACTTGAAAGTAGAATTGAAAATGTAAGAGTTGAACTACAAAACACGAGAATAGATCTTGAAAGACAAATTGAAAATGTAAGATCTGAATTGCAATCTACGAGAGCTGAACTTGATGCAAAAATTGAAAGTGTTAGAGCTGAACTGCAAACCGCAAGAGCTGAACTTGATGCAAAAATTGAAAGCGTTAGAGCTGAATTGAAAACCACCAAAAACGAGCTTGAAAGGCAAATTGAAAGTGTAAGGTCCGAATTGCAATCTACGAGAGCTGAACTTGATACAAAAATTGAAAGCGTTAGAGCCGAACTGCAAACCGTAAGAGCTGAACTTGATGCAAAAATTGAAAACGTTAGAGCTGAACTGCAAACAGTAAAGACAGAACTCAAATCCGAAATAGACAGGTTGAACTTAAAATTAAACTTCCTGATAATTCTCGTCATCATAGTTTTAACGCTTATGAATCCTATTGTTGCAGAAATTGTCAAGAAATGGGCTGGAATTAATTAAAAAATAAACGAAGGATTGCAAATGAAAATACATGAATACCAGGCGAAAGAAATTTTGAAAAAATTTGGTGTCGCTGTTCCAAAAGGTCGCGTTGCTTTTACACCTGAAGAAGCAGTTGAGGTAGCTAAAGAAATCGGTGGCGAACTATGGGTCGTAAAAGCTCAAATTCACGCAGGTGGAAGAGGTAAAGCTGGTGGAATAAAACTTGCAAAAAGCTACGAGGAAGTTTATGAACATGCGAAAAATATGCTTGGTTCAAAACTTGTAACATATCAAACAGGTCCAGAAGGTAAAATTGTCAAAAAAGTCCTCGTTGAACAAGGATTAAAGATTCAAAAGGAGTTGTATGTGGGAATAACTCTTGACAGAAGCACTTTTAGAAATGTTGTGATGGTTTCAAGCGAAGGAGGAGTAGAAATTGAACAAGTTGCCGCCGAAAGCCCCGAGAAGATTTTGAAAGAATATATTGATCCCAAAATTGGTCTAATGCCATATCAAGCAAGACGACTTGCATTTGGACTTGGACTTGAAGGAGAAGCATTTAAAAACGCTGTTAAGTTTTTGCTCGCTCTTTATAAAGCTTACGAAGAAACCGACGCGTCCCTTGCTGAAATCAATCCACTTGTTTTAACCACCGATGGACAAGTTCTAGCTCTTGACGCAAAGATGAACTTTGATGACAACGCACTCTTCAGACATCCCGAAATACTTGAAATGCGCGATATTGACGAGGAAGATCCACTTGAAGTTGAAGCGTCAAAATATAATCTTAACTACATCCGTCTCAATGGGAATGTTGGTTGCATGGTTAATGGCGCAGGACTTGCGATGGCTACTATGGATTTAATTAAACTTGCTGGTGGTGAACCAGCAAACTTTCTTGATGTCGGTGGTGGCGCAAAAACTGAAACGGTTGAACAAGGCTTCAGGATAATTCTTTCCGATCCAAATGTAAAAGCAATACTTATCAATATATTCGGTGGGATCGTCCGATGCGATCGTGTCGCGCAAGGAGTAGTTGAAGCTGCAAAAAAGGTCGGAGTAAATGTCCCTGTTGTTATACGACTTGAAGGAACGAATGCTGAAGAAGGTGCAAGGATTCTTAAAGAATCAGGACTAAATTTCATCGTTGCAAATGGCTTTAAAGATGCAGCTGAAAAGGTTGTAAATGTCCTCAAAGAACTCGGAATAAACTAATACCACGACGGGGGAGCTTCCCTCCCCCTCTTAAAAATTAAACCATCTCCGTGAATGCCCAAAAAACTTATAACAGAAAAAACAGTAGTTGATTTTTTCAACCAAGGAAAAACGGAAATTGAAATTGACAAAAATACAATTGTTACGCCATCCGCAAGAGATAAAGCACTTCAATTGAGAATCAAATTTATTGAAAAAAGCGATACTCCTCAAAAATTTGATTATCCATTAAAACCAGAACCAAAAGCAGATGGTAAAAAGATAGTTGCAATCGCCAGCGATCACGCCGGTTTTAAACTCAAAGAGGAACTAAAAAAATTTATTTCTGATCTTGGCTATTCAGTCCTTGATCTTGGGACAAATTCTGAATCATCGGTTGATTACCCTGATTTTGCCTATGCAGTTGCGTATTCTATTATCTCTGGAAAAGCTTGGCGTGGGATAATGATTGATGGCACCGGTGTTGCATCATCAATTGTCGCTAACAAAGTTCCCGGAATAAGAGCAGCATGTTGTCATAATGAATTTACTGCAAAGATAAGTAGAGAACACAACGACGCAAATGTCTTAACACTTGGCGCTAGAGTGATCGGGAGCGAACTTGCAAAGGAAATAATAAAGGTTTTCCTTGAGACCAACTTCGGAGGTGGAAGACATCTCCAGAGATTGAACAAAATCACCGAAATTGAGAAAAAATATCTAAAGCAAAAGTAAATATCATAAAATGCCAAAAGCAATCGGAAGCCAGATAAAAAAGGATCAGAATTTTTACGAAAACGAAGACAATCTTAAAAATCTGTTAAGAATTTTAAATGCAAAAGCTGAACAGATAAAACTTGGTGGTGGTAAAGAAGCAATTGAAAAACACCACAAAAGGGGAAAGTTAACAGCAAGGGAAAGAATTCAGAAATTAATTGATCCGAATTCAGAATTTATTGAGATCGGTCTGTTCGCTGGTTACGGAATGTATGAAGAATACGGAGGAGCACCATCTGGCGGTGTCGTCGTCGGAATTGGAAAAATCCACGGACGAGATGTTGTAATTGTCGCAAATGATGCGACAGTTAAAGCTGGAGCTTGGTTCCCCATAACTTGCAAGAAGAATCTCAGAGCACAGGAAATCGCAATGGAAAATAGAATTCCGATAGTTTACCTTGTTGACTCCGCTGGCGTCTTCTTACCACTTCAAAGCGAAATCTTCCCAGATAAAGAACATTTCGGAAGGATCTTCAGAAATAATGCAATAATGTCTTCAATGGGGATTCCTCAAATCGCTGCAATTATGGGTCCTTGCGTTGCTGGCGGTGCTTATCTTCCTATAATGAGTGATGAGGCCTTGATAGTTGAGGGAACTGGAAGTGTATTTCTTGCAGGACCACATCTCGTAAAAGCTGCAATAGGTGAAGAAATTGATATTGAAACCCTTGGTGGCGCAGTCGTTCATAGTGAAATAAGCGGAGTGACGGATTACAAATGTAAAAACGATGAAGAAGCGCTTGAAACCATAAGAAGCATAATTTCAAAGCTCGGCGAAACCCCAAAAGCTGGATTTAACCGCGTTGAACCCAGACCACCCAAATATGATCCCGAAGAAATTTACGGAATAATTCCAAAGGATATCTCAAGACCCTATGATATGTATGAAGTCCTTGCGAGAATAGTTGACGATAGTGAAATTGACGAATATAAAGCAGGATATGGAAAAACTATAATTTGTGCATATGCGAGAATTGATGGTTGGTCTGTCGGAATAGTTGCAAATCAAAGATCCGTAGTTAAAACTAAACTTGGAGAAATGCAAGTCGGCGGAGTAATCTACTCCGATAGCGCTGATAAAGCTGCAAGGTTTATTATGAATTGCAATCAAAAGAAAATCCCTCTCGTCTTCTTTCAAGATGTCACTGGTTTCATGGTCGGGAAAAAAGCCGAATGGGGCGGAATAATAAAAGACGGAGCAAAGATGGTAAACGCTGTCGCCAATAGCACTGTTCCAAAATTTACATTCATAATTGGCAATAGCTTTGGTGCTGGCAACTACGCAATGTGCGGAAAAGCTTATGACCCGAGATTTATTTTCGCATGGCCAACCGCACAAATCGCAGTCATGGGCGGAAAACAAGCAAGCGAAACATTATTAAGCATTAAACTCTCACAAATGGAAAAGGAGGGAAAGGTAATAACAAAAGAAGAACAAGAAAAACTTCTCAAAGAAATTCAAGATAAATACGAGAAAGAAATGGAACCGCTTTTCGCAGCCGCACGACTTTGGGTTGACGGAATAATTGACCCACTTGAAACAAGAAAAATTATATCCAGAGGAATTGAGATCGCAAATAACAATCCATATATCCCAAAATTTAATGTCGGTGTTATACAGACTTAAATTTCTAATCATTTTAACCCTGATTTCATACGCAAATTCTCAACCCATCATTGACAATAAAATTTCAATTGTTCATAAACTGCGCAACTTCATACGAAGTGAAGAATTCAAAAATCTTAAAGTAAAACTTGGCGATGTCTACTCCATTGACCTGATATACAAAAAATCTCTCGTCCTGTGCGATTACGACATTGAAAGCGCCCTCCTTGTTTGTGGTTTTGCAACCCTAAGCCATAGAAAAATTAATTTTAAGATCCCGCTTGTAGGTATTAAAATTCCACTACTATTAACTTCAGAAAGCGAAGAAAATTACGAAAAAAGGATCAAAAATCTACCCTCAAAAATTTTCTCCGATACCATTGACGATAAAGATAAGCTCCAACACTTCTTCTTTTCCGCTTATATTGCCTACAAAAATGCTGGCAGAAGAACCGCAGATAAAATAGGATTACTTATTGAAGAAGGTGAAAAAATTGGATTAAATCTCACCAGAGACGAGAGGGACATAGTCGCAAATAGATTGGGACAAAATTTTGGGCTTTCTCTCCATAAAAACCCTTTTATGCTTCCATCAAGATTTTTCAAGCGAGATTCTCTTGAAAAAAATTTTTACTTCCTTCTCAAATCTAAAAGAAAACTCTAACCAAGCCCCGCTTTCGTCAACTTTTAAATTTTCAACTAATTTATCCTCAATTAAAACTTTTTCAATCCAAATTTTTTCTTCAAATCTTGGCTCAAAAATAATTTTGACCTCGGGCAGATCCTTTTTTCTAAACCAAAATCGCATGAAGTTTCCTTCTCTTTTCAACGAGACATTCAACCTCATATTTTGTATTCTCAAGTTTCTGATCTCCCAAAATTCCCAACTTTCCGTAATTAGCGGTGAAAAATAAATTTTTTTCTCAAATGAATCAACATCAAAAATACAATACCTCCTCAAAACATTGCCAATGAACATTCCGAGCGAAATTGCTGAGTTAACATCAAGAACATCTTCAAAACTTTCCTTATTAAAATTTCTATGATGTTTTTCTTCTACTTCCAGATCGCTCAATTTTTTAATCCACGCTTCATCCTTCAAAACTTTTGCAAATAAAAGAAGTGAGTCAACCACATCTTTCCCGAGATCGGCAACTTTACAGTTCTCAATCATTTTTTTCAACCTTTGCCAAGTGAACTTCGCAAAAAGTTTATCTTTTGAAGAGCGGAGATATTCAGCACAAACTTTGATATATTCTGTTCTCAAATCTCTTTCATACTCAAAAGTCCCCGATAGCGATAACACCGATGGTATCTCCCCATTTAAACTCATACATCTTCCACCAAATTCAAGCGTGTCTCTTACAATTTCATATTCACCAATTTTTAACATCAAAGGAAGAATCTGCAAAACTTTTCCATAATCCACAATTTCATCGTTCAAATCATCAACAAGGAAATTGCCGAGACCCTTAACATTTTTCACAAACTTTGGGAAACAAGATAAAGCAATCTTGAAATTTCTGTTAAATTCCTCATCAGGTGTTAAAATTAAAAGTCGCTTCCTGAATCCATCTTTTACAGATTTTAAATTTTCTTTAAATACCTTATGGGCAAAAACGAGTGCGTATTTATAGATTTCTTTTGCGCTTTTTGCGATATCTTCATTTGAAGATGGATGTTTCACATCGCCAACAATTGCAAAATTAAATGCTTTTTCAACGCCAGAAGAAATTCGGTAATAGATTTTAACCCTTAAATCATCCTCAACTCTGAAATCAAATAACTCAAACCTCTTTGGACTACCCAGAAACAAAGCAAAAAGTTTATCATTTAACACATAAACACATTTCAGTTTTTCTTCGCATCCATAGAAAAAGTCTTTAAGTGGTATAGTTGATAGATTCAAAATTTTCGGCGAGATTTTAATCTCAAGACAAATTTCAAAATCTCTTTCCGAGGTTATGAGAAAATTTAAAATCAAAGCTGGCTTTTTCGGATGCGCAAATATCGTCTCTTTAAATTTCACATTATCAATTTCAAATTCCATCAAAAGTGATTCTGGTTTGAATCTAATTTGTGCACTTTCCGGCGATATGAATTTTTCTTCGCTTTTGACATAAATTTTGAATCTGTCAATCAACTGAAACGGTGGGATTGATATTTGCTCTATTTCAATACCTGAAACCTTTGCATAAATTTTATCGCCTTGCACAAGAAAATCTTGACCATCTTCAAATGAAAGACCAGTGTGCTTATCACCTATTTTTTTATGTGCAGTTCTCAACGCTTTTTGTTCAATTGCGAGATCAACTTTTTCAATTTTACCACTAAAAATCCAATATGTTCTCGGTTCGGGAAACTTTTTTGGATTGTTTAAATAAAGAAGCGAGTTCAGAACAAGCCGATCAAGATTGTGAAAGAACGGATTATCAAGTGCAGAAAAATAAACATTTCCACCTATTGCTATTACTCTGCCTCCGTTTTCATATTCAAACAAAATTTTCTTATCGTAATTTATCTTTCTACCTAATTTTTCAACGGCAACTATCCTTAACTTTTCTGGCGCTCGCTTCACATAAGCAATAGTTAAGAATTTATCAACTCGCTTTGCGAGAAATACATCAACACCATTTTTTAATTTCCTAAAAACAGGATGACCGAAAAAAGAAACAAATCCAATCGGAATTTCAGATTTAAGTTCAAAACTTTCAAAATCAGGTTCTATCGGTTCAATCTCGATTTCATTTAAGAGCTTCATCGCGGACAAAGTTAAAAGCAAATTACCCCCATGATTTAGAAAATCAGTTATAACCGATTTAAAATTCTCGTCCCTTGCAAAATCTGGAAGTGTAAAATTTTTGTCGTAGTGCCACCAAATTATATTAAAATCATTTAAGTTCGTTTCAAAAATTTTTTCAACTTCAACTTTAAAGGCACAACCAGTTCTCGCCCTGACCCATTTATATGCCTGAATTTGTTCAGAGGTAGGTTCAGATTCAAATAAAAAAGCGATCTTCATCTGACTTCTTTGTCCGGAAAATTTTGATTACCAACCGCGCTTCTATTCAAGCGAAAATACTTTTCCTTCGTGATACAGAAATCAACTACGTCATAATATTTGCCCCTATAATAAATTCTATTTTTATCTCTCCTAACCTCATCAAATCCAAGAGAGTTAAAAAGCCGAATTGATCTTTCGCTGAACGAGAAGATATCGGTTGCAAAAACTCTATCCGCTTTCATGACTTCAAAAGCGAATTTTAAAATCGTTTTTATCGCATCCTTCCCATATCCCTTGCCCCAGTATTGCGGTTTACCAATAAGTATCGGTATACAATAGATAATTTCATTTCTATCCTTAACACCAAGTCGTTCATAGTCATCGTCATAAAGAAGACAAATTTCACCAATTGGCTCTGGCTTCGCAAGGTCGGTTGCTTCAATTATGAAAAGAAACCCATTATTTGAGAGATATTCATAAACTTCAACAACTTCATCCCAAGTATGTTCTGGCTCTCCTTCAGCTTCAAGAACAAGAGGATCGTTATTCCACTCAAATGCCATTTCAAGATCATCCTGTGTAAAAGGACGAAGAAGTGTTTTCTCGCCTTTTAAAGTTATGTCATGAACCCTTATCAAGGTTGAATCTTAAATTTTTTTGATTCATTCATTATTATAGCGATACATTTTGCTGTTATAAGGGCATCTTCAAGTGCGTTGTGACCTTCAGATTTTCTCCTGAGACCAAAATATTCAGCGATTGAATCTAAACTTAATGATCTCGGGGTTGGCAAGTTGTTATTTTTTAAAATTGTAAAGTAATAGAAAGCGAGAATATGCAGATCAAGAACTTTGCTTGAAAACGGCCAATCAAACTTCGCTTCTCTATATGCGAAATGAAGAAAATTTATATCAAAAGTCACGCTTTGCCCACAAAGCACCAGATCTTTTAAAGCGGACCTTGCGGTATCAGGTTTTTTAAGTGTCCTTAATATCCACGCCTCAAATTTAGGGATCACATCATAAATCATCGGCGCATCCTTAAGATCATGAAGCGAAAGTTGATGAACACCCATCGCTGTAATTGAAAATCTATCCTCATGAAGTGGATAAACATTCGTCAAAAAAGTCCCAAGCTGATTCCAATTTTCATCAAACAAACAGGCTCCAAGTTGAATTATCTCATGATAACCCGGTTCAAGACCTGTTGACTCAACATCAATCACGAGATATTTCATTTACTCTTGCAATGTTTTATTTTTAATTTCAAAACCGAGATTTTTAAGCTCCTCTCTAACGATTTCTATAACCTTTTGAAAGTCAGTCTTGTCATTCACAAAATCAATATCGTCTGTTTCAAGTATTAACATTCTCCCTAAATTATATCTTGCTACCCAATCTTCATAATGTTTGTTGAGTCGCTCAAGATATTCACGAGGGATGTTTTGCTCAAAAGATCTCCCGCGAAGTTTAATTTGTTTAATAAGAGTATCAACATTTGCACGAAGGTAAATTATAAGGTCTGGGGGTTTAAGAAAACTCGTCATAATTTTGAATAGTTCAACATAATTTCTGTAGTCGCGCTCATCCATGTTGCCCATCTCGTAAAGATTCTTAGCAAATATCTCCGCATCCTCATAAATTGATCTGTCCTGAATTATTGAATAAGGCGAATTCACAATCTCCATATGATCTTTGAATCTCTTAGACAGAAAATAGATCTGCAAATTAAAAGACCAACGCTTCATATCTTTGTAAAAATCATCAAGATACGGATTATCATCAACTGATTCATAATAAGCTTTCCATCCAAAGTGTTCGCTCAAAAGTTTTGTGAGCGATGACTTTCCAGATCCGATATTTCCAGCAACAGCAACAAATACCTTTTCTTTTTTCATTCAGATTTCACTTTTATTTTGAAGATTTGTTTATCATCTGAGCAATTATCTTTGTAGCGAGAATAACTCTTGGCGATGGACGAAATAAAATGTCGGGATCAACTTTAAAAACTTTGTTTTCTCTTATCGCATTTATATGTTTCCACTCTGGAAATTGCCTTAAAAGTTCGTCTCTTTCTACATTTGATTCAGTTAAAATTATTATATCGGGATTAACTTTCAAAATTTCCTCACGATTGAGTATCGGATAATTTTGCTTCAAAGTTCCAGCGATGTTTAACCCGCCTGCTCTTTCAATTATTTCATTTATGAATGTATTTTTCCCAGCCGTCATCAACGGATTCAGTGAGAGAACCACAAAAATTTTAGGCTTCTTTTCAACGATGTTAAGCTTTCTTACTTTATCAAGTTCTGCTCTTAAACTATCAACGAGATGCTTTGCTTTTGATTCAATTCCAAATATCTTTCCAAAATCAAGTATCGTTTTGAAAATCCCGTTAAAATTTCTCGGATTAGTCACAAAAATTTTAAACCCGAGTTCAGATAATTTGTTAAAGCTTTCACGAGTATTGCCCTCAACCGTCATTATTATCAAGTCAGGTTTAAGCGAAGCTATAATTTCATAATTTGGGTCTATCACACCTCCGATTATTGTTTTCTTTTGAGCTTCTGGTGGGAAATTACAATATCTTGTGACGCCAACAACTTTATCCCCGAGCGAGAGAAAATAAAGAGTTTCTGTAATGCTTGGAGCGAGGGATACGATCCGGCTTGGTGGTTCATCAAACCTTAATTTTCTTCCCAGATCATCAGAAACCTCTACTTGAGATAGAACTTCAAAAATAAATATCAAGTAAAACAGAAGTATACCTATCAAGCACTTCTTCATTTTCAACGGGGTCGGTTTTTGTTTGAAAAAATATCAAAATTATTCAAATAAGCCAAATTAAAGTTGGATCGCTTAAAACTTCCCTTCGGGGAATGAAGCAACCATCTCTCTATTATTTGTTTACTTCAAAAATCTACACTTTGCTTTGCTCGTCCCTAAACAAGTTTAAAAGTAGAAATGGTGCTGATTTTATCTTTTGAACGAGCGATGGCGAGTATAAAAAATCAATAGATTTTTTAATTGTGTTTAAAATCTTAACATCATAACCGAACCACCACAAACGATAGGGAGAAATAAAATCGTAACTTTCAAACTTCACATTGACCATATCATAGATCCCAAATTCAGAATGCACTCTTCCAAACCCACTTGACTTAACACCACCGCATGGCGCTTTCGCATCGCCGTAGTGAACTACGCACTCATTAACAAGAACAGAGCCAGATCTTATCTTTTCAACAATCCTCTTTGCTCTTTTTCTATCCTTTGTCCACACACTTGCGGAAAGCCCATATTCACTTGAATTCACCATACAGATAACCTCTTCTTCATCACTGAATTTTACAACTGGCAAAATCGGTCCAAATGTCTCCTCCTTCATCAAAAGCATTGAATTATCCACATCAATTATAACAGTTGGTTCAAAGAAATAACCTTTTAATTCATTTCCATTTTTGTCTTTCGGAGTAATTCTTTTTCCACCTGTTAAAATCCTTGCACCTTTTAAAACAGCATCTTGAACTTGGTTTTCAATTATTCTAAACTGTTTCTCGTTGTTAATTGGTCCGATCTCAACATCTGGATCAAGTCCATTGCCAACTTTTAATTTTCTTGTTTTCTCAACAACTTTTTCAATGAAGACATCAAAAATTTTCTCATGAACATAACAAACCTCAACAGAAACACAAGTTTGCCCCGCATTCGCAAACGCACCCCATACAGCTGCACTTGAAACGAGATCAATATCCACATCATCAAAAACTATCATCGGATCTTTACCACCAAGTTCAAGCGACACAGGAATAGGCTTTTTGGAAGCGTTTTGCATTATGATTCGTCCCGTTTTCGTGCTACCTGTGAACGAAATTTTATCAACTTCAGAATTAACAAGAGCTTCGCCAACATCCCCATAACCAATAACAATGTTAAAGACACCTTCAGGAAAACCAGCTTCCTTAAAAACTTCATAAATTTTTAAACCAATTAAGCTTGTATACTCCGAAGGTTTAAATATAACACAATTGCCCGCAACAAGAGCTGATATAATCGGTGCAATTGGAAGAAGCAAGGGATAATTCCATGGCGAAATCACTGCAACAACCCCAAGTGGTTCAAAATGAATGTAATTTCTTTTTACCCAAAACAACGGAATTTGTGAGCGAACCTTTCTTGGTTTTAAAATTCTTTTAGCGTTCTTGATGTAATAATCAAAAAGATCAAGCGTCGGAAAAATTTCCATAGAATACGATTCAACTATCGGTTTGCCGTTTTCAAGCGTTATAAGCTTTGCAATTTCATCGCGATTTTTATAAATAATTTCCCTTGCGTTTTTCAAAAGAGTTAATCTTTCATCAATTCTTGTGCTTGCCCACTTTTTAAATGCTTCTTGTGCAATTCTTGAAATCCTGTAAACTTCTTCAATTGGAGTTGTTTCAATTTCAGCTATAACTTCAAGCGTTGCTGGGTTAACCGAGGATAATTTCATTTTACAATTTCTTTTGAGTTTTTATACTTAAAACTGAACTTAACAATCTTTTGGTATATTCATTGTCTGGCTCGTAAAAAATCTTTTCAATTATACCTGACTCAACGATTTTTCCTGCTTTCATCACAAAAGCCTTATCAGCTACTCTTCTTGCAACCCCGATATCATGAGTTATAAACAAAATCGTAAGATTAAATTCATCTTTTAAAATTTTCAAAAGTTCAATTATTTGAACCTGTATTGATACATCAAGAGCGGAGACGATCTCATCACAGACCAAAAACTCCGGCTGTAAAGCAATTGCTCTAACTATCGCACAACGCTGGAGCTGTCCCCCGCTCAATTGTGATGGATATTTTTTTAAAATATCAGGATTAAGCGCGACTATTCTCATTAATTGAACAACATAATCTTCAACGCTTGAAGGATCAACAACTTTGTGAAACTTGACTGCTTCAAAAATTTGATTTCCAACTTTATAAATCGGATTGAAAGTCGTAAACGGATCCTGAAAAACCATTTGCATTTTCCTTCGCAACGGTCTCATTTGCTCTTTATTAAATTCCGTTATATCAATCCCATTAAAAAAAATCTTGCCCTCGTCTGGATCTATTAATTTCAAAATTAACTTCCCAAGAGTTGATTTTCCGCTACCAGATTCGCCAACAAGAGCCCATATCTCAGCTTCGCTGATTAAAATATCAATTCCATCAACTGCTTTTACTATCTTTGAACCAACCTTAAAATACTTTCTTAAACCTTTTGCTTTTACCTTTTCTTGTTTGTTCATTTTCCCGATGCGCTTATTTTGCGGTTATTTGTTTTCAACGATAAGAAAAATTGAACAAGAACCCCCACGCTGACAACGCTCGCGGTTTCCGATCGCAATCTTCTCTCACCAAGCGAAACAACATCAAAACCAAATTCAAGCGCAATTTTAATTTCCTCGTCTGTGAAACCTCCCTCTGGACCAGTGGCAACTAAAATAGATTTCACATTTCTTAAATCTTCAAGATAATTCCAAAGCAAAACTCTCTTACATACATCGCTTTCGTGCAAAATTATTTTTCTTTCATATTCTTTGAATTCATGAACAAACTTTTTAAAATCAACAGGTTCACATAATTCCGGTAATAAAGCACGATTTGATTGTTTACAAGCTGAAACGATTATCTTTTTCCACCTGTCAATTTTGTTAGGGGAAATATCCTTAGGATCCTTAACAGGGACAACTCGCTCTGTTACAGTTGGAATTATACGCTTCACTCCGAGTTCAGTTAATTTTTCAATTGCAAATTCAAATCGTTCAGGACTTTTCAAAAATGCCTGTGCAATTGCTATATCAGCGTCCAGCTCGCCTTTCATAAACTCCTCACCGATTATCTCACATTCAGCCCTATCGCGCGTTATGCCTATGATTTTAGCGGTGTAAATTTTACCACTTCCATCAAGCAGATAAATTAACTCACCTATTCTCTTCCTTGAAACACGAACAAGATGATGGAATTCTTCGCCTTCAATTCTTGCAATGTTATTTCTTACATTTCTCGGATCAATATAAAAACTTTCCATCTGTGAATATAAATCTCTTTTCTGCGTAAAATTAACTCATTTAAGCCTTTCAATCAACATTTGGGAGCGTCGCAAAATTTGATAATTTACTTAAATTTGGCTAAAATAATTTTGGATAAAAAACACAAAATTTTAATAAGCCATGCTCAAGGTTTTATTATTACTATTTCTGATCCCTGCCCAACTTATGGGGCAGAATCAGCTTCGGATAAATGCTGATTATGCCTCTTTCAAATATGATGCATCCCGAAGTTATGTTGAAATTTACTACTCTTTTCACCACAGCCAACTCAAATTTACAAAAGATGAATCCGGTTTTAAAGGCGGGCTCGTGATTCATGTGCTAATTAAAGATGTCGCCAAAGACAGCATAATCCAAGGTAGAGCTTGGAAAGTTCCTGTTGAACTTAAAGACACAAGCGAAATTGATCCGAGCAAAAGTTTAATTGGTGCTACTGCTTTTCTTCTTGAGCCAGGCAAATACCAATTCATTGTCACTGCCCGCGACATCGTTGATCTCTCAAGATTTGACAGCCTGATAATACCTGCTTTAATAAATCCAGTTCCAGACAATAAGTTATGGTTAAGCGATGTTCAACTTTGTTCCAACATTTATCAATCAAACAACAAGGAAAGCATCTTCTACAAAAACACATTTGAAGTTATACCAAATCCAAGCCTACTTTATGGTCTTGGTTTACCTGTTCTTTACTATTACGCTGAAATTTATAACATTAACGCCGTGACAATTGATAGATATACCATTGAATGGAGAATATATGATTCATTCGGAAATATGGTTAAAAGTGGCAAAAAATTAAGAATGAAAACACCTGCAAACGCTGTAGTTGAAGCAGGAACCGTTAACCTTTCAAATCTTCCATCTGGCACATACCGATTTGTCTTAATTGCAATGGATACAGCGGAAAACAAAGGTGTTAGCTCTGTTAAAAGATTTTATGTTTTTAATCCGAATATAGCTTTGCCAGATACCCTACGAATTGCAGGTGGCTATGATCTTGCGTCAGAATACGCAGGTATGACAGAAGCTGAACTTGACAAAGAATTCGCAATAGCAAGATATATCGCAACGCCCGAAGAGGTAAATAGATATAAGCAATTAAAAGGTGAAGAAGCGAAGCGAAAGTTTCTTGCTGAATTCTGGAAAAAAAGAGATCCAAATAAAGATACACCGATTAACGAGATGAAAATTGAATATTTCAAGAGAGTTGAATATGCCAATCAACATTTTACAGTAGGAAACAAGGAAGGTTGGAGGACAGACAGAGGAAGAGTTTACATTATGTATGGACCACCCGATGAATATGAAAGACATCCTAACGAGGTTGACAGCAAACCCTACGAAATCTGGTATTATCACAGCATTGAAGGAGGAGTTCACTTTGTATTTGTTGATAAATCCGGATTTTCAGATTATATTCTTGTCCACTCAACAAAACGAAATGAAATAAGGGACGATAACTGGCGAATTCATATCGCTCCAAATTAAACTTAAAGGGGCACCGTAGTGGTGCCCTTGTGTGAATTAATGTTCCATTTCTTTGTGAGTTTTTTCTGGTTTCTTATCATTTGCGGTGAAGCCAACTTTCACAATTGCGTCTTCAAGGTCACTTACCTTGACTTTTTGGGGATCATAAACAACTTTGACCACTCCAAATTTTTTCTTGTAATCTTTTTTCTCAAATTCAACAGCTCTTACTCCATCAACTTTTTTAAGCGAATTTTCAACAGATTTAGCACATCCACCACATTCAATTCCTTTGACATTTATTTTCGCCACTGCTCCTTCAACTTTCGCTGGTTGTTTCTTTTCTTGTTTTAAATCTGTTTCAAATCCTGTCTCATTCACAGCTTCTGCCAACTTGTCTATGCTAACCTGATTTGGATTATAGCTAACCTTAACGATACCATAACCCTTATTTAAATTCGTTTCCTCAAATTCAACCGATTTAACCCCTTTAACATTCACTAAAGCCTCTTTCACTTCATCCACGCAATGGTCGCAAGTTACTCCGCTGACTTTAAATTTCACAACAGCTGTTTTATCTTGTGAAAAAACAAGACCGATAGACAAAAATCCCAAAAGCAAAATATAGATTGTCCTTTTCATAATAGCACCTTGTTTTGTTTATAAATTGGGCTTTAAAATTGGAAACAAAATTTTCAGAGATATAGTTTTCAAGATACATAGTCAGAAACTATAAATCTCGTTTCGTCTCGGGAAAACCTCAACATGATTCACAAGCAAAGTTTTTCGCAATTTCTCAATCACATTGCGATATGATGAAAAACTATATATCTTTACTCTATCTTGAATAAATCCAAATTGGGAAACATCAAGCGACTCGTCAAGTATATCAAGAAATTTCTTCGGTTTAAGTCCCGTGCCGGCAAGAAGTTTGCTTTTGCGAAGCAAACTCAATATGTAAAAATTTTTCTTCGTGTGAGTATGATATCGGCGAATGGTATTTATCGCATTTATTTCACTTCCAGAAAAAGCAACAGCAAGTGAAAACGAGATCGCGGTTTCTCTTCTATATGTTTTATCAAGATAATCCCCTGTGATAAGATTTATCATAATTTCAGTCCATCCTTCATAAAACAATGCCCAACTTCCAGTGCCTCCAGTTAAATACTGTATGTGATGGATAAGTTCGTGAAGTATTAAATCTATAGGGATCGGGATATATTCAGGGATTAAATGCTCTTCCCCATCAACAAGTATGTAATCCCTTATGACAATTGATTTGTCTGCATTGTTGTAAAATGAGCTTGCTTCCGAATTGATCTCTTTCACATTACTTGCTGTTTTAAGCCAATGCTTTCTATCAGGATGACCAAACTGATACAAACTTGCATATTCAAGTGCGGATTTAGCAAGGATTATTTTGGGAATTGGTACTTCAAAGTTGATATTTAGATGGTACTTTAAAAGATTAATCAGGTTTCGCAAAGTTTTCTGTGGATATGGTTTCATTTCCCCCTTGTTTGAAATTTATTTAGTCATCTCAAACATTCTTTCAAGGGGAATAAGTGCTTTTTCAATTATGTCTTTTGGTAATGTCACTTCTGGTTGTTGTTTTTTCATACAAAGGTAAAGTTTCTCAAGCGTGTTCTTCTTCATATATGGACATTCATTGCACGCGCAACCAGAATCAGACGGAGCGGAGATGAAAATTTTATCTGGGCATGACTTTTTCATTTGATGAATTATCCCTGGTTCCGTTGCGACGATGAAAATCTTATCCGAACTTGATTGAACATATCTTAACAATGCACTTGTTGATCCGATGAAATCAGCTTTTTCAAGCACTGGGTCCTCGCATTCAGGATGAGCGATAACCTTTGCCTCAGGATACTGGATCTTCAATTCAAGTATCTTCTTTTCACTAAAAGTTTCATGAACTATGCATGTTCCGGGCCAAAGCTCCATTTTTCTGCCAGTCTTTTTCATAAGATAGCGTCCGAGATTTCTATCTGGAGCGAAAAGTATCGGTTTATCTTCAGGAATTTGCCTAATGATCTTTTCAGCATTACTTGAAGTTACAATAATATCACTTAATGCTTTGACCTCAGCTGATGAATTAATATATGTAACTGCGATATGATCAGGATGCGCCTCACGCCAGGCTTTAAAAAGTGAAGCGGGACAATTATCCGCAAGCGAACATCCCGCCTCAGTATCAGGGATTAAAACTTTTTTCTCTGGATTTAAAATTTTGGCTGTTTCGGCCATAAAATAAACACCAGCAAAAACAATAACATCCGCATCGGTTTCCCTCGCCCGTTTAGAAAGCTCCAAACTATCCCCAACAAAATCAGCTAAATCTTGAATCTCCGACTCCTGATAATAATGGGCTAAAATCACAGCGTTCAGCTCCTTCTTCAACCTCAAGATTTCCGCTTCAATATCTATCAACATTTCCACTTCCGGCTCCATTTTGTTCCCTAAAAATTTATTTGTCTTTGCGTGAATTTAAACTAAAAAAAGACAATTTGCAAATTTATTTTTTAATTTGTTCCGAAGAAGCAAAAGACATCACGCAAATTTTAATGCTTGTTTCTCCTTGCTCCATTCCTTCAAACATTCCTTTTCCCTTCAAATTTCAATTTGTGAGCTAGCTCAAAACCATACAAACCCGAAGCTTGACTTTTTAAATTTTTCCGACTATATTATTTTCGACCAAAAAAACAAAATGGTCGAAAATTCAAATGATTGATATTGAGAAAACGAAAGATGAGATAGTTGAAATAGCACGAGAAATCTTCGCGAGGTTTGGCTTCAAGAAAACAACGATGGAAGAAATCGCAAAAGCTGTGAAAAAAGCAAAAAGCTCACTTTATTACTATTTTCAGAGTAAAGAAGAAGTTTTTCAAGCCGTTATTGAACAGGAAGCGCAAGTCCTACGCGAAAAAATTGAAAAAGCGATAAGTCAGGAAAACACCCCACAAGGCAAGCTTCGCTCATACATTATAACCCGAATGAAAGCGCTTAAACACTTGGCAAATTTTTACAGCGCATTGAAAGATGAATACCTGGAAAACTATAAATTCATTGAAAAATTCAGAAAAAAGTATGACGAAGAAGAAACAAACGCAATATGCGAAATCTTAAAAGAAGGAATTGCGAAAGGTATATTTGAGGTAAAAGATATTGAAATGACAACGCTTGCAATTTTAATTACCTTGAAGGGTTTTGAATCATGGGTCTTTCAAGGGAATACGCGATGGACGGAAAAGGACATTGACAATTTGCTTGACATCTTATTTTACGGAATAATTAAAAAGTAAATGAGTCAGAAAAATGCAAAAATTTAGCAACTTCATCATAAACAATCGTAAGATACTTATTTTCATCATCATTGTTTTGACGCTAATTTTTGCTTACTCAATGAAGAACTTAAAAATTAACTCCGACTTCGCATCATATCTTCCTGAAACCGATTACGCAGTCAAGCTGGCAAGAAATATCGGAAATAAATATGGTGGGAATTTAACTGCGATAGTTGCAATTGAAAACGAAGATATCTTTAACCACAAAACTTTAACCGAAATTTATAACTTAACCGAGAAGCTAAAGTATGTTGACGGCGTTTCATATGTTACAAGTTTAACAAATGTAATTGACATAAAAGGGACAGAAGAGGGAATTGAAATTGGGCGACTAATTAATGAAATACCAGACGATCAACAAAAGCTGAACGAGCTAAAAAGATATGTCCTTTCAAAAGATCTTTATAAAAACATCGTATCAAGAGATGCTAAAGTGACATTGATATTGTGTAAACTAAGAGAAGGTGTGGACAAGGCACAAGTTGCAAAGGAAATAAAAAAAGTTGTTGAATCAGAAAAGATAACAGGGAAAGTTTATTATGGTGGATTACCCTTTCAGATGATTGATATGAATCAACTTATAATTGACGATCTGAAGATATTAACACCACTCGTTGGTGTGGTGATGATTCTAATTTTGCTCTTCAGCTTCAAAAATTTAAGAGGCGTCATCCTGCCGATTCTTTGCGTTGCCTTAAGCATAATATGGACACTTGGATTGATGTCTCTTTTGAACATACCATTAACGATAATCTCTGATTCAATACCTGTAATTTTAACAGCGGTCGGAAGTGCCTACGGAATTCACATCGTAAATAAATTCAGAGAGGATATAAGGATAACCAATCCAAAAGAAAGGGCAAAAATTGCTTTAAGCGAGATCGCTCTTCCAGTTATTCTTGCAGGAGTTACGACCATTGCTGGCTTCCTGTCCTTTGTTTCTGGCTCTTATTTGACCATGATAAAAGAATTTGGAATTTTTACAAGTGTCGGCGTCTTGTTTGCCCTCATCATATCACTTACACTGATCCCATCAATTTTATCATTTTTAAAACATGAAAGAATGATCAACAAAGTCTCAGATTCACAACAGGACAGAAAGCTTGTAGTGAAACTTACAAAATTAATATCAAAGTTTAAGTATTTAGTTCTCATTTTCACTGTGTTGATCGTCGTTGCTGGGATAGTTGGGATTTTTAAAATAAACAGAGAGGTAAGTATAATTGAATATTTTAAACCAGAGACAAATGTCAGGGCAACAGAGGAAATGTTAAAGAAAAATTTCGGTGGTTCACTGCCACTTTATATACTAATTAAAGGTGATATTCAAAATCCAGAGGTTTTAAATGAAATTAAAAATGTTGAAAACTTCCTCCGATCACTTGAAGATGTTCATAATCCACAATCAATAGCGAGCATAATTGAGGAAATGAACAATGCAATGGGCGAAGGTAAAAAAATCCCAGAAACGAGGGAAAAGATAATAAACCTAATGTTTCTAATTGAAGGCGAAGAAATTTTCAGCCAACTTGTCTCACCAGAGAAAGATGAAGCAATTATTCAAGCGATGGTGACCTATGCAAGTTCAACGAAAATATCAGAACTTGTCCAAAGAATTGATAATTATTTCGCTTCAATTTCATCTAAAGGAATAGATGTCAAGTTTGAACAAACTGGCATGCCTCTAATTTATAAACACTTAGACGACGCCATAATCAAAAGTCAGATACAAAGTTTAATCTTCGCCCTCGGATTTGTCTTTTTGATAATGATATTTCAACTTAAAACAGTTCTCGGTGGACTTCTCGGAATTGTCCCAATTTCATTAACTATAGTCGTAGCCTACGGATTTATGGGATATTCTGGAATTCCGTTGGATATCGCGACAGTTTTAATCGCAGGAGTTTCGCTCGGCATGGGGATTGACTACTCAATTCATTTTATGAACAGATTAAAAGTTGAGCTTAAAGAAAGTTATGCTTTTGAAGAAGCAATAAGCAAGGTCCTTGGAACGACTGGTATAGCAATTCTTATAAATGTTCTATCAGTCGCACTTGGATTTTTGGTCCTTGTATTCGCAAATGTGATACCGTTGCAAAGATTTGGTATAATGATTTTGCTTACAATGTTTTTATCGGGTGGCGCAACGCTTGTTTTACTTCCGGCGATAATTTTAACCTTCAAGCCAAAATTCCTAAGAAAACTTCTTAAACAAGTTGAGATTCAAAAGCAAGTTGAAATAAAATAAAAACAAAAGGAAAGATCAAAAATGCGTTATCTGTTTCTTCCCATTGCTCTACTTTTATTTCTAAATACATCATTTGCTCAACTCACTGCTGTTGAAATTCTGAAAAAAGTTGACGAGGTATCTTATTCGGCAAAAGATCAATTTTATAAATCAAAAGTCACATTGATAGACAAAAACGGAAGAGAAACTTATCGTGAAGCTTTAATGTATCAGAAGGGGACAAACAAACGACTTGTTAAATTCACAGAGCCAGCCGACATAAGAGGTATCGGTTTTTTGTCCCTACCTGACGATGTGAACTATGTTTATCTCCCCGCATTTAAAAAGAGCCGAAGAATTGCATCTCACATCAAAAATCAAAATTTCGCAGGGACTGATTTCACATATGAAGATATGGAAGCGTTGACTTATTCGGAAAAATGGGAGCCAGAACTTTTAAGAAAAGACGATTCATATTATGTTTTAAAATTAACACCACGGAAAGGTAGGACAAGCGATTATTCAAAGTTGATCCTGTATGCCAGGGTTGATAATTTCTATCCCGAAAAAATAGAATATTACGATAAGGCCGGGAACCTCCATAAAATTTTAACAAGGAGAAAGATTCAAAAAATAGGAAACTATTGGGTTGCTCTTGAAACCGAGATGAAAGACATCAAAAAAAATCATACGACAAAGCTAGTTCTTGAGGATGTCAAGTTTGACACAAACCTAAGCGATGACATTTTCACAGTAAGAAATCTTGAACGATAAAATGAAATTTGTCTTTTCTCTAATCTTTTCAGCCTTTTGCTTTTTCAATAATTTAACAGCAGATGACTTTAGATTCAGCTCGGAATATCTTGAGTATGATGTGTATTGGAAATTTTTAAACCTTGGCAAGATAAGAGTATGGACGAGAGTTGAAGGTGATAGTATTTATTCAAAAATCCATGTTGAGTCAAACCCATACATCTTCTTTGTAAATGTGAACTATACTTTTGAAAGCAAGTTTCACAAGGAGAATCCACTAAATAGTTACTTGAATGTTTATGAAGTCAAAGATGCCATCCCGTTAAAGACAATTTTCTTGAGACAAGGAAACGATATAATTGCAAAGCAATTTGATATCAAAAATGGCATTTTCATAGGTCAAAAATCAATTTATTATCCAGATATATACTACCACGGGATAACTGCGTTTTTCGTGGCGAGAAAGCTATGTGGAACTGGAGTCGCGGTCTATCTTCCACTTTTGTTTGCAACTGAAGAAAAGCTTGAACGCCCTCCATTTATTGTAAGAATTGAGAAAGTTAAGTTTAATTTCCCTGAGAAAAGAGAAAATGTAAAGATCTCTTCATTAAATTCTGAGATACAAACAATTGAGATAAATGGCTACGCATCGTTTGTAAGCAAAGAACTTGCGGGTATATCAGGTGAGTTCAACGGTTGGTTCTCCGATGATTGGGCAAGGGTTCCAATTAAAGCAACATTTAATACTTTTCTCGGCGTAGTCCGACTTGAACTTTCAAAATGGGAAAAAGATAGTTGGAGTCCACCTTTAAAAACAAACTAAAAAATAAATATGAAAAAGATTGAAATTCTCTTCCTGCTGCTTGCTTTTACGACGCTCTTAAGTTCACAAAATCTACAAATCGGTGGTTATATTCAAGCGGACGACAGATTTAAATTAAAAGACAGAACAATATCGTGGGAAGAATATCGTCTCGCTCTCATGGGACAAGTTGAATTTGAAAAATCAAAATTTTATTCAGAAATCTGGATTAGAAATTTTGGCTCAAGCAATGTAAAGAAACTATTTGAACTCTCTGATAAAAATTATGTTGAACCAGTTAGCATTGAAATTCGCGAAGCATATGTTGACCTGAAAGATTTCGTAATTGATAATCTTGATCTAAAAATCGGAAGGCAAAGAATAGCTTGGGGAACGGCAGATAAGCTAAATCCAACAGATAATTTGAACCCAGACGACCTTGAAGATATTTGGGATTATGGCAGGCATCTTGGTTCAAACGCAATTAAACTTTCTTACTACCTTGGTGATTTCACAATAACTGGTGTTTTCATTCCAACCTTTACCCCTTCTGTTTTGCCAAAAGGTGATTGGATAAAGGTATTTGCTTCTGAATTTTTCCCGAACTCATCCCACGAATTTGAAAATTTATCGGAAAGAGTCATAGTTGTAAACCCCGAAAATTCACTTAAAGAAGCTTCAAAGTTTGGCTTGAAGATATCAAAGAGGGATATTTTCGGCTTTGATCTTTCAATGAGCTATGTATATGGAAGAGATGATATTCCAATGCCATTTAAAGCCATATTACCAGTTGGCAGATTAGTTCCAGATTCTGTTTATCTTTTCTTCCCGAGAATGAGAGTTGTAGGAATTGATTTCGCAGGTGATATAAGAGGAGTTGGTGTTTGGGGAGAGGCAGGGATATTTTATCCAGAGGAAGTTAATTTTGAAACAGTGATCGTGATACAACCGACAAATTTATACTTATCCAGAAAAATTCTTGAGAAGAAAAATTACACGCGATTCGTTCTCGGCTTTGATTATACATTTGAAAATGGGATCTATGCCAATGTTCAATATCTTCATGGATTTCTGCACGAGAGAGGTCGTGGAAACTTGAAGAACTATCTTGTCTTTAATTTTGAAAGAAAATTCATGGACGACAAACTTAAAATTAATTTCCTAAGCGGTGGGGTTGAGTTTAAACGCGCCAAAGATATCAGAAATAATTACTCTTTGATTTACAATCCACAGATAACATATAATCCAATTGACAATTTAGAACTTGCGATCGGTGGAAGGATAATTGATGGCAAAGGTAGCACGACTTTCGGTAGGTTAAGAGATAGAGATGAGATTTATATCAGAGTTAAATATAGTTTTTAAATCAATCAAATGGCACGCCTTTGCGGCGTGCCTGATATTTTTTTAATCAATTAAAAATTCAAATTGTGAAAACCTTGAGATTTTAAATCTCAACGATCCTTTCAAATTAGTAGCATCAAACGCGACTTTGAGCGGATAATAACGGTTTTCACCCTTAGTGTCAACAACTGTCTTTATATCCCCTTGCAATAATCCTTTAACTCCGCTTACTTCAACTGGGACACCAGATGATTTTACGACATTTCCATTTAAGTCATAGATTATGAAATCATTTCCGATAGCTATTTCAAATGGTTTTGCGTTTTCGCTTGCCTTGAAAAGAACATCAACTTCAATAAATTTTTTTGCTGTATCAAAACCGGAATAATTAACATTTTTACTTGCTCTCACGACTTTTATCTCCCAACCTTCCGCTTTAACCCACTCATCAATGCGGACAAGTGGCTTTCTTTCGGGCTCAATCCCAAGAAGATATTTGTTAAACCACTCAAGGCAACGATAAAACTCGTCTATTCTATGGTTTGGTTCCCTAAAACCATGCTCCTCTCTTGGATAGCGCACGAATTCAACTGTTCTACCAAGATGTTTTAAAGCTTGATACATCTCTTTTGAGTTACTTATGAAAGTATTTTGGTCTTCATCACCATGCATTATCAAGACGGGAGTTTTTATGTTCTTAACATAATAAAACGGTGAGCGCTCAAGATAAATTTTGAGGTTATTCCAATAATAATCACCAAGATAATCTGGCTCCCAGCTTGGCAAATATGAATTGCTATAGTCAGTGATCAAGTTAAAGATCCCGAACATTGAAACTGCTGCTTTAAATCTATCGGTTTGAGTTATAGCCCAGTTTGTCATATAACCGCCATAGCTTCCACCAAATATTCCAATTTTATTCTCGTCAGCTATCTTTAGTTCCTTTACTATGTAATCAATCCCAGTCATTATATCTTTGAAATCGCCACCGCCGAGATCTTTGAAATTTGAAATCCCAAACTTATTGCTATATCCCGAGCTTCCCCTAAAGTTCGGTGCGAAAACAAGATATCCTTCATTTGCCCAAACTTGTAAATTATAATACTGACGAAGCATATCTTGGATCCTACTGTAAGGTCCGCCGTGGACAGCGACAAGCATTGGATATCTTTTGCCTGGTTCAAAATTAACTGGTTTAACAAGAATTCCCTCTATCACCCAACCGTCAAAACTTTTCCATCTTATCACAGTTTGCTCACCGAAAGTAAACCCTTCAAGCTGCGGATTAAGATTTGTTAATTTCTTCAAATCACCATTCTTAAAGACATACACATCAGGAGCGCTCGTTTTACCTTCAACGAGAAATACAATAGATTTATCAGACACAGCGATATCACTAAAAACTCTCTCTCCACCGAAAAATTCTTTTACTTTACCATCCAATGAAACCTTGTAAACATGAGTATAAACGCCATTAGCAGTTCTCGCATAGATCACATTCGGCTCCGATCTTGAAAACTCATAACTGATAACTCCGATGTCAAAGTTTTCCGTTAGAATTTTTATCTCGCCTGTTTGAGGATCAACGATGAAAAGTTCCTCTTGTGAATATGTAAATTTCGGGTCAATATCAGCAACGAACGCAATATATTTTCCATCTGGTGACCACTTCGGTTGTCTCTCGCCTCCTGGTCTTTTGGTTAGCTGTTTCGCCTTTCCAGTCTCAATCTCCAAAATCCACAAATCAAATTTTTTACCATCATCAATATCGCCGGTGTAATTTGTGGTGTAAACGACTAATTTCCCATCTGGCGAGATATCAAACTGATCTATCCCATAATCACCGGTGAAAATTTTTCTTTCTTTTTTTGTTTTGACATCAACAATATAAAACTCCTTGCGATATTTTTCTTTATCAACGACGATTGGATCAAACTTTAGCTTTTTATCTCGCTCCTTCTTTTCCTTTTCTGGTTTTGGCAAGGTTTCTTGCGTTAGGTAAAGTATGGATTTACCATCTGGCATCCAGTGAAATGAGATGACACCTTCGGGGGCATCGGTTAATTTAAAAGCTTCGCCACCATCAACGGGAAGAAGCCAAATTTGGTTTTTCACCTCTTTTGCTTCGGGATTCGTCTTGCGATTGGAAATAAAGGCGATGAACTTGCCATCTGGCGAGAACTTTGGGTTTCGCTCATCCTCTTTTGAAAATGTTAACTGTTTCACTTCACCTCCATCAGTTGAAACAAGGTAAAGATCCGTTCTATACACACTTTCCTCAAAGTCAGCTTTTGAAAGAACGAAAACAACATTTCTACCATCAGATGATACATCAATCTGTGAAGCGACATTGATTGAAAGCATATCTTTAATTGTAAACTTTTTCTTTACCGACTGACCTGAAAGTGCAGAAAATGATATTAAAACCGAAACCACGATAAAAATAGCTTTTTTCATTATTTCACCTCCATTTTTTAGATTATTAGCCCGTGAGTTAACTTAAGATAAACTCCGCTGACAGCGGGCGTTTTGAAAGTTTGCATAATATCTCTATGAAGGCTTCTGAAATAATCTCCATCCCTGCCATTTCGTGATTGAGTGATGACGAAATAAAGAACGCTTCCTGCTTTATATTCCCAACGGAGTATGAAATTCAAATTAAAAGATTGTGTGTTGAAATCTGGGTTTTTGGTATAGTTGTATGGAACAAGGATTTCTGGTGTTTGTAAAACTTTAAAGTTCTTATAGTGTCCTTTCGCAATAAATGTTTGAGCATAAATTTGAAATGTTAAGTCCCGTGTAAATGTAACGGTTCCTCTCAAAGTAAGATCAAATTCATCGGTTGATCTGTCGGCGAAGATACTTAACCTTTTGCCGGCAACGCTTATATTTTCAACCCACGCCTCTTCGTTCCTGACAAATCTCAATTGGTTTTCTATTTGAAAATCTATCCAATCCGCTGGTCTTAGCGTGACACTTACTTCGTATCTATCCTGCCATCTTCTCACATCTTCTTTATCTAAGAATCCCCATTCTCCAAATCCATATTCAAAATCAACAACTATGTTCTTTCTTGAATCACTGCGCACAGAAAAATTAACGACATATCTTTCTCGGCCAAGATAAAGTCCATTTCCCCTTGTTTCCCTATCATCATAAACTTTCCAAGGGCTATAAAAGCCAAAAATTGAAAATCCCCAATAGTTCAGAAACTCTATAGTTTGGTCAAATCCGATCCCACGCATGATCATTGCTCGGTCAAAATTCCATCTATAATTATACCTAATGCCCGCATAGTATCTTCTTATTATCCAGAAAGGTTTGATATCTTGCTTAAATCTTAACTCTGTTGAACCTCCATGATCATTATCCCTTGTGAAAAATCCGACATCGTTTATGTAAAATCCTTTCGCGGTATAATCATAGTTTGTTGAATAAAGGAAATTTTCTCCGGCAATTTTTGCAATTGAAATTCTACCGGAAGTTGCTGGTTTTCCTTGATTTCTTGATGTTTTTGAAAATGCAAGGAAGCCCTCAAAGGCATATGTGTTATTCAAAAATCTCAATCCCCAATCAAAGCCACCAGTTAAAGCTGGGATCGTTCCATCCCTTGAAACATTTGTTAATATCATTCCGATCATGGAGTTTCTCAATATATCCTTCTGAAGGCGCAAAACAGCGTAATTTGCAAGTGGTTCAACTCGGACCTTGAATTCACGCCCAAGCGAGTCGCTTACTATTGCTTTTTCTGGGCTTGTCAAAGCGTTTATGAATCCAAGCGAAATTCCATTCTGCGACTTTCCTGTTAATTTTATAGCACTGAGGATCTTTGTTCTTTCAGGGTAATAAACAATTCTTCCACCTTCTGGGACATTTGGATATCCGGATGGCCTTTTACCTATTCTTCGCGAGTAGAAAATCTGCATACCTGCAAATCTTCTACCGCCACCTCTGCCACCAGGTGCACCAAAGCTAAAGAATTGAGAGCCATCGGTGAAAAATTGTCTTTTCTCAGGGTAAAATGTCTCATAAGTTGTGAGGTTTAAAACGACTTGATCAGCTTCAACTTGGCTAAAATCGGGATTAAAAGTCGCGTTCAAAACAAAATCATTTGTAATTTTATATCTTAAATCAAGTCCAACATCAAGCCTAAAATCTCTCGTTTTAGAGTTTAATTCAGATTCAGGGGAAAAGACAAGTTTTGAAGCAGCGTATGGATAAATTTCTATGCCTTTGGGTGAGCCAATTTGATTTAGCCCAACAAGATGCCCAATCCTTGAGACTCTACCAGTTTCCCTCTTGGATATCAAAGCCCATTGAACAAGTTCCTTTTTCCTGCTTATGTATCTTTCAAAATTGATTCCCCATTCTCTATCAGCAGCAAATCTCAAAGTCGCAAATGGAATTTCAACCTCGCATATCCAGCCATTTTCGTTTATTTGTACTTCTGCTTCCCATATCCCATCCCATTCATTGTCAAACCTTGATCCATCGCCTGTGATAATGCCATCTACCTTCACACCAGCTGAATTAACAGAAAAGAAATAAGCGGTTTTGTGATCGTGGAATGTGTCAAGTATTATGTTGATTTTATCTGATTCAATCTCCCTATCTCTTCTCGTCAATCGTGCGGTTATCTTGGAAGGTTCAGAATCATAAAGGATGAAGCCAAAATAGATCGCTCTATCATCATACAAGATTTTAACTTCTGTTCTTTCGGTTGGGCTTTCACCTTCATATGGATCAAGTTGAATAAAGTCAGAAACAGAGATTGCTTTTCCCCACGCTGCTTCTGAAAGCACGCCATCAATTTTTATTCCGCCTTCAACTTTTACAGCTACAGCCGTTTTATTTTGAGAGTTATGTCCCATAGAAATATCACTTAGGGCTAAAACAAAAAAAATTAAAACGAGATCAATCAATATGCGTTTCTTGCTCACTTTGCTTCCTATTTTTATTTTTTTCGCTTTCATATTCGGCAATGATTTTATCTTTTATTTTCATAAGGTAATCAAACGCTGCATCATGTTCATTTGGGATCAAGCCTTCAAGTATGGCTTCTTCTATCGCTTTTTTTAGACGACCAACAAGGGGCCCAGGATTCAAGCCAAGCGCCTGCATTATTTCATTTCCATCTACTGGTGATTTAAACGCTCGTAATCTATCTTTCTCTTCAACTTCTTTAATTTTTTGAACGACTATGTCGTAATTTCTTGAATATTCAGCAACAAGTTTTGGGTTTCTGGTCGTTATATCTGCTCTACAAAGCTTTATCAAATCATCCAAATCCTCACCTGCTTGAACGATCAGCCTTCGTATTGCTGAATCGGTTACACTTTCATCAACCAAAAACATTGGACGAAGATGGAGGCGCACAAGTTTTTCAACATATTTTGATTTATCAATCGGAAGTTTCATTCTTCGGAAAATTGAGCGAACCATCTTAGCGCCAAGTACATCATGTCCATAAAATGTCCATCCAACACCTTCTTTAAATGCTTTCGTTTTAGGCTTTGCTATATCGTGAAATAAACCAGCAAGCCTAAGCCAAACATTATCCGTCACCTTTGCAAGATTATCAACGACTTGGCAAGTATGCTGAAAGACATCTTTGTGATGATATTTAGCAGTGTTATCGTCCTCGTTGTTTGTCCTTTGCTCCGTTCCTTCAAGCTCTGCTACCTCTGGCAAAATGATATGCATAATACCCGTTTCTTGCAGTAGTTTCAAACCTATGGATGGCTTCGGCGATTGCATTATTTTTAAAAATTCATCCGTGATCCTTTCCTGTGAAACTATACTTATGCGTTCCCTCATCTTCTTTATCGCCTCAAGTGTCCTTTCTTCAATTTTAAACTCAAGTTGACAAGCGAACCTTATAGCTCTCATCATTCGCAACGGGTCATCGTCAAATGTTTTTTCAGGATCAAGCGGTGTTCTTATTATTCCATCTATTAAATCTTTTCTACCATCAAACGGATCTATGACTTTTCCAAATGTTTTTTCATTTATTGAAATTGCAATTGCGTTAATTGTGAAATCCCTTCTTGCGAGATCGTCTTCAAGCGTTCCATCTTCAACTACTGGCTTTCGCGAATCCCTTCTATAGCTCTCCTTCCTCGCTCCAACAAATTCAATCTTTCGGTCCTCAAGCGAAATCATCGCGGTTCTAAATTGTTCGTAAACTGTAATTCTTTTCTTAAAATACTTAGCGACAATTCTTGCAAACTTTATTCCTTGACCTATCACAAGAAAGTCAACATCTTTAACTTCT
The DNA here is from genome assembly GCA_025060635.1 of Candidatus Kryptonium sp. Lineage (NCBI taxonomy): Bacteria > Pseudomonadati > Candidatus Kryptoniota > Candidatus Kryptonium > Candidatus Kryptonium sp. Next base: position 547,587 of record JANXBN010000001.1, on the reverse strand, counting down.
TTGCCAAGCAAAAGGTCACGCACATAACCACCAACTACATATGCTTCGTAATTATTTTCGTCAGCGATTTTCCCGACTATCCTCACTATTTCGTCGTTTATTTCAACTATCTCATTGAATGTTTTCATTTTTTAATGCATCGGAATTTTGTTTTCAATTCATATGTTCAAAAATCAAGCGACATCTTTTCCTTAACGATTTTTTGCTGTCTTTCAATTTCCTCAATAATTTTAAACGCAACTTCAAGCGAAAGTTTTCCCTCTTCAGCTCCAACTGGTGTCGGTTTATCGTGAATTATTGAATCAATAAATGCGATAAGTTCTTCTTCAATTGGATTGATGTTTTTTATCTCTGGCTGTTCATAAATAATTTTTCGTTTTTTCGTGCTCTCTTCAATTCTACCAAGTAGAACTGTCGGTTTTATATCTTCAGCGTTATCTTTATTTTCCCCATTGTCCACGAGGCGAAATATCTCGGTTATTCCCTGTAAAAAATCAATTGATATGTAGGCGTCTTTTTGAAAGATTCGCATCTTTCTTTCGTTCTTTCTTGAAATCCTACTTGCCGTGACATTTGCGACGCATCCGTTCTTAAATTGTATCCTTGCGTTTGCAATATCAATTGAATCAGAAATCACTGCGACACCGCTTGCTCTTATCTCATCAATTTCACTTTTTACGAGATTTAAAATTATATCAATGTCGTGAATCATCAAATCAAGTATCACTGCGACATCTATTCCTCTGGGCTTAAACTGCGCAAGGCGATGCGTCTCAATGAAGACAGGTCTAATCTTATAATTTGATAGAGAAAGCAAAGCGGGATTAAATCGCTCTACATGTCCAACTTGAACTTTTAAATTTTTCTCACGAGCAATTCTTATGATTTCATCAGCTCCATCAATATCATCTGTTATCGGCTTTTCAATAAATGTGTGAATCCCACGCTTCAAACAATGAATAGCAATTTCTCGGTGAGTTGTTGTGGGTGTGGCTATAACAACTGCTTTAACTTCATCAAGCAGTTCATCAAGTGTTGAGAACATTTTAACATTGTTATCTTTAGCAATCTGTTTTGCTCTTTGCTCGTTTATGTCGTAGACGCCGACGAAATTTGCAGTTGGAATTTTTGTAAGAATTTTTGCGTGAATGCTGCCGAGGTAACCGACCCCAATAACTCCGATGGCAACTTTCTCCATAAATTTCTACCCTTTAATTTTTGTAAATCCAATTATTCTGTCAAAACCACCAAATTGTGGATCTCTGTAATAGACGACAATATAATAAGAATTGCTTGTTTGCCAGCTATTCCCTTCAAGTTCAATCCAATCAATCACAACAACCTCATTTCTGCTATAATCATAATATCCAACAACATACTGGTAATCGTAGATTCCACGCTTTAGCCATTTCCTAACGAAGAAATAATTTCTCGTTGGATCATATTTCAAAACATCGTCTTTTTCAGGTTTCCAATTATTGAAAGCACCAACGATATAGATATCACCTTTAATTTTTTGGATCGTTTCACGATCAATTTCAAGTCGGAAGAGCACATCAAGATATTCTGAATACATTCCCTCGGGCACAATTCTGCAAGCTCCGTCCATATCTGGTTCGCCCTGCAAAAATTTCCGTACTCTGTCAACTCCACCAATCGGTATTACGGGCAAAGCATTCGGATAAATTTTTTCATTTCTCAAATCAATTTGTCTGTATTCGTTAAGTGGATAGATGTTCCATATTTTAAAAATTCTCGTTTGCGCTGGAAAGCCACTTACATAAGTGTATCTTTTCCGTTCCCCGAAATCAATCCGGTATGGATAAAAGATTTTCCAATTTTCATAAACATCCACGGTCGTGATATAATACCAATTCAACGAATCAGGCACCTCAACTTCAATATCAATTTGATTGACATAATTTCTAAAATCAGCTTTCTCACCAAGCAAAGCTTTGTTCAAGATTGCTTTTACCTCCGTTAGTTTATCAACGACTACGAATCTTCCGATAGCATAAATAATCGTATCTGCTTTAACATTGTAAATCTCAAAAATATAGTTTCCGGAATAAGGAAATCGCACGATTCCATCGGGATCTGGAAAGATATTTTTGAAATGAAAATTATAACCTCTTATTCCCTTGTCGGCGGTCGTATAGTTTAGATAAAGAGTTTTGCTGTGGAAAAAACTTTGAACAAATATATTTTCCGTCCTTCTCCAATTTCTATCACAATGATAAAAACGAATCCCGAGGTTCGGCAAAGTTGCGCTTTTGACATCAAACTCAATCACAATGTAATCATTCGCTGTGTTCGGCTCTCCGTTCCAAAGTGTATCATATCTAATTATGATCGGCGGATAAAGCTCGCTTTCATAGCTGTAAACACGCAAACCTTTGATTTCAAGATCACTTTGTGGAAATAAAAAATTAAAGAGCAGTAAAAAGGAAAGTAGCAAAGAGCTCATTCTGCTTTTCTTTCCTTCGGTATTTGAGATTAATTCATAAAGCAAATTTTTAAGCTCGTCAATTGAATAAACGATGAAGTCCGGCTTCAAATCAAGAACTTTATCTTTCCCGTATGAATCCCAAAGCGCAGATATAATTTTAACCCCGACTTCTTTTCCTGCTTTTACATCGCTTACTGCATCACCGACAAGTATTGCTTCATCTGGCTTTAGATCAAAAGCGTCAAGAATTTTCCCGATCCCTTCACCAGATGGTTTATGTTGAACCACATCATCACCTGTTATAACGATATCAAAAAATTTTTCAAGTCCAAGATTTTTTAAAGTAATTGAAGTTGTTACTCTGCCTTTTCCTGTGAAGATAGCAAGTTTAATCCCTTTTTCTTTCAAAAACGAAAGTAGATCAAATATTCCAGTGTAAACCTTTGCCTTATGATGGTTTCTCTCGTAGTATGAGTAAAACTCATTTACAGCCGATTTAGTGTAAAAATCAAGATTTTGAATAATTTTCTCATCGTTTGAGAAAAGTTGAAGCAATTTTCTTATTCCCGCCTCCTCTGGTGGACCGAAAAAGAGCGATGGTATTTCTTCGTTGGAAAATTTTCTGCCTGTGTATTTCTGAGCAATATAATTAAATGTTTCAAAGATCAATTCATTCGTCTGCGCAATCGTCCCATCAAGATCAAAAATTACACATTTTATCCTCAAAGCGATTTTTCTCCTTATTTTTAAATCGTTGTTTTCATTATGCCTTTGTGTCTTAAGATCGCTCCAATTCCCTCTTGATTTAAATCATCAGAGTAAAAAATCGGATAAATTTCGGCATTTTTTTCAACGGCAACATCAATGACCTTGAAAATGATATTCGGAACGCGCACGAAATTCACTCCGCAGTTAGGACATTTATCTTCCTTAAGCGCAAGATAATTGCACGATGGACAATACTTCCCCGAATAAGAAAAGTTAAGGTTGAAGACAAGTTTATTTACATTTGATTCGTTCAATGCTCTTATTGTATCTTTAATTCCGATGACAGCCATTCCCGATGTTTTAGAGTGAGCATGTGTTTTGATTTGATCAATTATATTTTTCTCTCTTTCAATTTCAAGTTTCATTTCAAGTTCAAGTGTTTTTCTCAACACATCGCTTTCTTTTGCATCTATGGGAAGATTAAATGAACCGCCGTAAATTTTCTTCAAATAAGGATGGAGTTGCTCAACAAATAAATTTACATCTTGTTGCTTTGCACCTATGAAAAGGGATTCAAATTTTTCGTTCTGGTAAATTTCAAGCAATCTATCGCCAATTTTCTTGAAATGTTCAATGATTTTGTTTTCCTGATATTCTGTGACTCTTGATTCGTCAAAGCCGTGATAACCGGCAACTTTTATTCTTTTCGGAGTTTCATCGTAGATTTCTTCTTTTAAAATTATTTCGTTTCCAAAGATTTCATAAATTTTAGCTTTTCGGTGGTCAAATATAGTTGTGCAAATTTTGCGGAGTTTTGAGGTTATCACAAGCAATGGGCGAATGTATGGAGTTTTATCAATAACGAACAAATTCGGCGGAGAAACGCTCAACTCATAAACCTGCCAGAAATCTTCCTTACTGCAAGAGAAGATAACGATACCTTTCGTTTTAACTATGTCAAGGTTTTGGGAAATATATTGTTCCATCTTTTTTATATCATTAAGGACATCTTCCGTTACTTCAATCTTTTTTTCCTTTACGAGGTCTTTGAAGATAACTTCAATTTCTTTTTTAGAAAACTTGCTTCCGTCTGTGTTGAGATACAAGGAAGAAACAAGACAAGATTTCGGTTGATAATTTTTCAGCTCCTTGAGCTGTTTTTCCGACTTGATGATCATTGTTGCCTCCTTTTTAAATTTTTGGATTTTTTAATAACGACCTCTTCTTGCAAATACAAACGATAGCAAAAACCCGGCGACAAATCCCCCGATATGAGCCCACCATGCAACTCCGCCAGATGTTGCGTAAGTTGCAGCACCAAGTGAGGCAACGCCACTAAAAAACTGAATCAAAAACCACAAACCGAGAAAAACAAATGCAGAAATTTCAACTAAATCAAAGAAAAAGAAAATCGGAATTAAAGTTATAACCCTTGAATGAGGAAATAGAACAAAATAAGCACCGAGTACACCAGATATTGCGCCACTTGCTCCAACCGCCGGAATTTCAGAATGCGGATTGGTATAAACATGCGCCAACCCCGCTGCAACTCCACAAAGAACATAAAACAAAAGATACCTAAAATGTCCCATCCTATCTTCAACATTATCGCCGAAAACCCACAAATAAATCATATTTCCGATTAAATGCATCCATCCACCGTGCAAAAACATTGATGTAAAAAACGGATAATAAATCAGCAGAAAAGGAGCGCCAGATTCCCTTAGTTCAAAATATGTTGCTGGCACGACACCGAAGATATCAAAAAACTCCGACAAGCTTTCCCCAAGCGAAAGCTCAAACAAGAAAACCAAGACATTCACAGTTATTAAAGTCAAAGTGACTATAGGATAACTTCGTGATGGTATAGTATCTTTTAGCGGGATCAATTCGTTTTCCTCCATTAAGTTTTGTTTTTTAATCCCGATTCCTCAAAATCTCATTATAACTTTCCACTAAATCTTTGTCCAAATTTTTCATCATCTTATAAGCAATGTTCAAAAGCGAGATAGGATGCATAACTTTCATATTAACTCCAGCTTTTTTAAGTCCATATTCAATTTGAGCGTGGCAACCTGGGTTTGCGGTCAAAACAATTTCAGCGTTGGTTTCAAGTATGTTTTTTATCTTCCTATCAAGTATTTTCATAGAGTCCTCGTATCTGAGTATGTTATAAATCCCAGCGCTACCACAGCACCAGGTTGATTCGTTTAGTTCAACAAATTTAACTCCGGGAATTGATTTTATTATTTCCCTCGGTTGTGAAGTTATCTTTTGTGTATGTGCAAGATGACAGGCATCGTGATATGTAACTTTCAAATCAAGTTCAGCATTTGGCTTTTTGAAGCCAATTTCATATAAAAACTCGTTTATATCTTTCGTTATTTCACTTATGTTTTCGGCTTTTTCACGCAAAGATTCATCTTTCTCATCTTTGAAAAGTTCGCCATACTCTTTCATAAAAGCCCCACACCCAGCTGAATTCACAACGATAGCATCAAGTTTATATTTTGAAAATTCAATTATATTTTTCTTCGCAAGTTCCTTCGCTATCTTAATATCTCCGTAATGAGCCATCACAGAACCACAACAAGCTTGGTTCCTCGGGATGTAGACCTCACACATATTTTCAAGCAAAACTTCAACGGAATCAATGTTAATTTCTGAATACATAACATTCATAAAGCAACCTGTTAGAAATCCAACTTTATATTTTGCTTCTCCGTTCGGCTTCAAGATCTCTGGCAAAATCTCATCTGAAAACTTATCAGATATTTTCGGCGCAAGTTCTTCAACGCGAATTAGTTTTTCAGGTAGCACTCGGTCAATTTTAATCTTGCGAATGAACTTGCTTATACTTTTTTGATAAAGTTTCACAAATCGCGCGATCATCTTGAAAACGAATTTTGAAGCAAACACGATTCTGAAAATCATCTTTTTAACCAACGCTTGCCTATCAAACCCAAGTTCAAAAATTTTTATTCTCGCGCTTTCAACAAGTTTGCCATACTTAACGCCTGCTGGACAAACTGTTTGACAAGCTTGGCAATCAAGACAAAAATACATCTCGTCTATAAAATCGTCGGTAATTGGCAAAGCTCCGTCCTCTACTTCTTTGATAAGTCGTATTCTTCCTCTTGGTGAAGATTTCTCAAGAAAGTTCAAATTGTAAGTCGGACAAACAGGCAAACACATCCCACAGTGCATACATTGAACAATGAGATCCGATGGAATTTTTAAATCTTTCATTTAAATACCATCTTTTTGTTAAGTCCATAAATTGGCATATTTTTCAATCTGTTCCCTTGATGACGGAAGGCGTCCCTCACATCGTGGTTTGAGTTCAAAAATTTTACCTGTATTTAATATTCCATTTGGATCAAGAACTCGTTTAATGTTCCTCATAAACTCAATCGCTGGCTCGGCAAATTGTTTTTCAAGAAATTTCTTCTTCGCAAGCCCAACGCCATGCTCACCTGTGATAGTTCCACCAAGTTTGATCGCGTAATCAAAAATTTCTTCAAACGCCATTTCAACTTTCTTCATTTCTTCTTTATCCCTTTCATCGGTTAGCGCTGTCGGATGTAGATTTCCATCGCCAGCATGACCGAAATTTCCAATGATGATTTGATGTTTATTTGCTATTTCTTGAATTTTCTCAACCATCTCTGGAACGAAGCTTCTTGGAACAGTTGCGTCTTCAAGTATCGTTGTAGGTTTAACACGGGCAAGCGCAGCAAAAGCGGATCGCCTTGCGGTTTTAAGCTTCAAAGCTTCATTTTCAGATTTTGCTATTTTATAATCAGTTGCTCCGTTCTTAACACAGATCTTCTCTATCTTCTCTGATTCTTCCTCAACTTGAGCTGGATGACCATCAACCTCAATTAACAGCAAGGCACCAGCATTCGTCGGCAAACCAAGACGAGCATAATCCTCAACACATCTTATTGTCGTGTTATCAAGAAACTCAAGAGTTGCTGGTGTGATATGACTTGCAATTATATCTGCAACGGTTTTTCCAGCTTCTTTTATTGAATTAAAAAATGCAAGCAATGTCCTTGAAGATTGCGGTTTCGGTATAAGCTTCAACAAAATCTTTGTGAAAACCCCAAGCGTTCCCTCTGATCCAATCAAAACATCTTTCAAATTATAACCAGCGACATCTTTAACATTTTTCCCGCCGATATTTATTATCTCACCTGTTGGGAGAACGACCTCAAGCCCAAGAACATAATTTTTCGTAACACCGTATTTTAAACCTCTCAATCCACCAGCGTTTTCAGCAACATTTCCACCAATTGTGGAAATAGTCATACTCCCAGGATCAGGCGGATAAAATAAGCCATATTTTTCAACCTCTTGGTGAAGTTGCGCAGTTATCACTCCTGGTTCAACAAGCGCAGTTAAATTCTCCTTATCAATTTCAAGAATTTTTCTCCATCTATTCATCAACAAGACAATTGAATTTGACGAAGGGACAGAGCCACCGCTTAAACCAGTGCCAGAACCCCGCGGCACAACGATGAATTTTTCTTCGTTCGCAAGTTTCAAAATCTGAGAAACATGCTCTGGAGTTTCTGGAATCACGATCGCGTCCGGCAAACCTGCAAGTGCAGGCGTTGCGTCGTATGAGTAAGCTATTCTATTTTCTATTGAAGTTAGAACTTTTTCTTTTCCGACGATCTCCTCAAGCCGACGAATTACTTTTGCGTCCATATGCGTTGAAAGTTTTTTCTAACTTAAAGATAATTAAGATAAGTGCAAATGTCAAACGATAAAAAATCCATTCAAAAATTGTCCAATTTTTAGCGCCAAAAACTCGTTTAAGACTATCCCCCCGAGTTATATTCATTGAATGCTTTCTTAAAACATCCATCCTACGATTTTCGGCTTGAAAACATATCAACAAATTGTGATGTTAACACCGCTCCAGCAACTCCTCCAAGCCAAAGCGAGACCAAAACTTTGACACTCCCGAAATTAACATCAAGGAATTTTTCAAGCGAAAATTCAATCGCAGATGGCATCAAAGCAAGGACAAGCAAAAAATTACTTCTTTCCAAAAGATCCTTTCGCTTTAAGAACGGGAAAATTAAAACTCCAACTAATGCACCAAGATAAATTAAGCTACACCTTGAGCAAGCAGCGAGCTTGATCCCATTTATATGAAAACTTCCAAATTCATTCTGATGACATATAGGACTGAAAAAACGATAGGCAAGCCCTGAAAATCCACCGAGTCCGACATTTTCAAAAATTACCGGGCTCACGACCAAAAAATTGAACAAGACAACAATAAAAAGAACAACGACATAAATTTTTCTTTCCGCTTTTGACATCTTCAAAATCAAATTTGTTCACCCTCAAGAAACTCAATTGCTCTTTCAATTTCATTCCAATTTCCGATTACAAACATTATGTCTCCAACTTCAAAAACAAAATCGGAGGATGGATTCGTAATAATTTCATCGCCGCGTTGAACCGCAATTATTAATACACCAGTTTGGTTTTTCAAATTCAGCTCTGAAATAGATCTACCCTTCGCTCTTGAGTTCGGTCCGACGATAAAAGTCGTAATGTCAATCTGCCTCAAAAGTTCAGAGCTGTTAACTAGTTTATCAATCTTAACCTCAAGCCCTCTTAACGCTTTATAGGTATCTTTTCTTAACTGACTTGCGTATTCCTTTACCAAGTTCATCGGCAGGTTGAAATAGTTCAAGACCCTTGATATTATCTCTATTGATGTCTCAAATTCCTCAGGTATAACCTCATTCGCTCCGAGCTTTTTTAACTCTTCAATTTCCGTAACATATCTCGTTCTAACGATTATATATATATTTGGATTTTCAAAGCGAGCAAGCGAGACAATTTTTCTTGCAGAGACTGGATCTGAGATCACCACAACTATTAATCTTGCTTTATCAATCCCAACTTTTCTTAATACATCAACGCTTGTCGCATCGCCGTGATAAATTCGCTCACCTTGTTCGCGCATTTTTTTAACAGTAACGATGTTAAGTTCTAAAATCACATATGGAACTCCAATTGCTCTCAACGCCTTTGCGACATTTCTGCCGTTCAAACCAAATCCAACGATTATAACATGATCTTCAAATTTATCTACCTTTCCGACATCCTCAAACAACTTTCCTCGGAGCTTGATATGCTTTTCCATAAACTGCGAAATCCTCGGAGCATAGACAAGCAAAATAGGTGAAAGAATCATCGTGATTATTGAGACAGATATGAACAAATTATACATATCTTCACTGATCACCTTGCCTGCTTTACCAAGCAAAATTAAAACGAACGAAAATTCACTAATTTGGGACAGCGCGAAAGCAGAAATCAACGAAACCCTTGAACCACCACCTGCTAATGCTACGCTTGCAAATGTGCCGATTAATTTTATCAACATCACCAACGCAGAAATTATGACCACATTAAAAAGATTTTTGCCTATAAAATCGGCATTGAAAAGCATTCCAATGGATATAAAAAATATAGCCATAAAGCTTTCTCTGAATGGAATTATGTCCGCTGTTACCTGATGTGCATATTCAGATTCAGAAATCAAAAGTCCAGCAAGAAAAGCTCCGAAAGCAAGCGAAAACCCGATCTCGGATATAATCAAAGCGACACTGAAACACAGAAACAACACCGAAACTATAAACAGATCTCTTATTCTTGACTTTACAATTTGAAAAAGTAAAACTGGCACAAGCTTTCGCGAAGCCCAAAGAACCACAAAAACAATCAAGACAGATAAGGCGATTTTTAATAAAAATTCATTTATCTTGAAATTCTCGCCAGAAAGGAAAGGAACAAATCCAGTTGCAAGAACCGCTATCAAATCTTGAAAAATTAAAATTCCAATGATCACTTTACCATGCGGAGTATCAACCTCGCCCTTATCAACAAGATATTTCAGAATTATCGCCGTACTACTTAAAGCGACGACCACGCCCGCAAAAACCGCAACTTTCAAAGGCAGAAAAAGCGAAGACAGCACCACAACAAGAAAAGATGTAAACAAAAGCTGCAGACCACCAGCAAGGAAAACAAATCTTCGCATCTCAAACAGTTTCGCAGGTGAAAGCTCTATGCCAAGGACAAATAAAAGCAATACAACCCCTATCTCAGCGAAAATTTCAACCATATTCACATCTTTAACAAGCCTAATCCCATATGGTCCAGCTATTATACCTGAAATTAAAAATCCTATGATAGAAGGCACTCTGATCCTGTGAAGAAAGTAAACTATTAAAACCGAAAGCCCAAAAATCACAACAAATGTCTTTAAGAATTCCTCCGTTCCCATTTCAAATCTTTATTCTCTTGAGCAAATCCTCGCCGGTCAGCAACCTATACGCTTCAAGATATTTTTCGCTTGTTTTCTCAATAACTTCAGTCGGAAGTTCTGGCGCTGGTGGTTGTTTATCCCAATTTATTGATTCAAGATAATCTCGCACATACTGTTTATCAAACGACGGTTGCGATTTTCCTGGCTCATAATCCGAAAGTGGCCAAAAGCGAGATGAATCTGGCGTCAAAACTTCATCTATCAAAAGCACTTCGCCATTTTCATCAAGCCCGAATTCAAATTTTGTATCTGCTATAATAATACCTCTTTCACGAGCATATTTCTCCGCTTTAATGTAAATTTCTAAGCTCAAATCACGAACTTTTTCAGCAAGCTCTTTTCCGATAAGGTCAACAACTTTTTCAAAAGTGATATTCTCATCGTGTCCGGTTTCCGCCTTGGTTGAAGGTGTAAATAGCGGTTCTTCAAGTTTATCTGATTCCCTCAGTCCTTGCGGAAGTTTGATCCCACAAACCTCGCCACTTCTTTTATAATCCTTCCAAGCGGAGCCAGAAATGTAACCTCTAACTATGCACTCAACAGGAAGCGGTTTTGCTTTTTTAACAAGCATTGAACGATAAGCGACTTGCTCATAGTTTTTCTTGAAAACCTCTGGAAATTCTTCAACATCTGAAGTTAAAAAATGATTTTTCACGACATCTTTTAGAAAATCAAACCAGAAGATAGAAATTTGATTTAAAACATAACCTTTATATGGTATCGGATTCGGTAAAACGACATCAAAAGCTGAGATCCTGTCTGTTGCAACGATTAAGAACTTGCCGTCAACCTCATAAATATCGCGGACTTTACCACGCTTAAATAATTTTGCTTCAGGTATGTTGGTTTGTGAAAGCGGTTTATACATATAACTTTCCCCTATTTTTGTTTTAGAAGTGAATGCAATGCCTCAATAGATACAGGAAAATCGGCAGAAAGCCATATTAATTTATCTTTATCAGCATAAAGATAGTGAGATTGTCCCATACCGAGGATTATATAAATTGACTTACCTGATATATTTGCCTGATTGTGAAGCACAAAAGGCGTTTCACCGTGAGCTATTTTCATAAGCATTTGAGAGAGCTTCTGTTGAGTTGTTTCAGGATTCTTAAATTTGGAAACATAAAGCGTTGCTTTTAGAGTATCGGATGAATAAAAACCGACTTCGTTTTCATCGCTTGCTACATCGCCGCTTATATGAAGCTGATTTATCATTTCCTTTGCGTTCTTCCCGAGCATATATTTTTCAAGTTTCAACCTACCAAGCGACTGCGGAATCATCCGTGGTTTTTCTGAGCAAGCAACAAGAAAAATTAATAACACAAAGATTAATTTTCTCATGCTTAACCTCAAGATTTATTTTGGTTTTTCATCAAAGCCCTTAATCTTTGAATTTCATCTCTTATTTCTGCTGCTCTTTCAAATTCAAGGTCCTTCGCTGCGCTTACCATCTCTTGAACTAGCTGTTCTATTAATTCTTCCTGCTGTTCTACGGTCATAAATTTAAACTGAATATCAGTCACAATTGAAATGCTTGTTCTTGGTTTTACTTCATACTTTGGTTTAACATCTGCCACTATAGTTGTCGCAAGTATATCCTGAACTGTTTTATAAACTGTTTGCGGTTTAATTCCGTGTTTTTCGTTATATTCCATTTGAATTTTCCTTCTCCTATTTGTCTCGTCTATCATTTTCTGCATTGACTTAGTGATCCTGTCGGCATAGAGTATGACTTTGCCATTTACATTTCTTGCGGTTCTACCTGCGATCTGAATAAGAGATCTTTCGGAGCGAAGGAAACCTTCCTTATCAGCATCAAGAATCGCAACGAGTGAAACTTCCGGCAAATCAAGACCTTCGCGCAAAAGGTTAACACCAACAAGGACATCAAAATCACCAAGCCGTAGATCTCTTAAAATCTCAACCCTTTCAAGAGCATCAATGTCTGAATGAATGTATTTTACCTTTATCCCTATACCTTGTAAAAACTCCGCAAGGTCTTCGGCCATTTGCTTGGTTAAAGTTGTGACAAGAACTCTTTCTTTCCTCTTCACCCTTTCTCTTATTTCATGAATTAAATCATCAATTTGATTTTTCGTTGGCTTCACGACAACTTCTGGGTCAAGTAGCCCAGTTGGTCTTATTATCTGCTCAACGACAACACCTTTACATTTTTCAAGCTCATAATCTCCCGGCGTCGCGCTCACAAATATAACTTGGTTTATAAGTGATTCAAACTCTTCAAACTTCAACGGTCTATTGTCAAGTGCGGACGGCAACCTGAAACCATGCTCAACCAAAGTTTCCTTTCGTGATTTATCTCCATTGTACATCCCGCGAAGCTGTGGTATCGTGACATGGGACTCATCAATTATCAAAAGATAATCTTTGGGGAAATAATCAATCAAGGTATATGGTCTTTCGCCCGGTCTTCTTCCAGTTAAATGTCTTGAATAGTTTTCTATCCCTTTGCAATATCCAATTTCTCTCATCATTTCAATATCAAATCTTGTCCTGCTTTCAAGCCGTTGTGCCTCAAGAAATTTCCCTTGGGCTCTAAGCTCTGCTAATCTCTGTTCAAGCTCTTCTTCTATGCTCTTGATTGCTCTTTCAAGTGTCGGTCTATCAATGATGAAGTGTTTCGCAGGATAAATCTCAACTTCACTAACTCTCTCAATCACTTTGCCCGTTGATTTATCAAAATAGTAAATTTTCTCAATGACATCATCAAAAAATTCAATTCGTATTCCCTTTTCATTCTCATATGCTGGCAAAATCTCAACCATATCTCCCCTAACTCTGAAAGTCCCTCGCGTAAATTCAATATCATTTCTTGCATAGTGAATATCCAAAAGTTTATACAACAGCGAATTTCTATCAATTTTATCACCTTCTCTTAAGCTGACAATTTGTCTAACATACTCATCAGGTGAACCGATGTTATAAATACAACTCACAGAAGCAACAATTATTACATCTCTTCTTCCAGAAAGCAAGGCGCTTGTTGCTTTCAAGCGAAGTCTATCAATTTCATCATTTACAGCAGCATCTTTCTCAATGTAAGTGTCAGTTTCAGGAATGTATGCCTCTGGCTGATAATAGTCGTAATAACTTATGAAGAATTCAACTACATTTTCGGGAAAGAAAGACTTAAACTCACCGTAAAGTTGCGCTGCCAGTGTCTTATTGTGCGATATCACAAGAGTTGGTTTATTAACATTTGCGATCACATGGGCAAGCGTGAAAGTCTTTCCACTTCCTGTGACTCCAAGAAGTGTTTGATACTTCTCTCCGCGCAAAATTCCTTCTGTAAGTTCTCTTATCGCCTTGGGCTGATCCCCAGTTGGTTTATATTTTGAAACGAGTTTGAATCTCTCCATAGATCTTGTTGATGAAGATTGATTTTTTTCCCGTAAATTTTGAAGTTAAAACTTTCAATAGCTACCTACGGCAAAAGTAAATATCAGATGAACACTTTCCACCTTAGATTAATAGGTCGGCTCGGTTTTTTGAAAATTTAATGAAAAATACTTAAACAAAAAAACTTTTTGCAGGTTGCCAACTTTATTTTTATCTTTTAAAAAACAATTTAGCACATCGTTATGACAGGCAAACTCTATGTAGTGTCAACACCGATCGGCAACCTTGACGATATAACTTTTCGCGCAATTGAGGTTTTAAAAAGTGTTGATTTAATTGCGTGTGAGGACACAAGAAGAACGACGATCCTTCTTGAAAAATTCGGGATCAAGAAAAAACTTTTGAGCTATTACAGTTACAACGAGAAACAAAGAGCTGAGGAATTAATTTCAAATCTTAAATCGGGCAAAGATATCGCCCTTGTTTCAGATTCCGGAACTCCAGGTATATCTGACCCTGGATATGTCATTATTAAAAAAGCGATTGAGGAAAACATACCTGTAATTCCAATACCTGGTCCGACTGCTTTTGTAAGCGCGCTCGTTGCGAGTGGTTTGCCTATGGATGAGTTTGTCTTCGTTGGATTCCTACCACACAAGAAAGGGCGTAAAACAAAACTTCAACAACTTTCACAAGAAGAAAGAACTTTAATTCTCTATGAATCGCCTCACCGAATTTTACGAACTCTTAACGAAATACTTGAAATTTTCGGCGACAGAGAAGTAGCGGTGGCGAAAGAATTAACGAAAATCCACGAGGAAATTTTCAGAGGTAAAATTTCTGAGGTTTTAAAAAAGTTAACACCTGACAAAATCAGAGGCGAGTTCGTGATAGTGATTTCAGGAAAAAGATAAAAATCCCGCCTTCCCACATCCACAAGTTATTTGCAAAACATCGTTTAACTTTTTATCTTTATATCGCTGAAAAAAACTAATTGAAAAAAATTGTGTCATCAAACCTAATTCCGAAAAAAGTTGAGAAACTCTATCTAAACTCCATAGAAAAACTCCTCAGATTTGCTCTACATCTAAACATAAATCCGAACTTCCTAACGACGGTTTCTTTCTTCGTTGGCATTCTCGCTGGTTATTTCTTCGCAGTTGGCAAGTTCATAATTGCTGGGATCTTAACACTTTTAAGTGGCATACTTGATACGCTTGATGGTAAAATCGCAAGAATGACCAACCGAGTGACGAAGTTCGGGGCTCTTTACGATTCAACTCTTGATAGATATACCGAGGTTGTCATTTTCTTTGGAATAGGTGTTTATTTGATAAAATATAGTTTTTATATAACTTCTGTTGCAGCTGTCTTTGCAATAGGTGGTTCAATGATGGTAAGTTATATAAGGGCAAGAGCGGAAGGACTTGGTTTTGAATGCGATGTTGGACTTATGAGAAGGGCAGAAAGAGTTGTCCTACTTGGATTTGGCTCCGTTTTTTATTTTCTACATGACTATTTCATAAAATTCTTTGATTTCGCATTTGAGAAATTTGATTTAAGCTTTCCTGCATATCCACCCATGCCACTTTCAATTGCAATTTACATAATGGCTATTTTTACAAATGTGACCGCATTGCAACGACTTTACTATGTTTGGAAAAAATCAAAAGAGATAGATTTAGCTGAACAGCAAAACGAACTTATCACACAAAACAA
Organism: Candidatus Kryptonium sp.; assembly: GCA_025060635.1. Lineage (NCBI taxonomy): Bacteria > Pseudomonadati > Candidatus Kryptoniota > Candidatus Kryptonium > Candidatus Kryptonium sp. The sequence continues at coordinate 531,985 of JANXBN010000001.1, read as the reverse complement.
GGAGGTGGGAAAATGATAAAAACGAAATCGGGCGTAGAAATAAAAGAGCCGACTGGGAAACTTGGCGTGCTTTTGCCCGGACTTGGAGCGGTTGCGACGACATTTATTGCAGGCACATTTCTTGTCAGAAAAGGTTTAGCATTACCAATCGGCTCACTAACCCAAATGGGAACGATACGACTTGGGAAAAGAACTGAGAGAAGATTTCCAAAGATCAAAGAATTCGTCCCACTTGCTGATTTAAACGATCTTGTATTCGGAGGTTGGGATATATTTGAAGATAGCGCTTATGAATCTGCTTTAAAAGCCGGAGTTTTAAGAAAAGAACATCTTGATCTTGTAAAAGATGAACTTGAACAAATCAAGCCTATGAAAGCCGTCTTTGATAGAAAATATGTCAAGAAGCTTGATGGTCCTAATGTAAAAAAAGCAAAGGATAAGTTTGAACTTGCGCAAATGTTAAGAGAAGATATAAGAAACTTCAAAGAGAAAAACAACTGCGATCGTCTTGTAATGATATGGTGTGGAAGCACGGAAATTTACATGGAGCCAAGCGAAGTACACCAAACGCTTGAAAAATTTGAAGAAGCTATGAAGAAAAACGACGACGCAATAGCTCCAAGCATGATTTACGCTTATGCTGCAATTGCCGAAGGTGTCCCTTATGCAAATGGCGCTCCTAATTTATCAGTTGATATACCCGCTTTAATTCAATTCGCGAAGGAAATGAAAGTTCCTATCGCAGGTAAGGATTTCAAAACTGGACAAACGCTTGTCAAAACAGTCATTGCTCCAATGCTCAAGGCAAGAATGCTTGGACTTACAGGCTGGTTCTCCGTAAACATACTTGGAAACAGAGATGGCGAAGTCCTTGATGATCCAGAATCTTTCAAAACAAAAGAAGTAAGCAAACTCGGAGTCCTTGAATATATCTTACAACCCGAACTTTATCCAGATCTTTACGGAAACTATTATCACAAAGTAAGAATTAATTTCTATCCTCCACGCGGTGATGAGAAAGAAGCTTGGGATAACATTGATATATTTGGTTGGCTTGGCTATCCGATGCAAATAAAAATAAACTTCCTATGCCGTGATTCAATTCTTGCAGCTCCAATCGTCCTTGACCTCGCTCTCTTCCTTGATCTCGCACAGAGAAGCGGGATGTATGGGATCCAAGAGTGGCTTTCTTTCTACTTCAAGAGCCCAATGCACGCCCCGACAATTTATCCTGAACATGATTTATTTATACAATTAATGAAACTCAAAAATCGTTTGCGCCACCTGATGGGCGAAGAACTCATCACGCACCTTGGGCTTGAATATTACGATTAAAACTTCAGAGGCGTTGCATATGCAACGCCTCCCACTTTATTCACCACTCCCATCTGACTTCAATTCCCTTGAAAATTTTCTATAAAGCAAATAAGTTATCGCAAAAGAAAACGCAAATATAAAAAACGGGACAATCAATCCCCATATAATCGTGTCGGTGTTCATTTCTTTGATCCCTTTCTCTTTTTATACGAGATATATGCGAGAATTAAACCAAGAAATGAAACAAAATAAGCAATTGTCATTCCAAGAACTACGGTTAAACCTTTCTCCATCACTCCCTCCAGCTGACTATTTTTTCAAGGTTTTCTATATATTCCCTCTGCTTTTTCTCATATTCACTTGAAATTGCTCTCAACTTTGGATCAATAACCAAATGCATTATCACAGTTAAAACCACTCCAATCAAAAGAATCACAAATCCCCAAAAAAATAAGAATAAACTCAAAGCGACACCGATCATTAAAAAAGCATACGCAAATGGTGAAATAATGATTGCAATTATATCTTCAACTGTCCATTTATCCGCTTCCTCTGGCGTCCATTTTCTTCTTATAAAGCTCATTCTTGAAAGATTCTTTGTTTTATATCAATCCTCTCTTTTTCGCTTCTATCTCAACTGGCTTCCACCAGCCAATTGGCTTTGTCATGACATAATACTTAACAAGATGTTCCATATCTTCTGGTTTCGTTAGGAGAGTTACAGGAATGTAAACAAGTGCAGTTAGAATCATAAGGATCCAGAATTGAAGGTAATCTGGTAATTCTGGCAATATACCGAACGCTGGCAAAATCCACACAACAAGCCAAGAAAACCCAAGATTTGCGATCCAAGCTGAAAGATAACCCCAAGAGTTAAATCTCCACCATACGACTTGTAAAATGTTCGGAAGCCACATTCCAGCGCCCATTATCCACAAAGCAAAAATCAACCACTTCGTTATCTCCTCCATCATTGAGCCATAGATGAAAGAACCAATCAAAAGAATAAAAGTAGCAATTCTCCCAGCCCAAACGAGTTCTTTTTGACTTGCATCTGGTCTAACATAGTGATGATAAATATCACGAGTAAGGTAAACCGAACCGAGATTTAAATGCGTTGAAATAGTTGAGATATGAATCGCAACCACACCTGCAAATAAAAATCCAGCCATTCCAGCCGGGAGATGTTCAAAAGCAATCCTAAACCATGCCATTTCATATTCTTTCGTATCGGTTAGATATGGATGCATAACAAAAAAAGCAATTATAGCAACTGCCCAAACAGCATTTCTTGTTAATGTCAAAGCAGTTCCCCACCAAATACTATATGAAGCGTCACGAACAGTTTTTGAAGATTGAATTCTTTGTGCCTCGGCATACCAATCAATGCTTGTGCCCATTCCAAATCCACCAAGGACAGCAATAATCATCATTGTTATAAACCAGGCAACTGGAAAATCACCCGAGAAAAAGCCTGTAAAATGAAATGGATTAAGTCGCCACGATTCACCAAGTTCATATAATTTTTGAACAATTCCATCTGGACCTCCAGCTTCACGAATTCCCCATAACGAAGCAATGATAATAATGAAAAGAGCAATTATCCCCTGTTGAAAATCTGCCATTACAACACCCCAATATCCAGCCGATAGAACATAAATTGCAGTTATAGACGAAAAAAGAACAAGCCCGATCCAGTTTTCCCACCCAAATAGATAATTACATAGTTTTCCCATAGCCATTCCAACCCATCCAAGTATAAACATGTTAAGAAATGCACCCCATCCAGCCATCCATCCACGCAAAAGTTCAGCACCAAGCCCAGAATATCTTAAACTTTGCCATTCAGCTTGCGAATAGGCAACCGATCTTCTAAAAATTCTTGCGGAAACGAAAGCTGCAATTGCACACCATGCGGAGAAAAAAGTATACCATAACCCGCGCAGACCATGTTTATAAACAACACCGCTAATCCACATTGGTGTGTCCGTTGCCGTATGAGTCGCATAAACACTCATAGCAGGAAGCCACCATGGAAGAGATCTGCCAGCAAGAAAGAAATCCGCTTCCGATCTTTTTCCAAGATTATAAAACAAAAGCCCCGCTCCAGTCATCAAAATAAGATAAAGAACAAGCCAAAGATAATCCAGAAAAACAAATTTAACCATTCGTCCTCCAGATTATTTTTTTACTTTGTTACGCTCCTTGTTGCCTCGCTTACCCAAATTCTTTCAACCTTCGCATCCTTTTTTAATTTCTTTGCCACCTCATTTGCTTGTTCAAACGAATCAAAAAATCCAACCCTAACACGATACCAATTTCCACCTTTCCACTCAACAAAAGCTCTTTCCACAAAAGCATTATAACCTTTCTCTTTTAAATCGCTTGCGAACGCATCAGCCAATTTCTTATCCTGAAACGAAGCAACTTGAATAACATAACTTTTTGCTGTTTTCGGAGCTAACTTTGAAGCAGCTGGCTTTTCAACCCTTGGCGGTGCAATAACCGGCTCTTTTTTCCCTCCTTCAACTAAAGGTGTTTCTGCTTCCGACTTTGTTTTAACCTCTGGAGGTGTAGTTACAACGACATCCCCCGTCTGAGGAAATTCAACTTTACTTACTTTTTTACCTTCACCCCAAAGATGTATATAACCATATTGATTCAATAACAAAACAACTCCACCAAGGAAAATTAAAAACACCACCAAAATAAAGATCCAAAAACCAGTTCGCTTCTGATTTGTTTCTTCATATTCAAATGCCATAGTTGGTATCTCCCTTTGTTGTGTATCGTCAAATAATTTCTTCGCATCCTTTTTTTCTTGCGGCTGTCTCGGCTCTTCAGACAAATTAAATTCAGGCATTGCTACCTCCCCAAAGTTAATTTTTACTTCTTCCTTAGCGATCTCATAACCACTCTCGCTCTCCATCTTCTTTTCAAAAAAATCAAAAACCGGAACATCAATCTCAATCTCCTCAAACTTCTCAACCTCTGAAAGTTTATCCGGTAAAACAAGATAATCTTCACCATTTCGCTGTTCGGGTACTTTAACTTCTTTAGCAACAGGTTCAAATTCTACTGGGATGGCATCTAACTTAACAGGTTCTCGTTTCCCGCCAAGTTCAAAAAAAGTGATGTTGAACTCATTTGAATCACTCTCCTCAACGACAACTGGTCGTGCTTTGACAACAACTGGTTTCAAATTTTTATATTTTATATTGACCTTTTCAACGAAGATTTTCGCTGGAGAAAAATTAACGACTGTTTTTGATGGGATAACTTTTTCAAATCCAGTTGAAGGATCAATAACTTTCCTGCTTTTCTTAACTTTCCCTTTAAACTCACCAAAGCTGGAAATCTTAAGGCTTTGAGTAGTTTTCAATACTTTAATGAACCTTTGAACAAATTTATCATAAAACATCTTAGCCTCATCATATGAAATCCCCGCACGTTTAGAGAGCAAATTTAAAAACTCATTTTTTCCCATTTTCAATTACCTGCTGTTAATTGAATTGATGACTGATCTGCTTGCTTTGAAATGTGGATATTCTTTCGGTGGCAAAATCAACTCTTCGCCTGTCTTCGGATTCCGACCCTTTCTACTTGCCCTGTGCTTTACTGTGAAAACCCCAAATTTAAACAAATTTAGCTTCTTCTCTTTTATTAAAATCTCGGAAACCAAATTAAAAAAGGTATCCAAGACCTTTTCGGTTTTAGCCATGCTCCACTTTAGATCCTTAGCCAATAACTTTACAAATTCTGTTTTATTCATTCTAAAACCTCGCTTATTTAAAATCTATACTCAATCCCGCCAATGAAGATCATATCTGGCTCAAGATAGCTTTGCCAAAAGTAGAATCTCTGTGATAATAAGTTATCAAAATTTAGAAAAACCCTGAAATTCCTGAAAACCTCATATTCCACGCCCAGATTGACCAAGCCAAATCCCTTCAACTCATCTCCTTCAAAGTTATATACTCTACTACTAATTAAACTAATTTCCAGATTAATTGCAAGTCCAAATCTAAATTTATACCTGTAGCCGAGATTTGCCGAAAAGTTTGGGTAATATGGAACCGGCTTTTTACTTCTTGAGTTGTAAGAAGAATTCAAAACGGCATTAAAAATAAACTCATGGCGACGGTAATTTAAATAGCCTGAACCCTTTAACTCAATAAACTGAACGTTTTCAAACTCTACCGAATAAAAACCTTTCCTATATTCTACATAAATTGGGAAATTTTTAAACGCCCGAAAGTTTAAACCAACATCAAGCCCAAAATCCCCTATTCCATATTTCACGCCAAAACCTAAATTTAAATAACCATCAGGGCGAAAAGTTTTCAAGTTTTTCGTTAAAAATCTATTCGTCCCGAAATAATCAGAAATGCTCAAATTTAAAACTTCTGGAGCGAAAAAGGTATAAATTTGTGTTTCCCTGCTCGCAAGATATTTAAATAAAACATTCGGATATATTCTTAACTTTCTTGCCATATCATAATTCTGGAACGAAAACAAGTTAACCCCGAAATCAAGCGAATAATTTCTACCCACCTCAAAAAATTCAAGCAAATTTCCGGCAAATAAACCAAGTTTTAAAAATTTCTCAGGTGAAGATGTGTAATCGGCATTAAATTTAACTCTCAAAAAATCAATATCGTGTCTGAAGTTAAAACTAAAATCAAATCTTTTTTCTCTGCCTCCGAACTTTGAACTCTCGTAGTTCTCAATCGTATCAAGTACGGTGAAAATTGAGTATTTAAGTTTCAAACCATAATCAAAAGATCTCCGATGCGGTGCTTCAAGTGAAAGTGTCAGGTTTAGATTGTTCATATTTCTATGAAGCGACGGGACGGGAGATCCATAAAATCCAAAGCTATATGTTGAATAATGAACTCCACCCAAGATTTTAGCAGAACTCAACCAATTGAAAATTTTATCGCGGATTTGTGGAAGGTAGTATCCAAACCCGACAGAAAATTGATTTTTCACAAAATCAGCGTTTTCAATAAATCCTTGGCTTGCGCGATGATAAAAATTTGAATTCACATAGAAATTTTTGAAAACATTACCTTGAATCATTCCATCAAAATATGTCGTCAGATATCTTCCGACACCTGCCTTGAACCGTGCGATCGGATTTCTTCCAAAAAGTTCCACATATCTACTTCCCTCTGTCCGAGTTGAAACATCAGCACTTACTTTTTCATCGTTTTTGATTTTGTAGAAATTCAAATTTACGGAAGGTAAAATGACCTCATCAACATCAATTTTCTGTCCGGTTTCAACTTCAATTGTCTCCCGTCCCGTTATAATAAATTCTGGAAGCACAAATTCTGTTTTTGTCCTGCCAAGTGCGGTCGTATCAATCCTAAATCTTCTTTCCTCTGGCTTTGTCTCCTGGGCAAAAAGGTTTATTGAGATTAAAGCGAAAAATATGAAAACAAATCTTTTCATGTCATAAAAATTTTATTTTGATGCTCCCTTAACTTGTGGCTTCGTTTGACCGCGATGACATGTATAACAATCAACAACTGTTGCCCCTTCCCAGTTGATGAAGTCACGATTTATCGTCATTACCATCCTAAGCATAGTTCTTGCTTTTTTCTTGGTCTCTTTGACATCGCTTGCATAATTGTTAACATCATGGCAATAATTGCATTTGACGCCGAGCGCGTCGGAAATTCCCTCCATCATCTTTTGCAACTGTTCTTTTGATTGGACATCGGTGAGAACTTGGAGATTTCGTCCGAATCTTCTCTGCCCCTGCGCGAATGCATCTTGTCCGTTAAATTTCGTCCCATCAATTGTTAAATTAACCGCGACGCTCAATCCGACGATTATAGCGAATGGTAATGCTATGTAAAATAACAATGTTTTCCTCATCTTTATCCCGTTATTTTTGTTTTTAATTGTTCAAGTTTTTCAAGAACCCTGGTTTTCATTTCAGCGTTTATGTTCATTTTCAAGATATCGTTTAAAAATTGTGTTGCTTTCCCATAGTCCCCTTTGATTTCATAACATTGCGCGATGCGATAATATGTCATCGGTAAAAACTTAACATATTCTCCGTAAAGATATCTTACCCTTAAGAATTGAAGCAATGCTTCATCAAAGTTCCCGAGTTTAAAAAACGATTCAGCATAAAGATATTGTGCTTGTGCTGAAACCTCATCGGTCGCTCTATTTAAAACAACCGGCTTCAAAATTTCAATTGCTTCATTAGATTTATCATAACTTAACAAAATCTCACCAATTTTAACCCTTGCTCTGTCGGAAAAGTCAGAATTTGGAAATTGATTTATCACATCATTGAATTTTCTCATAGCGCTTGAGGTATCACCAAGAGAGAGATAATTTAATCCCATTAAATAAACAACCTCATCATAAAATTTTGCTTTAGTTTCAACTTTTCCAAGATGTTCAATTGCTTCTGCAAATTCCCCAGAGTTAAATTTTATCCAACCGAGACGAACAAGCGCATTTTGAGAAAATTCACTCAACGGATACATCGCAATGAGATTTTTGTAAACCTCAACCGCCTCAAAATTTCTGCCCATTATCTCATAAGTCCTGCCGATCTCGTAATAAGCCTTTGGCAAAAATTTACTTTGTGGATAATTTGCTATGAATTTTTTGTAAAGGTTTATACCTTCAGCGTAATTTCCTTGCGAGATCTGAAACTCAGCCTTCTTCAATGAAGCAATCTCAAGAAAATCGGGATTTTTACTCTTTGAAATTAACTCATCAACAAGATTTGGATTTTTACCTTGAGCCGAAAGAGAATACTGGATCCCTGAGATGGCATCGCCAGCATATTTTGATTCAGGATATTTCTCAATTACCTCAAGATATGCTTTTATTGCGAGGTCATATTTTCCCATGTTGTAGTAAGCATCGCCAATTCCATAAAGAGCCCGAGGCGCAAGATCGCTATTTGGATATTTATCAACAACCTCACGAAATGAATTTATCGCTGGAGTATAATTTTTATCCTGAAAATAAATCCATCCGATCTGATATTTTGCAGACGGCGCAAGCGTTGAATTTGGGAATCTATTAAGCAGTAGATTTAACATTTCAAGCGAACGCATCAACTGACGCTGACGAAGATAAACTTGCGAAAGTTGAAAATAGGCATAATCTGCTCCCTCTTGATTCCCGAATAGGCGAACGAAAGAAAGATAAACTGACTCCGCTTGTTTGTAGTTTTTCATCATGAAATAACAGTCCCCAAGCCGAAGTCGTGCGTCCAAAGCTCTTTTTCCAGTTGAATATGTATTTAAAAATTTCTCAAATTGTTTCGCGGATTCTGAATAATTCCCCTCTTTAAAATATGACCACGCAATTGAATAAAGCGCCTGCTCAGCGTTGGCACTTCTTGGAAAGCGTTTTAAAATTTCATTGTAGTATTTTCTCGCATTTTTATAATCACCAAGTTTGTAATATATCTCACCGAGATATAAAATCGCCCACTCTGCGTTTATATCGTTTGGAAATTTTGACAAGAATTCCTCAAAAACTCCGATCGCCTCTCTAAACTCTCCTGCCTGCATCAACGCGACGCCCTCGCTATAAATGTTTATAGATTCACTTTCAGGGGAAAGTTTAAATTCATTTCTTACCATCCGCAAAACAGACGCTCCCTTTGAATAATTCCCTCGCCTTATGTAAGATTGAGCCAGAAGCTCAAACGCTTTCATCTTAACATCACTCGTATCATCAAGGCGAATTTTTTCAAGATAAACAATTGCGCTATCATACTTCCCTTGAGAAAAATAAATTAATCCAAGTTCATAATTTGCCCGAGCGTTCAATGGAGAATAATCTTTGTCTCTTTGAATGAAGTTTTTAAACACCGAGATTGCTTCAGAAGTATCGCCCGAGGCTTTTTTAACTTCCCCAAGATAAAAAAGGGAAAGATTTGCTATCGCATCGTTTCCTCTTGAAAGCGAATCAAAAATTTGAATTGCTTCTCTATGTTTTCCTTGTTTGTAGTAAACCCATCCGATTGAGTAAACAGCGTGTCGCTTAAACTCGCCAGAGGGGAATTTCTTTAAATAGCTTTCATAGTAAAACCTTGCGGAATCGTATAAGCCAAGTGCATAATAACTTTCACCAAGAAGAAAAATAATTCTCTCGTCTTCGCTTTTCTTTGCAAGCTCAAGAGCGCTTTTAATTGCTTTTCTGTAATTTCTCAATTTATAATAACATTCAACAAGGTTCAATCTCGCATCGTTAAGAATTTTATCGTATTTCCCGCTTTTTTCACCAAACTTTTCAATCAAGGTTTCATATTTTTCAATTGCTTCTTGAAACTTTTCTTGTCTTTGAAGAATAAATCCAACCGAGAAAATTGCATATGGTGCGACCTCGCCCGTCGTGTCAACTTCGTATGAGAGAGTGTAATATCTTAACGCATTCCTAAAGTCGTTTTGTTCAAAATATATTTCGCCAAGATAATATGCTGATTGAGAAATTAGCAGCTTATCAGACGATGTTTCTATTGCTTTTTTGAAATTTTCAATTGCTGGAGCGTAGTTTTTTCTTCTAAAATATATCTCTGCAATTCTATAATTTGCTTTGTCTTTAAACCTCGTGTTGGGGATATCGGATAAGAGGGAGAAATAAATTTTAAGGGCGGAATCATATTCGCCGAGTTTGAACATTGACTCTGCGCTGAAAAATCGCGCTTCTTCAACAAACTTGCTCTCTGGATAATTTTTTATAAACTTTTGAAACTCCGAAAAAGCAAGCTGATACATCCCATCTTCAAAAAGTGAATAAGCAAACTTGAAATCGCGCATCTCCTGTAAACTTACCTGCGCAAACGCAAATGTTAAGGATGTAGCGAAAAATATCACAAACCTTTTAAACATTTTGAGATGTTTTTTGTGTTTACACAAACTTATTTAAATATAAACACCAAATTTTTGTGAAACAAGAAAAACATCGGAGGAAGTGCTGATGGAAGGGTTACCTTAGATTGATTTGAAAAAATCAGCATTAAAAGTTCAAGCCCCAAGATTAAGGAACTTATTTAGTTTGTGCAACTTGAAGTTGCTTTTTCTGCGTGCGTTGTTTCCCTGGTGTTGAGATATACTTTTCAATTATTGAAAGCAGTTCATTTTTTCCGACACCAGTTATTGCTGAGAAAGTGACAAAATCTTGACAATACTTTAACTTCCCGAAAGCGTTTCGTATCATATCAACCTGTCTTGAGATTTTGCTTCTTGCAATTTTGTCAATTTTAGTTATCACGATAACATAAGGGATCTTGAAATAATCAAGCCATCCTGCCATCATCTTATCAAGCTCCGTTGGCTCGTGGCGAGCATCAACGATGTGAAGGACTAATTTGATCTGGGATCTATTACTTAAATAATTTTCTATAAGTTTACTCCAACCTGCTTTGACATGTTCAGGGACGCGAGCGTAGCCATAGCCGGGGAGATCAACTATGTAGAAAGATTCATTTATCAAGAAATAATTTAGAGTTTGAGTTTTCCCCGGGGTTGAGCTTATGAAAGCGAGATTTCGTTTTCCACAAAGTTTATTAATCAGGGATGACTTTCCGACATTTGATCTTCCGACGAGCGCAATTTCAGGAAGTCCATCGGTTGGAAGCTGCTTTACATCGGTCAAGCTTGCAACGAATCTTGCGGATGTTATCTTCATAGTTTCTTAGAACCTGTATTTTTAAAGATCAGCGGAGTTTGTTAAAAACTCCGCTTGATAATTAAGTTGCTGTTTGCTCTGCGACCTGTTCCTTAGCAGGTTGGGTTTCTGTTTTTTTCTCCTTCTTTGGTTTAACCATTCCCGTTCCGATGTTGTAATCAACAAGTTCAAGCACCGCAAGTTCGGCTGAATCACCTCGTCTAAAACCAAGTCGCACGACACGAGTATAACCACCGGGTCTATCCATCACTCTGGGAGCTATCTCGTTAAATAATTCTTTTAACGCTTGTCTATTTCTTATAAACCTTGCCACAAGTCGCCTTGAGTGTATGTCTCCGCGCTTTGCTTTCGTTATTAATTTCTCCGCAAATCTTCTTGCTTCTTTCGCTTTAGCGACGGTTGTCACTATTCTTTTATGTAGAAACAGCGCGGTTGCAAGTGCTGAAAGAGTTGCTTTCCTATGGCTATGTGTTCTTTTAAGTTTCCTGCCCTTTTTCAAATGCCTCATTTAAACCTCCAAAAAATTTTTTTAACTTTCCCTTAAGTATCTATCCACATCAAAACCGAAATGTAAACCATATCCTTCAATGATCTTCTTTATCTCGTTAAGTGAAGTTCTACCGAAGTTCTTAAAGTTCAAAAGCTGGTTTTCTTGATACCTTACGATATCACCAATTGTATTTAATCCATTTGCCTTCAAAATGTTAAATGCTCTCATGCTGAGGAAAAGCTCCTCAATTGGGGTTTTCAAAATTTTTCTGATGCGATCTTTTTCATTAACAACTTTACCTTCATCACCAGGTTTAAGCGTCTCTGGTTCAACCTGCGGGTGAAGTTCAATTACAATTTCAAAGTGTTCTTTCAAGATCTTCGCAGCGAGAACAAGCGCGTCATCTGGGGTTATTGAACCATCCGTTTCTACTTCAAGTGTCAATTTTTCATAATCACCTTTTTGCTTTAAACGAATGTTTTCAATGAAATATCTTACATTTTTAACTGGCGTGAAAATTGCGTCAAGAAATATCACACCTGGTTGACGAGTTACTGGTGGAGCTGGTTCAAGATAATCAAGCTCTTCAGAAGGAACATAACCTTTGCCATAACCGATCCACAAATCCATTTCAAATTCTGTGTTTCCTGTAACGCTTGCGATGTGATGTTCAGGATTTAGAATTTCTATTCCTGAATTTTGCTTCTGTATTTCTCCAGCTTTGAGTTCAATTGGTCCCTTGACTAATACATTAACTTTTTTAATTGACTTGTCAATTAGTTTAAATCTAACTCCCTTCAAATTAAGCACGATATCAGCAACATCTTCAACAACACCCGGAATTGTAGAGAACTCGTGAAGAACTCCTTCTATTTTTACTGCGATAAATGAATAACCAGGAATTGAAGAAAGAAGAACTCTTCTCAACGCATTTCCGATCGTAACGCCATAGCCACGCTCAAGAGGTTGAATAATAAATCGTCCGAAAGTATTTGAATATGTTGCCTCGTCCATCACTACACTTTCTGGAAAAGTCAGGGAAATGTTTAACATTTTTACCTCTATAACTTAATTTTTACTTTGAATAAAGTTCAACGATCAACTGTTCATTAACATTTAGCGGTATCTCAGATCGCTCTGGTATATACATAAACACACCACTTAAACTTGCCTTATTCAGCTGAAGCCAAGGAACAAGACTTGTTTCAGTGACGCGCTTTAATGAGTTATGGATGATTTCAAGTTCCTTGCTCTTGTCTCTAACTCTTATCTCATCACCTGGTTCAACGAGATATGAGGGTATGTCAACAACTTTTCCATTTACTAAGATATGTCTATGCTTAACAAGTTGTCTAGCTGCTTTCCTTGATGGTGCGAATCCAAGGCGATATACCACATTGTCCAATCGTCTTTCAAGTATCTTTATCAAGTTTTCACCTGTTTTTCCTTTTTGTCTTGTTGCCATTTCAAAATATCTTCTAAACTGACGCTCGAGGACTCCGTAAATTCTACGGAGTTTTTGCTTTTCTCTTAATTGTATTCCATATTCAGATAATCTTGCGCGTCTTAGTGGACCGTGTTGACCAGGTGGATAGTTTTTCTTCTCAAGTGGACATTTTTCAGTATAGCATTTCTCACCTTTAAGATAAAGTTTCATCCTTTCTCTTCTGCAAAGCCTGCAAACTGGACCTGTGTATCTTCCCATGATTTAAAATTTAATTTTAATTTTTAAACTCTTCTTCTTTTTGGTGGTCTACAACCATTGTGCGGAATTGGCGTCACATCGCGAATTGTCAATATCTCAAGTCCTGCAGTCTGAAGCGCACGAATTGCTGCTTCTCTTCCGGAGCCAGGACCTTTGACAAGAACATCAACCCTTCTAACGCCAAGGTTATATGCTTCTTTTGCTGCTGCTTCAGCAGCAAGTTGAGCTGCAAAAGGTGTTCCTTTTTTCGTTCCCTTGTATCCTATTCTTCCACCAGATGACCACGCCAAAACATTACCATATCTATCTGTTATTGTGACTATGGTATTATTGAAAGTTGCTTTAATGTGTGCTATACCGTGAGCATCTACTTGAATTTTCTTTTTCTGCTTTTTTACTTTAGCCAATTTTCATCCTCCAGAGTTAATTTTTACTTTTTGGCAGTCGCTTTCTTCTTACCAGGAACAGTTTTCCTCTTACCTTTTCTGGTTCTAGCATTCGTCCTCGTTCTTTGACCGCGAACTGGCAAACCACGGCGATGTCTTAAACCACGATAACATCCGATGTCCATAAGACGCTTGATGTTCATTTGAATCTCAGCTCTTAAAGCACCCTCAACTTTATATTCAGCGTTGATGATATCCCTTATCTTGCTAATTTCCTCATCTGTTAATTCGCCAATTTTTTTCATTGGATCAACGCCTGCTTTTTCAAGTATCTTTAGAGCTGAGCTTCTTCCTATGCCATAGATATAAGTTAGCGCGATAAAAGACCTCTTATTTCTTGGTAACTCAACTCCTGCTATTCTCGCCATAACTTTTTAACCTTGCCTTTGTTTATGCTTTGGATTTTTCTTACAAATGACTCTTATGACTCCCTTTCGTTTGATGATTTTACAATGCTCGCAAATTTTCTTTACTGATGAGCGAACTTTCATTTTTTCTTCTCTAAATTTATTTGTATCTGTAAATAATCCGTCCTTTTGTCACATCGTAAGGTGAAAGTTCAACTTGAACTTTATCGCCAGGTAGAATTTTTATAAAATGCATTCGCATCTTTCCAGATACATGTGCAGTGACCTCAAGCCCGTTATCCAATCTAACCTTGAAAGTCGCATTTGGTAACGCTTCAATCACAACACCATCAACTTTTACACCTTCTTGTTTTGCCATTTACAATGTTAAAATTTCTGGTTTTCCTTTTCTTACAACGATTGTATGTTCAAAATGAGCCGATGGCAATCCATCCAGAGTGTAAACTGTCCAACCATCACTTCCAAAATAAACTTGCCAAGTCCCGACATTTACCATAGGCTCAATTGCTAATGTCATTCCTTCTCTAAGCTTAATACCTTTGCCCTTTTGCCCAAAATTTGGAACAGGTGGTTCTTCATGTAGTTTTTTTCCTATACCGTGCCCTACGAGGTCTCGGACAACTGAAAAACCATGCGACTCAACATAACTTTGAATCGCATATCCTATGTCAAAGAGTCTATTTCCATCAACGGCTTGTTCAATTCCTATGTAAAGAGCTTTTTCAGTTATCTCTATCAATTTTTTCTTTTCTCCGTTCACCTCGCCAACAGCAAATGTCTTTGCTGCGTCCCCATAGTATCCATTCTTAACAACACCAACATCAATTGAAACGATTTGACCTTCTCTTAAAATTTTATCTTTTGTTGGTATTCCATGCACTACCTCATTATCAATTGAAACACAAATTGTCGCTGGAAAAAGATTTTTCTTGTTGAATCCATAACCCTTAAATGCAGGTTTTGCACCCTGCGAAAGTATGAAATCTTCAGCTATTTTATCAAGTTCATAAGCCGAAATTCCCGGCTTTATATATTTCCCGAGAATCTTTAAAACATCTGATACAATTCTTCCTGCCTCTCTCATCAAATCTATTTCCTTCTCAGTCTTTATGCTCACCTTTTTAATAGCCAACTCTGCTTTTTATTCTGCCAGTTTTCATAAACCCATCATAATGTCTCATCAAAAGATATGTTTCTATCTGTCGCAATGTGTCAAGCGCGACGCCCACGACGATAAGCAAGCTAGTTCCTCCAAAGAATGAAGCCATTGTCGGCGAAACACCCAATCCTATCATAAAACCTGGTAAAATCGCAATTATAGCAAGGAATATTGAACCTGGCAAAGTTATCTTAGTTAAGATATTATCAATGAAATCTGCCGTGTTTTTTCCTGGTCTTATACCTGGGATAAATCCACCTTGCTTTCTCATCGTATCAGCTATATCCTGCGGATTAAAAACGATCGCCGTGTAAAGATATGTAAAGAATATAACCAAAATGGCATAAATAAAATTATACCAAAACGATGTATAACTAAAGTTTGCTGCAAACTCTTGAAGCGCCTCACTTTCTGGGAAAAATGTCACTATCGTGCTTGGTAAAAACATAACAGATTGAGCGAAGATTATCGGCATAACTCCTGCTGCGTTCACTCTTATCGGTATATACTGTGTAACTCCACCATAGACCCTTCTTCCAACAACTCTTTTAGCATATTGAACTGGGATCCTTCTTGTTCCAGTCGTGACAAGTATAACAAGCGCAACGACAAGAACCATCCCAGCAATTATCAAAATTTCCTCAATTATGCTTCTTGCACCAGTTTGCAACATTTGAAATTCCTCAATTAAAGCATGTGGAAATCTTGCGATTATTCCAGCAAAAATTATAAGTGAGATGCCATTTCCGATTCCACGCTCTGTGATTTGTTCACCAAGCCACATTATAAAGATCGTTCCTGCGGTAAGGATAAAAATTGTACTTATAACAAAACCTATACCCTTAACAGCATCTGGGACTATTGGCAAGCCACCTGGAGTTGTCATATGCATTAATCTTATACTCACACCCCAAGCTTGGAGCGCTGCAACAAGAACTGTTCCTTGTCTGGCATATTGTTCAAGTTTTCTTCGCCCCTCTTCACCTTCCTGTTGCAATTTTCTAAAATAAGGGATAACGGCACCAAGCAACTGCAAAATAATTGCAGCACTTATATAAGGCATTATACCAAGTGCGAAAACAGCAGCGTTTTCAAAAGCTCCACCTGCAAAAAGATCGTATAACGCAAACAAAGAACCTTGCTGTGCCTGGCTTCTTATGACTTCAGCCAAAAGCGAAGCATCAACTCCGGGCAAAGTTATATGAGCCCCAACTCTAACAACTGCAAGTAAAGCAATCGTGAAAAGAATCCTGTCCCGGAGTTCTTCAATCTTGAAAATGTTTCGGATATTTTCAACTAATTTGCTCATAGCTTTATTGCCTTACCTCCAATTGCTTGTATCTTTTGTAAAGCTGATTCACTAAAAGCGTGAGCTGAGATTTCAATAGGAGTTTTTAATTCTCCATCACCTAAAATTTTTACAGGTAATGTCTTCTTTGAGATGACACCTACATTATAAAGAAGTTCAGGTGTAACTTTAGCATCAGGCGAAATTTTCCCTCTATCAATTAATTCTTGAAGTCGCCCTACATTCACGATTTGATATTCAACTTTAAATGGATTTCTGAAACCGCGTTTCGGGATTCTTCGTATCAAAGGCATTTGTCCACCTTCAAACCATGGTCTTATGCTCTCACCCGATCTTGATTTTTGACCCTTATGACCACGCGTTGAGGTTCCACCATGCCCTGAACCCTGTCCTCTTCCGATTCTTTTTTCCTTCTTTCTTGAACCAGGAGCTGGCTTTAGATTGCTTAATATATTAGGCATTTTCACCTCCATCTTCTATTTCCTCTACAACCACGAGATGTTTAACTTTATTTATCATTCCACGAATTACTGGTGAATCATAGTGAATTACAGTTTTATGAGGCTTTCCCAAGCCAAGTGCTTTTATCGTCCTGCGTTGTTTCTCCGGCGTTCCAATTATGCTTCTTACCTGAGTGATTTTAAGTTTTTTTGCCATTTTCAAATTCACAATTAAATTTTTACAAGTGAATCAGATTCAAATAATTCTTTCAATGTCATTCCACGCTTTCGCGCCATAGTTTTGGCATCAATCATGCTTGTTAAAGCTTTCAAAGTTGCCTTAACAGTATTATGTGGATTGGTTGAACCAAAGCATTTTGTAAGGACATTTTGGACTCCTGCAAGCTCAAGCACTGCTCTAACTGCTCCACCTGCAATTATACCAGTTCCAGGCGCAGCTGGCTTAACTAAAACCTTTGAGGCTCCAAACTTAGCGACAACCTCATGTGGCACGGTCCCGTTTACGATTGGAACTTCAACGATATTTTTCTTTGCGTTTTCACTTGCCTTTTGTATCGCATCGGTAACTTCACGACCTTTGCCAAGCCCAACTCCAACATGACCATTTTTATCTCCAACTACAACGATAGCATTGAAACGAATTCTTTTACCACCTTTAACAACTTTCGCAGTTCGGTTAATCATTACAAGTTTTTCTTTTAAACCTTCAATTTCCGCGGGTTTTACTTTCTTTATCTTCGGCAATTTACCATAAAAGATTTTGTTTTTAACTTTAGAAAACTAAACCTCCTTCGCGAGCTGCTTCTGCAAGGGCTTTTACTCTCCCGTGATATTTATAACCGTTTCTATCAAATACAACTTTCGTTATCCCTTTCTCAAGTGCTTTCTTTGCAAGTGCGAGCCCAACAATTTTACTAACTTCTGTTTTTGTTTTTGCGTTTTTAACTTGATCTGCTATCTCTTTTGATAAGCTTGACATCGCCACAAGCGTATGACCTTTGGTGTCATCAATTATCTGAGCGTAAATATGTTTCAAGCTTCTATAAACCGACAATCTTGGTCTTTCAGGTGTTCCAAAAATCCTTGATCTTACGCGCTTTCGTATCTTTTCCCTTCGTAATTTTTTCTTTCTAAATTCTCGCTTTATCATAATTAAATTTAACCAATTTTATTTTGAATTCCGAACGAGGTTACGCTCATAATTTTGAGCCCGCCTCGTTCCATTATTTACCTGCTGCTTTTCCAGCTTTCATTCTTATAACTTCACCTTCATAGCGAATGCCTTTGCCCTTGTATGGTTCAGGTGGTCTAAAAGAGCGAATCTTCGCAGCAACCTGACCGACAAGAGCTTTATCAATACCACTTACTATAATGTTCGTTGGCTGAGGAACTTCTATTTTAATACCATCTGGAGGAATAAAAATTATCGGATGAGAATAACCAAGATAAAGGACAAGCGCCTTGCCTTTTAACTCAGCCCTATATCCAATCCCAACGATCTCAAGCTTCTTCATATAACCCTGAGAAACTCCTATCACCATATTGTTAATCAAAGCCCTCCACAATCCATGCAATGCTTTGTCTGTTCTTGAGTCACTTTTTCTCTTTACGAGAACTTGATCTTGTGCTACTTCAATTTCTATTCTCGGATGAACTTGAGCGGTAAGTTCACCCTTTGGACCTGATACTTTTAAAACTCCGTTTAATTTCTCAACTTTTACACCTTTTGGAATAGGTATTGGCTTTTTTCCAATTCTTGACATTTCCTCTCAAAAATTTTTTTCTCGTTATTTTATTTAAGAAACGGCATCTCTTGTGTTGAAGTATCTTTTACCATACATAGCAGATAACTTCTCCACCAACTCTTTCCTTTCTCGCACGACGGTCGGTCATAACTCCTTTCGGTGTAGTCAAAATCGCAATTCCAAGTCCATTTAAAACTCTTGGTATCTCATCAACTCCGACATAAATTCTGCGTCCAGGTTTGCTAACGCGAACAAGGTTCGTAATAGCAGGTTCACCATCTTCAGTATACTTGAGATAAATTCTCAAAATCCCTTGCTTCCCGTCCTCAATAACTTCATATCCTTTTATAAATTTCTGTTCAAGCAAAATTTGAGCGATTGCTCTTTTAAGTTTTGAAGAAGGCGCTTCAACTACTTTATGTCTTGCCCTAACTGCGTTTCTTATTCTTGTTAAGAAATCTGCAATTGGATCGGTCATCATAGTTTATTCTTTTCCTCTAAATTTAATTTTTACCAGCTTGCCTTTCTTACACCAGGGATTTTACCTTCAAGCGCAAGTTTTCTGAAGCAAATTCTACAAATTCCAAACTTTCTATAATATCCTCTTGGTCTACCACATATTGAACAACGATTTCTCTTTCTAACTTTGTACTTTGGCTCTCTTAGAGCTTTTTGGATTGATGCTTTTCGTGCCAAGTTTTAATTCCTAAAATTTGTTTTTACGCTACTGCTTTTTCTTCTACAACGACTTCGCGCTTTCTAAACGGCATTCCAAATAATCTCAACAGCTCATAAGCTTCTTCATCGGTTTTCGCAGTTGTTACTATGGTGATATCCATACCAAAAATTCTTTCAACCTCATCAACATTTATTTCAGGGAAAATTATGTGCTCTTTGATTCCAAGCGTATAATTCCCTCGCCCATCAAACGATTTATCAGACAGACCTCTGAAGTCCCTAATTCTTGGGATCGCTGCATTTATCAATCTATCAAGGAACTCATACATTCGTTCTCTTCTTAATGTAACTTTGCATCCGATCGCCATCCCAGCTCTTAACTTGAAGTTTGAAATTGATTTTTTCGCTCGCCTTATAACAGGTTGCTGACCGGTAATTTTTGCAAGTTCTTTCATAGCCATTTCAAGGAGTTTAGGCTCTTGCGTTGCTTGCCCAACGCCCATATTTACGACGATCTTAACAAGTCGTGGCACTTGCATTACATTTTTATAGCCAAACTTTTTCATCATCTCCGGGATTATAACTTCCTGATAAAGTTTTTTCAATCTCGGAACTACTTTCTCGTGCGTTTCTTCAATCTCTTGGATTTCTTGCTGTTTTTTCTGCTTTTTTTCCTTTGCCATTTTAGCTTACCTGATTTTTTAATTAGAACATTTCACCACATTTTTTGCAAACTCTCATCTTGCTTCTTTTTCCATCAGCTGAGACGAGAGTCGTATGCCCGACACGAGTTGCTTTGCCACACTTTGGACAAACGAGCATGACATTTGAAACATGGATCGGTGCTTCCATTTCAATTATTCCACCTTGCGGATACTTTGGGGATTTGCGAACATGTTTCTTAACAATGTTAACTCCTTCAACGAGAACTCTTTCTTTCTCACGAAGAACTTTAAGAACTTTTCCTATTTTGCCTTTATAATTTCCGGCGATTACCAGAACTGTGTCGTTTTTCTTAATGTTCATTCTTCATCAGTGTTTAATTTAAATTACCTCTGGTGCAAGTGATATTATTTTCATAAACTGTTTTTCACGCAATTCCCTAGCAACAGGTCCGAAAATTCTCGTCCCTCTTGGCTCACCATATTTATCAAGCAAGACGACAGCGTTCTCATCAAATCTTACATATGATCCATCTTTACGTCTTATCTCTTTCTTGGTTCTGACGACAACAGCGCGCGAAACCTCACCCTTTTTAACAGGTGCGCCTGGGATTGCGCTCTTTATTGAGACGACAATGATATCTCCAACAGTTGCTGTTAACCTTTGATGTTGCCCTATGATACCTATACAACGAACTTTTTTAGCACCTGAATTATCCGCAACTACAAGATCAGTTTCTCTTCTTATCATGGCACTTTGTGGTATTTATTTTGCTCTTTCTATTATTTCAACAAGACGCCACCTTTTATGCCTGCTTAACGGTCTTGTTTCCATGATTTTTACAATATCGCCGATATTACACTCATTATTTTCATCATGAGCCATAACTTTGGTGGTTCTCACATAAACTTTCTTGTAAATTGGATGCATAACCTTTCGCTCAATAGCAACTACAATAGTTTTATTCATCTTGTTGCTAACAACTCTTCCGATCCTAACCTTCCTTTGAGGTCGTTTAGGTTTTTCAGATTGAATTTGTTCTCCTTCTTGGCTTTGTTGAACTTTTTCTTGCTCCTGGATTCTTTCCTCACTCATCAGGCAACTTTACCTTCTTTTATTTTTTCTCTTTGAAGTTCTCTTTCTCTTAAAATTGTTTTCATCCTCGCTATGTCCTTGCGAATCATTTTAAACCTGTGTGGTTTCTCAAGCTGACCTAAAGCTTTTTGAAACCTCAAATTGAGAAGTTCCTCTTCAAGCTCTCTTATTCTTTGCTTTATTTCCTCGTCCGAAAGCTGTCTTATTTCATTAGGTTTCATTTCCAACAAAGATTTTTATTTAAAAAATTTTAGCCACCTGCTTCAACTCTTGCAACGAATTTCGTCTTTATAGGTAATTTGTCCGCTGCAAGCTTTAGAGCTTCTTCGGCAACATCTCGGCTCACACCACCAACCTCAAACATTATCCTACCAGGTTTAACAACAGCGACCCAACCTTCCACATTACCTTTTCCTTTACCCATTCGTGTCTCAGCTGGTTTCTTTGTATATGGCTTATCAGGGAAAATCCTTATCCAAATTTTTCCACCTCTTTTCAAAGTCCTTGAAATTGCAACACGTGCTGCTTCTATTTGCTTGTTTGTTATCCACGCTGGCTCAAGTGCTTTTAAACCATAATCTCCAAATGCAAGCGTAGATGCACGATACGATTTACCTTTCAAACGACCGCGCTGTTGTTTTCTGTATTTCGTTCTACTTGGCATTAACATAGCTCAAAACCTCAAGATTATTTTTTAACGAAGTTGTGGTTTCCTTCCTAAAACTTCACCTTTAAAGATCCAAACTTTAACACCTATTTTTCCGTAAATTGTCAGAGCTTCTGCTATAGCGAAATCAATATCCGCTCTTATTGTATGAAGCGGAACCCTACCTTCAAGATACCATTCACTTCTTGCTATTTCAGCTCCTGCCAATCTTCCCGAGCACATAACTTTAATTCCTTGAGCTCCCATCCTCATTGCAGATGTTACAGCTGCTTTCATTGCCCTTCTGTAAGAAACCCTGTTTTCAATCTGTGTTGCTATTGATTCTGCTACAAGATAAGCATCAAGCTCGGGACGCTTAATTTCAATAACCTCAATTCTGACATCTTTACCTGTCAATCTCTTCAATTCCTCTTGCAACAATTCAATATCTTTGCCACCTTTTCCGATGACTACTCCGGGACGAGAAGTATAAATTTTGATTTCAATCTGTTTCGTTTTTCTATCAATCATTATTCTTGAAACACCGCTTCTTTTAAGACGGCTTCGGATATAATCACGGATCATCAAATCCTCACGCAGCTTCTCTGCGAAGTTTTTATCATCATACCAGTGCGCGTCCCAATCTTTTATTATTCCGAGCCTAAAACCTATTGGATTTGTTTTCTGTCCCAAGACGCCTCCACCGTGCTACTTTGTTTTTGATTTATTTTTTTCTTTTTCTGATTTTTCAGCAACTACAATAGTTAAATGATTGCTTCTTCTCCTTATGATATAAGCCCTGCCAAATGGGGCAGGCAGGACTCGCTTTAACATCGGTCCCGGATCAACATATGCTTCTTTGACATAAAGTTCCGATATATCAATTCTTCTTTCCGTTTCTTTGTTCATAAAGTTAGCAACTGCTGACCTTAAAACTTTCTCAGCGATTTTTGCTGCTCGCTTCGGAGTATAATGTAAAATGTTAAGTGCTTCATCAACTGATTTTCCTCTTATTAAATCAATCACGACTCTCATCTTCCTCGGCGAGGATGGTATATACCTTGCAATTGCTTTAGCTTCCATTTCAGTATCCAAACTTTATTTACTTTTTCATTTTACTTGCTTTTTCAGCTTTCGTTCCAGGATGACCTCTAAAGGTTCTCGTCGGAGCAAACTCACCAAGTTTATGACCAACCATATTTTCAGTTATATAAATCGGGATAAACTGCTTTCCATTGTGAACCGCAAATGTAAAGCCAACGAAATCAGGAATTATAGTGCAATCACGAGCCCAGGTCTTTATAACTTTTTTCTGTCCTGTTTTCAACATTTCTTGAACTTTCTTTAATAACTTCGGATCCACATACGGACCTTTTTTAAGCGAACGAGCCATATCAGATTTAAGTTTTTATTTTTTCTTTCTTCTTGCGACTATGTATTTATCTGATGCTTTGTTTTTCTTTCGCGTCTTCTTACCTTTCGTATGCCAGCCCCACGGCGAAACAGGATGAGGATTACCTTGCGGAGCCTTACCTTCACCACCACCATGTGGATGATCCACTGGGTTCATCGCAACGCCACGAACATAAGGTCTTCTTCCCAACCATCGTGCTCTTCCGGCTTTACCGATCGTAATGTTTTCGTGATCAAGATTGCTCACTATTCCAATTGTTGCATAGCAGCTCAAGTGAATCTTTCTCAACTCACCTGACGGAAGACGCAAAAGAGCAAAGTTTCCTTCTTTGGCCATAACCTGTGCATATGCACCTGCACTTCTTGCAATTTGACCTCCCTTTCCAGGACGAAGTTCAATATTGTGAACAAACTCACCAACAGGTATATTTCTCAATGGCAACGCGTTTCCAACTTTTATTTCAGCATCCGGACCTGACATAACCATATCACCAACTTTCAGTCCATCTGGAGCAATAATATATCTTTTCTCACCATCAACATAATGCAAAAGCGCTATCCTTGCACTTCTGTTGGGATCGTATTCTATTGCAGCAACCTTTGCAGGAATACCAATTTTATCACGTTTAAAATCAATAATTCTATACATTCTTTTATGACCGCCACCACGGTGCCTTACAGTGATTCGCCCTTGATTATTTCTGCCAGCGTGCTTTTTTAACGGGACAACGAGCGATTTCTCGGGCTCTGTCTTCGTTATGTCTGAAAAATCTGAAACAGTGTAAAACCTTCTTCCGGGCGTTATAGGTTTATATGTCTTTACAGGCATTTTATCACTCCCTCAAAAAATTTTTAAATGTTCTCAAAAATATCAATCTTATAACCAGGTTCAAGGACGACAATAGCTTTTTTCCAATCACGCCGCTTTCCTTCAAATCTACCACGCCTTGTTAACATAAACTTCCTTTTGCCTTTGACAATCATCGTCCTAACTTTTTTCACCTTAACATTAAATCTTGTTTCAATCTCTTTCTTTATCTCAATCTTGTTTGCTTTCATAGCGACCTCAAAAACATACTGATTCTTATCTCGCAAGATCGTTGATTTCTCCGTAACTATTGGTCTAATTAAAATACTTGGCATCTTTTTTGGTAAACCTTAATTTTTCATTCAGTAAAAGTATTTTGCAAAACTTCAACTGCGCTTTTTTGGATCAAGATCATTTGGTTATTCAAGATATCATATGTTGACGCTTTATATGCCTCTAAAATGTTAAGCCCTGGGATATTTCTTCCAGATTTGTAAACATTCAAGTCCGTATTTGCTGTCAAAAGCAAAACTTTTTTGTTCAGAAGATTGAACGCTTTTAGGATTTCTACCATTTTTTTCGTTTTAGGTTGTTCAAATGTAAAATCCTCAACAACAATTATTTGCTCATCTTTGAGCTTGTAAGATAAAGCGGATTTCCTTGCAAGCTGTTTAACCTTTTTAGGTAAATCAAGACTATAATCTCTCGGCACTGGACCGAAGACAGTTCCACCACCAACCCAAAGCGGCGATCTTATAGAACCTGCTCTCGCTCTTCCAGTATGCTTTTGTGGCCAAGGTTTTCTACCACCACCTCTTACTTCTCCACGCGTCTTGGTTTTATGAGTTCCTTGCCTTTGATTTGCAAGATAAGCTTTAACAGCAAGATAAATTGCGTGATCATTCGGCTTGATCTCAAAAATTTCGGGCTTTAATTCAACATACTCACCCGACTTCGTTCCGTCAATTTTATAAACCTCAAGCTTCATCTTGACTTCCAGTTAATTTTTTGAGTTTAATTTATAAGCCTTTCAACTCGCTCACATTGATTTCAAAAACATCAAATTCAAGACACCTTAGTTATCTTAACATAGCTATTTTTTGCTCCAGGCACAGAACCTTTTACAACGAGCAAGTTTGCATCGGGAATTACTTCTACGACTTCAAGATTTCTCACTGTAACTTGTTCATCACCCATATGCCCAGCCATTCGTTGACCTTTAAATGTATGAGATGGGAATGAGCTTGAACCAACTGAACCAGGTGCCCTATGCCTGTCACTTTGCCCGTGCGTCTTGGGACCACCGCCAAATCCGTGCCTTTTCACAACTCCTTGAAAACCTTTACCTTTTGATCTTCCTGTTACTTTAACAAGATCACCGACAGCAAAAACATCTTCAACTCTTATCTGATCACCTGGTTTATATTTACTTATGTCAAAGCCTTTAAACTCCTTTAACACTCTTAGATTAGGAACATTTGCCTTCTTGAAATGTCCTTGCAATGGCTTAGGCGTTCTCTTCTCCTTTTTTATTCCAAAACCAAGCTGTAGCGCTTCGTAACCATCTTGCTCTTTGGTTTTCACTTGAACAACATAGCAAGGTCCAACTTCAAGGACGGTGCACGGTATAGCAACACCATTTTCACCAAAAATTGTGGTCATTCCAAGTTTTTTTCCTATCAATCCAGTCATATTCAAAATCTGATTTAAATTTTTATGTCTTGATCTCTACTTCTACTCCTGCTGGTAGATCAATTTTCGTCAAAACATCCATAGTTTTCGCGTTCCAATTCAAGATATCAATCAATCTCTTATGAGTTCTTATCTCAAACTGCTCGCGGGATTTTTTATCAACATGCGGTGATCTTAAAACAGTAAAAACCGAGCGCTTTGTCGGCAGGGGTATAGGCCCCGAGACAACAGCGCCCGTTTGTTTCACTGCTCTTACAATTCTATCAGCTGACTTATCAATTAAGCGATGATCGTATGACTTTAATTTGATCCTGATTCTTCTTTGTTGAGCCATTTTAGATAGACCTGTTTTTATTCAAGTATCTTGGTAACTACTCCTGCGCCAACTGTTTTACCACCTTCACGAATAGCGAACCTCAATCCTTCCTCCATAGCGACAGGTGCGATCAGCTCAATCGTCAATCTAACATTATCACCCGGCATAACCATCTCTTGACCTTCTGGTAAACCAACTATAGTTCCAGTGACATCGGTTGTTCTAAAGTAGAATTGAGGTCTATAACCCTTGTAAAACGGAGTATGGCGTCCACCTTCCTCTTTGGAGAGAATATAAACCTCAGCTTCAAACTTAGTATGCGGAGTTATTGTTCCAGGTGCTGCTATAACCATACCACGCTCAAGCTCATCCTTTTCAACACCACGAAGAAGTAATCCAACATTATCACCTGCAATTGCTTCATCAAGTTCCTTGCGGAACATTTCAATACCTGTAACAACTGTCTTCTTATGCTGACCAAGTCCGACTATCTCAACTTCATCTCCAAGTTTCACTCTACCTCTCTCAACACGACCGGTTCCTACAGTTCCACGCCCAGTGATTGAGAAAACATCTTCAACAGGCATAAGGAATGGTTTGTCAATATCGCGCTGTGGTATTGGAATATAGGTATCAATCGCATCAAGCAGTTGATAAATTGGCTGTAAATCTGGATGATCAGGTGTTGTTTCCGGTTTCATTCCAGCTTCAAGCGCCTTCAAAGCACTACCTCTAATAACTGGAACTTCATCGCCAGGGAATTCATATTTCTTCAAAAGATCTCTAACTTCAAGCTCAACAAGATCAAGAAGTTCTGGATCATCAACCATATCAACTTTATTCATGAACACAACAATGTATGGAACATTAACCTGCCTTGCCAAAAGGACATGCTCTCTTGTCTGTGGCATAACTCCGTCATTTGCTGCAACAACAAGAATTGCACCGTCCATCTGCGCTGCACCAGTAATCATGTTCTTTATGTAGTCTGCGTGTCCTGGGCAATCAACATGTGCATAATGTCTTTTTTCAGTTGAATACTCAACATGTGAAACTGCGATCGTAATACCACGGGCTCTCTCCTCAGGAGCATTGTCAATTGACTCAAATGGTCTTGGCTGTGCAAGACCCTTCTTTGCAAGCGCATAAGTTATAGCAGCTGTCAATGTTGTTTTTCCGTGGTCAATATGACCAATTGTTCCAACATTGACATGGGGTTTGTCTCTTACGAATTTTTCTTTCGCCATAACCTAATTCTCCTTAATTTTTTAATTTTTAAACAAGTGTTTCTTTAGGTTTTCCACGAACTTTTTCAATTATCATATCAGCAATTTGCTGTGGAACTTCCTCGTAATGATGGAACTGCATTGTATAAATCGCTCGTCCTTGAGTAATTGATCTAAGCCTTGTCGCATAACCGAACATTTCGGCAAGTGGAACAAGAGCTTTTATAACTTGCCCATCTTTTCGCATGTTTATACCCTCAATTCTACCGCGCCTTGAATTCAAATCACCTATTACATCACCAAGATATTCTTCAGGAGTAACAACCTCAACTTCCATAATTGGCTCAAGGAGAACAGGATCAGCTTGTTTCGTCGCTTCTTTAAACGCAATTGAAGCAGCTATTTTGAAAGCAAGATCAGATGAATCAACCTCATGATAAGAACCATCAAAAAGCGTCACCTTGACATCAACAACTGGATAACCAGCAATTATCCCATTCTGCATCGCTTCTCTTATTCCTTGATCAACAGCTGGAATATATTCCTTTGGCACGACACCACCAACGATTGCATCTATAAACTCATAACCCTTACCACGATTAGGTTCAATTTCTATCCAAACATGTCCATATTGTCCACGTCCACCTGTCTGACGAATGAATTTCCCTTCCGCTCTTGCTTTCTTTCTTATCGTCTCTTTATATGCAACTTGAGGTTTACCGATATTCGCCTCAACTCTAAACTCACGCTTTAATCTATCAACGATAATCTCCAAATGTAATTCACCCATCCCACTTATTAAAGTTTGCCCGGTTTCCTCATCAACTGTCACTCTGAAGGTCGGATCTTCATCCATAAGTTTTGCAAGTGCTTCGCCAAGTTTATCTTGATCTGCTTTTGTCTTTGGCTCAATCGCAACCGATATAACTGGCTCTGGGAAATCCATTTTTTCAAGCAAAATCGGATCATCTTCGGAACAAAGCGTATCTCCCGTCTTTGTAAACTTTAGACCAACAACTGCAACTATATCACCCGCATAGGCTTCTTCAACATCTTCACGATGATTCGCATGCATTCTTAAAATTCTCCCAACTCTTTCCTTTTTACCTTGAGTTGAGTTATAAACATACGAGCCTGCTTTCAATGTCCCAGAATAAACCCTTATAAATGTTAATTTACCAACATAAGGATCAGTCATTATCTTAAATGCAAGCGCTGTAAATTTCTCATCATCAGAAACAAGCCTAACAACTCTATCATCCTTGAACGGATGATGACCAATCACTTCACCATGATTTATATCAAGCGGTGAAGGTAAATAATCAACAACAGCATCAAGCAAACGCTGAATTCCCTTGTTCTTAAAAGCAGAACCACAAAGAACAGGCACCATCTTAAATTCAAGGGTTGCCTTTCTTATGGCGGATTTAATTTCTTCCTCGCTTATCTCCTCACCATCAAGATACTTGACAAGCAAGGTATCATCAAACTCAGAAACCGCTTCAAGCATTTTAGTTCTATATTCAACAGCCATGTCCATCAATTCCCTTGGTATATCAAATTCCTCCCAAGTTGCGCCAAGCGTTTCTTCCTTATAAACCACCGATTTCATCTTAACAAGATCTATTATCCCAGTAAACAATTCACCTTGACCCATAGGCAATTGGATTGGAACCGGATTTGCACCAAGACGCTCACGAATCATATTAACGACATTAAAGAAATCAGCACCGACTCTATCCATTTTATTAATGAAAGCAATTCTTGGAACACGATACTTATTAGCTTGCCTCCACACTGTTTCTGATTGCGGTTCAACACCACCAACCGCACAGAACAACGCAATTGCTCCATCAAGAACACGCAAAGATCTTTCCACCTCAACCGTGAAATCAACATGTCCAGGCGTATCTATGATATTAATTCTATGTCCTCTCCAAAAGCAAGTAGTTGCAGCGCTCGTAATCGTTATACCACGCTCTCTTTCTTGAGGCAAAAAGTCCATTGTCGCAGAACCTTCATGAACTTCGCCCATCCTGTGAATCTTACCTGTATAATACAAAATTCGCTCGGTCGTTGTTGTCTTTCCAGCATCTATATGGGCCATTATTCCGATATTTCTCGTCTTCTCTAACGGATACTCCCTTGGCATATCTCTAATCTTAACACCTCAGAAATTTTATTTTTAAAATTACCATCTAAAGTGAGCAAAAGCTTTATTTGCTTCAGCCATTTTATGCGTATCTTCACGCTTTTTCACGGCCATTCCTTCATTTCTCGCAGCAGCCATCAATTCCTCAGCAAGCCTAACCATCATCGGCTTCCCTTTTCTCTCACGTGCGTATTGAACAATCCATCTTAATGCTAATGAAATACTTCTTTCAGGTCTCACCTCTATTGGAACCTGATAAGTTGCTCCACCAACTCTTCGTGGTCTTACCTCAAGGATTGGTTTTACATTTTCAACAGCTTTCCTAAAAACCTCAAGCGGTTCCTGTCCCGTTCTCTGTCTTATTATTTCAAAAGCATTATAAACAATCTTCCTTGCTATATTCTTCTTACCATCCTTCATAACCTTATTGATTAACTTCGCTACAAGGATATCATTATATTTTGGATCTGGCGCTATTTGCCTTGGTTCAGCTCTTCTTCTTCTCATAAAACTCTTATATCATTTTTGTTGTTGTTCTTTCGGCCTTTTTGCTCCGTATTTTGAACGACCCTGCTTTCTGCCTTCAACCCCGGCAGTATCAAGTGCACCACGAATTATATGATATCTTACTCCTGGTAAATCCTTAACTCTTCCACCACGAACCAAAACAATAGAGTGCTCTTGAAGGTTATGTCCTTCACCAGGAATATAGGCGATGACCTCAACTCCATTTGTAAGCCTTACTTTAGCAACCTTCCTTAACGCTGAATTCGGTTTCTTAGGGGTTGTCGTGTAAACCCTGACACAAACTCCTCTCTTTTGCGGACAACCCTGCAAAGCCGGGGATTTGCTTTTCCATTTAACTTTTTCTCGGCCGTACCGAATTAATTGATTGATTGTCGGCAAAACTTTTTACCTCATTTTATTTTTACGAGAGCAAAAGATAATAAAAAAATTTCATTTTAACAAACTTTGGAAAGCAAAATACTCGTGCACCACCGGGGACTCGAACCCCGAACCAACGGATTAAGAGTCCGCTGCTCTACCATGTTGAGCTAGTGGTGCACTACCTCTTAATGAGGCAGTTTCAAATATAAAAAATTTTTAAGATAAAATCAAATTTTTACAAATTCATACCTTTCGTGAAAGGCTCAGGTCTCAAAATTAATTTCAAAAGCCCCCATCTCTCAAAGTGCAAAAATTTAGTCGTTCCGAGGACTGGATAATTTTGCGACACCTGCATGAAAGAGTTTGTTTATTTTTGCCTTATTTCTTATATTTAAACGCTATGAAAGACAACGCTCTTGGAATTCACAAGGGAATGAAAAGGATTATAATAGCTATTGACGGTCCTGCAGGCTCGGGCAAAAGCACAACTGCTCGGCTTGTTGCTCAAAAACTCGGATATATTTACATTGACACAGGTGCAATGTATCGGGCTCTCACTCTCAAAGTTATTAACTCTGGAATTGACCCGAACGATGAAAAATCAGTTGCGCAACTTGCTGAAAACACGAGAATTGAACTTCTTTACGAAAACGGAAACTTGAAAGTCATGCTTGATGGAAACGATGTAACCGAAAAAATAAGAACTCCAGAAGTTACATCATTTGTTAGTATTGTTAGCGCTCATCCAAAAGTCAGAGAAGCGATGGTTAAAAAACAGCAAGAACTTGGGAAAGACGGCGGAGTTGTAATGGACGGGCGAGATATCGGCACTGTGGTTTTCCCAAATGCTCATTTAAAAATTTTTATGACAGCGGATATAAAAGAAAGAGCGAGAAGAAGACAAAAAGAATTGGAAGCACAAGGTTTTAAAATAGATCTTGAAAAATTGATATACGAAATTGAAGAAAGAGATAAATTTGACTCAAGCCGTGAGGTCGGTCCATTGAAAAAAGCAGATGATGCAATTGAGATAGATACGACGAACTTAACAATTGATGAGCAAGTTGATTTTGTTTTAAAAAAGGCATATGAACTAATAAACCAAAATTCAAACGAGGAGAGCAATGCAAGTTATCATAGATAAAAACGCTGGATTTTGCTGGGGCGTTGTAAGAGCTATTGAAATAGCTGAGAAAGAACTCAACGCCTCTGGCAAGCTTTATTCGCTTGGCGAAATAATTCACAACCCTGTTGAAGTTGAAAGATTAAAACAAAAAGGACTCATACCGATAAACCACGATGAACTTGCAAATGTGAAAGATGCAAAAGTGTTAATCCGTGCACACGGAGAACCACCGTCAACATATGAAATGGCTCAAAAATATGGAATTGAAATCGTTGATGCAACATGTCCAGTCGTGACCAAACTTCAAACCAGGATAAGAAAATTCTATTTAGAGGGATATCGGATTGTAATTTTTGGCAAAAAAGAGCATCCGGAAGTTATCGGTTTAGTTGGACAGTGCAATGGAGATGCAATCGTTATAAAATCGCTTGAAGAAATTGAGAAAATTCCTTTAAAAGGTAAAGTCGTTTTGTTCTCGCAGACGACGATGTCAAAAGATTTATTTTACAAGATAAAGGAAGAAATAGAGAAAAGAGTTGAAGAATTAATCGTGGTAAAACCAGAAGACGAAGCGGTTGAATTTGTCGCAAAAGATACGATATGCAGACAAGTTTCAAACAGAGATGATAAATTAAAAGAGTTTGCAAGAAGTGTTGATGTCGTGATCTTTGTCGCTGGTAAAAATAGCTCAAATGGAAAAGTTCTCTTTGAAATCTGTAAATCTGAAAACCCGCGAACTTACTTCATAGAGATGCCTAAGGAACTGAATCTTGAATGGTTTAAAGATTGTGAGGTCGTTGGTGTCACAGGGGCAACCTCAACCCCACAATGGCTAATGGAGGAAGTTAAAAAAGAAATTGAGAGATTGTGCAACGGGCAAAATATGAGTTTTCAAAAGCCATCATGAAAAGAATTGTTAAACCTACCTGTGTGGAGTTAACGAGTTTTTGATGGCTTTTGGCGTTAACTTCCGCACAGGTGAAAAAAATCAAAATTATAGGAGGTAGAGAGTTAATGGCAGAAATTCTTGAAAATTTAAATCAACAGTCAAAACAGGAAGGCACAGTGCAACACTTGATGGGCGATGAACACGAAACTGTAGCGTCATATTTAAAGAAAAGAAAAGGTGATAAGATCAAGATTTACAACGAGGGCGGTTACGACGAGGAAGAACAGAAGAAACTCTTAAAGTTATATGAGCAATCGTTAAGCAAAGTCGTAGAAGGAGATATTCTTGAGGGAGAAGTAATTGAGATTGACCGAGAAAGAGGCGAAGTTGTAATTGATATCGGATTTAAATCCCCCGGAATTGTTCCATTAAATGAGTTCAGAAATCCTGAATCTTTAAAGGTTGGAGACAAAGTTGAGGTCAGCATTGAAAAAGTAGAAGATAAAGAAGGACAAATAGTTGTTTCCCACAAGCGAGCTCACTTCCTAAAGGTTTGGAAAAGAGTAAATGAAGCATTTGCGAAAGATGAGATTTTAAAAGGATTGATTATAAAACGAATCAAAGGAGGGTTTGTTGTTGATATTGATGGATTGCTTGCTTTCTTGCCAGGTTCACAGGTTGATATAAAGCCAATAAGAGATTACGACGCCTGGGTTGGAAAAGAAATTGAGTGTAAAGTTGTTAAAATTAATCAAGCTGCTGAAAATGTCGTCGTAAGTAGAAAAGCTCTCGTTGAGAAAGAGCTTGAAGAACGCAAGCGTAAATTCTTTGAAACCGTCAAAGTTGGCGATAGAGTCAGAGGAACTGTCAAAGCGATCGTTGATTTCGGTGTGTTCGTTGATATGGATGGAATTGATGGATTAATTCATATAACAGACCTATCATGGGGAAGAGTAAATCATCCTTCAGAGGTTGTACAGCTTGACCAAGAGCTTGAAATGGTCGTGACGCGAGTTGATGAAGTGACACTTCCAACAGGCGAAAAGGTAAAACGCGTTTCTCTTGGAATTAAGCAACTTCAACCACATCCTTGGGAAAACATTGACCAAAAATATAAGGTTGGTCAGAAAGTTACTGGAAAGGTCGTTGCTATAACAGATTACGGCGCATTTATTGAAATTGAAAAAGGCATTGAAGGACTAATTCACATTTCAGAAATGAGCTGGACGCAACATATAAAGCACCCCTCACAGTTTGTAACAATGGGTCAAATAGTAGATGCTGTGATTTTGCATCTTGATAAAGAAGGCAGAAAACTCTCGCTTAGCATGAAACGACTTGAACCAGACCCATGGGAAAAAGTTGAGGAAAAGTATCCCGTCGGTTCAAAACGCAAAGGTATAGTTAGAAACATTACGAATTTCGGTGTATTCGTTGAGCTAGAACCCGGAATTGACGGTTTAATCCATATCTCAGATCTATCTTGGACCAAAAAGATTCGTCATCCCGCCGAAGTTGTTAAGAAGGATCAGGAAATAGAAGTTATAATACTTGGAATAGACAAAGAACAAAGAAGAGTAACGCTCGGTCATAAGCAAATTTATCCAAATCCATGGGATAAATTTGAACAGATTTATAAAGTCGGAACAGAGACACAAGGTAAAATAGTGAGAATTATTGAAAGAGGTGTGATAGTTGAACTCCCCGATGGAGTAGATGCGTTTGTCCCGATTTCACACCTGATGCCTGGACAAGCACAGATAAAGAACATTCACGCAGTGTTTAAAGAAGGTGAAACCTTACCTTTGAAAGTAATTGAATTTGACAAGGAAAGACAAAAGATAATTCTTTCGGTTTCGGAATACTTCAAAGATAAGTCAGAGCGACTTGTCAAGGAATTTCTTGATAAACATCCGATTCCATCAGATGAAGCACAACTCAAAGCGCCTGTCACTTCAGTTGGAGTTGAAGCCGAAGGTGAGGAACGTGTTTTCATTGAATCAAATTATGGTAAAGAAAGTGTCCCTGGGCAGAGGTCTCAGGGCGCTCAACAAAAACAAAACTAAACTTAATCAACCTCCAGCTTGCAGCCGTCCCGTCCTTTCCGAAGGAACGCGGACGGCTTTTTTATTTAATTTAATCTCAATTAAACCTGACATAACGAAGTGTGAAGAGGTTAAAATTTGAAATAATCGCACTTATAATTTTATCTACACTTCTAACCGCGCAAGACCAAAACGATACGGCAAAAGTTAGAAAAAGCGATATAGATACCATTGTCGTTTACACCGCAACAGATTCGGCAATCTACAATGTTGAAAATAGAGAAATGTTTCTTTTCGGGGGGGCAGATATAAAATACAAAACGATGAGGTTAAGATCAGCTGTTGTGAGCATGAATCTTGATAGCGCATTGCTTGAGGCCTTCGGCATACCCGATTCAACTGGAAATAATTTCAAAGGGCTTCCAATCTTAAACGATGGACCTGAGGAATATCATGGATTCAGGTTAGCTTATAATTTCAAAACCCAGAAAGGGAGAATAACGCAAGCGACAACCCAAATGGAAAACGCATTTTATTACGGAGATAAAATAAAAAAAGTTGAAAAAGATGTTCTTTTCGTCTATAAGGGAAGATATACAACCTGCGACGCAGAAGAACCACACTATTGCATTGAAGGGCATGAAATGAAGATAATTTTAAATGACAAGGTTATAGCTCGCCCCGTGGTTTTGTATATCGCCGATGTCCCTGTCTTTGCTCTGCCATTTGGAGTCTTCCCAAGCAAATCAGGAAGAAGATCAGGATTTATACCTCCAATTTGGGGGCAAACCTATAACGCAGGTTTTTATTTCAAAAGGTTCGGCTATTACTGGGCAATGAGTGATTACACTGATTTCACAACAACTTTTGATTGGTATACACGAGGTGGATGGCAAGTTTCAAGCGATTTTAGATATGTTTTGAGATATAAATTTAACGGTGCATTAGGTTTCGCTTTTGCTAATTTCTACAGCGGCGAAGAAAGCGATCCAGACAAGACATCAAGCAAGGAATGGCGACTTAACTTAATACACAATCAAACCATTGATCCAACTTCAAGAATAAGCGCAAACATAAACATCTCAACAAACAACTATTTTCGTGCGACTGGAACGACAGTTAGAGATGTGCTTCAACAAACGCTGACTTCAAATGTAAGCTATTCAAAAACTCTTGAAGAAATAAACGGATCAATCTCAATAAACGCCTCAAGAGTGCAAAACCTTAACACCGGAACCGTTGACGAGATACTGCCTGAGATTTCCCTTTCACTCCCACAAGTATTTTTATTCGGTGGAACTCCATATGGTTCAGCTTTTGCAACTGGAAAATGGTACGAGAAGTTAAGCTTCGGATATTCATCAAGGT
Source organism: Candidatus Kryptonium sp. (assembly GCA_025060635.1). Lineage (NCBI taxonomy): Bacteria > Pseudomonadati > Candidatus Kryptoniota > Candidatus Kryptonium > Candidatus Kryptonium sp. The sequence continues at coordinate 496,302 of JANXBN010000001.1, read as the reverse complement.
TTGTCAATCAAAGAAGCACTGCAAGAACGAGACAGTTTAGATATGGCATATCGCATAATTTAAGGATCAATTTCACACCAACGGTGAGATACTTTAACATAACTCCGTTTTTCACTTACAACGAAAACTGGTATGATAGACGAACGATAAAATTTTATAACCCAGAAACAAAAAAAGTTGAATCACGAATTCAAAGAGGATTTTACCAATCAAGATATTTTAACTTTGGAATCTCCGTTTCAACAAAAGTTTATGGCATTTGGCAACCAGAAGTTCTTGGAATCTCTGGATTTAGACACACACTGATGCCAAGTTTTTCGCTTATTTATCAACCTGATTTCTCAAGTCCGTTTTGGAAAAACTATGGGTCTTATGTTGATTCAGCTGGCAATGTTGTAAAATACGACTACTTTGAAAACTCCCTTTTCGGTGGCGCACCGATAGGTAAATCGCAGTCATTAAATGTTGGCATAGGAAACATATTTGAAATGAAAACAACCTCGTTAGATTCAGCTGGGCAACCGAAAAAATACCAACTTTTGAACTTAAATTTGTCGTTCTCATATAATTTCGTCGCTCCGAATAAAAAACTCTCACCATTGTTTATCACCGCGCGAACCACGATCGCTGGAGTTGACATTTTTTCAAGTTCCGTTTTTGATTTTTACAAATTCAACAGCACCGAACCATTGATTCGCGAAGGAAAGATCGCACGAATGACAAACTTCACACTCTCTTTCTCCTTTGCTTTCTCAGGAAGGAAAAAAGAAGAAACAAATAGAATGCGAGGAATTGAAGAAACTGGAAGTGAACTTTTCAGAGGCTATGATGCTTTCAAACCAAGTTTTGAATTCGGATGGAATGTATCCTTTGGATTTGATTTTTCGCTAAGCAGAGCAAATCCAACGCAGACAGTAAAATCAGCAAATTTGAGATTTTCGTTCGGATTTGATATCACAAAAAATTGGAGAGTTATGGGAAGCGGAAGCTACGATCCAATACGCAAAGAAATCATAGTTCCAAGCATAAGCATTTATAGAGACCTACATTGTTGGGAAGCGAACTTTGAATGGAGACCGATCGGTTACGCAAGAGGATTTGACCTTGAGATAAGGGTTAAAGCCCCACAACTTCAAGATTTGAAAATCGTTAAGAGAAAATCAAACATTGGAAGATAAATCCACATCAAGCGTTGAAACTTGAAGATTTGGAAATTTTACAATTTGCTTTCTTGCCTAACTTTTAAATTCTGATTAACTTTTATAAAAATTCGCTGAAAATAAAAATCAGATAAAAACATGAAACAAGAGCCAAAAGATATTCTGGGAACTGAAATAATCGGCGAATTTAAACCAAGTTTAGGAGATTCGCAAAGGATAAAAAATGTTGCAGTTATAGGAATTGGCGTAATGGGGCGAGGTATAGTGCAAGCGATAGCACAGGCTGGATTTGATGTGATAGCTGTTGAAAAAGATGATAGCTCTCTAAACAACGCGATGGAAAAACTTGAGGAAACGCTTGATTATGAGATTCAAAGATGGGCGATGACAAAAAGCGAGAAAAAGTCAATTTTATCCAGAATTGAATGGACTACAAATATTGAAGATGTTAAAGAGTGTGAACTTGTAATTGAAGCAGTTGATGAAGATTTTGAACTCAAAAAAGCAATTTTTAAAAAACTTGACGAAATTTGCCCACCTCATACAATTTTCGTATCAAACACATCAACACTTTCATTGACTAAAATTTCTGAAGCCACAAAACGACCAGATAAAATCATAGGGATGCACTTCCTAAATCCCGTTCCTAAAATTCCACTTGTTGAGCTCGTTCGTGCTCTTAAAACATCCGATGAAACTTTTAAAAAAGTTAAAGCATTCGCAGAGCAAATTGGCAAAACAGTAGTTGAAGTTTATGAGTATCCAGGTTTTGTTACAACGCGCGTCATCCTTCCGATGCTAAACGAGGCAATGCATGTCTTGATGGAAGGTATTGCAACAGCCGATGGAATTGATACGGCAATGAAACTTGGTTATAACTTCCAAATGGGACCTCTTGAAATGGCAGATACGATGGGGCTTGATGAAGTTTTGACTTGGATGGAAACACTATACAAAGAGCTCGGTGAAAAATATAGACCTTGCCCTCTTTTAAGAAAACTCGTTCGTGAAGGGAAACTTGGGAAAAAAACAGGTGAAGGATTTTTCAAATATGATGAATTTGGGAGGAAGATAAATTGAGCAAATTTTTTGATAAATTCCGCACTCTTGCCCTAAACCTGCGAAATTTATTTATCGTTTACTTTCTTCTCGCTGTGTCAGCGGGAATACATTCTTATTTAATTGGACCGCAAGAATTCGCTGGAAGACAATACACGCACTACAATAATTTTCTAACATTCAAGTATTCGTACTTTCATTTGATTCAAAACAAGGATCTCTACATTGAATATCCCGATGAACATTGGGATTACTTCAAATATAGCCCTACATTTGCGCTGATGATGTTTCCATTTGCATACTTGCCGAACTTGATAGGTTTACTTTTATGGAATCTTGTTAACTCTTTGATCTTGTTTTTTGCAATCAAGGAGCTGAAAATAGATGACAAAATTAAAGCATTGATTCTATGGTTCACTGCAATTGAACTTCTGACCTCAATTCAAAACGAACAAAGCAATGGCTTAATGGCTGGACTTTTCATTTTATCCTTCGTATTATTTGAAAAGAACAAACCTTTGCTTGCTACGCTATTATTAACCATATCAGCATACATCAAGATATTTGGAATTATCGGTTTCATCTTGATATTGCTCTATCCCAACAGATTGAAAGCAATTCTTTATTCAGCTTTCTGGATGGTGCTTTTTGCAATAGCTCCGCTTATCGTCATATCGTTTGATCAATTAAAATTTCTTTACACAAGCTGGCTAAATTTGTTAAAGTGGGATTACTCTGCCTCAATTGGATTATCCGTTGCAGGATGGTTAAAAACATGGTTTAATTTTGAGCCACCTAAATTTTTGATCACTCTTTTTGGTGCGATTTTCTTACTTTTACCACTTCTCAAATGGAAAAATTTTGAAAATTTCGGCTTTAGATTTCTTTATTTGGCGTCCATTTTAATTTGGGTGGTGATATTTAATCACAAAGCAGAATCTCCAACATATGTAATTGCAATTTCTGGAGTTGGTATCTGGTATTTTTCACAAAAGAAAAAGATGGAAAACTTCATTCTTCTTATTCTTGCTTTTATTTTCACTTCGCTTTCGCCAACTGATCTGTTTCCCAAATTTCTGAGAGATTCACTCGTCATCCCGTATGTTTTAAAAGCTGTGCCATGCATATTTATTTGGATGAAACTGACATATGAACTTATATTTGATAAATTTGAATTAAAGAAGGAATTGCGATGGACTTAATTTTGAAATTTATTAAGTTCAGCATCGTTGGATTTACGGGCGTTATCGTTGATTTTGGCACTACTTTCATAGCGAAAGAAAAGCTAAAAATTCAAAAATACATCGCCAACAGCATAGGTTTTACGCTTGCTGCAACGAATAATTATATACTCAACAGAATATGGACATTCCAAAGCAAAGATCCTGAAATACTTCTTCAATATGGAAAGTTTTTTATAATTTCAATAGTCGGATTGCTATTAAATAATCTCATTGTCTATCTTCTTCACGGGAGAGCGAAGTTAAACTTCTACATTTCAAAAGGTTTCGCGATCGTTGTCGTGACGCTATGGAACTTTTTCGCAAACTACAAATTCACCTTTAGATAAATTTCAAAACTAAATTTAAAAACCGAAAAGATGAAAGTTCTTGTTTTGAATTCCGGAAGTTCTTCTATCAAATACCAATTTATTGAAACATCAACTTACGAGGTCCTTGCCAAAGGACAAGTTGAAAGGATAGGAATGGATGATGCAGTTTTAACTCATATCAGGGCAGATGGAGATACTGTAAAAATAAGCGCTGAGATACTTGACCATAACATTGCGATTGAATATGTGATTGCGGTTCTGTTAAGCAAAAATCACGGTGTAATAAAAGATAAATCAGAGATAGAAGCAATTGGACATCGTGTTGTCCATGGTGGTGAAACTTTCTCTGGCTCAGTTCTCATAACTGACGAAGTTATTGAAAAAATAAAAGAAAACATTGAACTTGCTCCGCTACACAATCCACACAACCTTCGTGGAATTTTAGCTTGTAAGCGACTTTTACCAGATACGCCGCAAGTCGCGGTATTTGATACTGCTTTTCACCAAAAAATGCCCGAACACGCTTTCATTTATGGCTTGCCTTATGAACTTTATAAAAAATATAAAATCAGAAGGTATGGTTTTCACGGGACTTCACATAGATATGTATCAAAAAGAGCAAGTGAAATAATTGAGATACCACTTGAAAATTTAAAAATTATAACCGCACATCTTGGAAACGGATGTAGCATGTCCGCTATCAAATATGGAATTTCAATTGATACAACAATGGGCTTTACACCTCTTGAAGGTTTGCTCATGGGAACACGAGCAGGGGATTTAGATCCAGCAGTTGTTCTTTACATAATGAGCAAGGAAGGTTTAACAATGTCGGAAATAAATGCGCTTTTAAACAAGCATAGTGGGCTTCTCGGGATTTCAGGTGTAAGTAGCGATATGCGGGAAATAATAAACGAAATGAAGAACGGAAATCCAAGGGCAAAGCTTGCGTTTGATGTCTTTTGTTATCGTGTTAAGAAATATATCGGTGCTTATTCCGCAGCAATGGGTGGAGTAGATGTGCTTGTTTTCACAGCTGGAATTGGCGAAAATAGCCCTGATGTGAGAAAGAGCGTTTGTGAAGGTCTTGAATTTCTCGGGATCAAAATTGATGATGAAAAGAATAATTCACCAGAAAAGGAAAAAATCATATCAACTGATGATTCAAAAGTAAAAGTCCTCGTGATACCAACAAACGAAGAGCTCGTGATCGCCCTTGACACTGCAGAAATAGTAAGCGAGAGTAGGATAGTGGTTAAGTAATTTACTCATGCGCTTCAAACCAGTTTTTCCCAACTCCAAGTTCAACAACTAAAGGAACATCAAGTTGAAGCGCGTTTTGCATTTTATCAAGCACAAGTTCTTTCATCTGTTCAACTTCATCTGGTGAAACATCAAAAACAAGCTCGTCGTGGACTTGTAATATCATTCTTGACTTAAATCTGCGCTGTTTCATTTCGTTGTAAATTCGCACCATCGCAAGTTTTATCAAATCAGCAGCTGTTCCCTGAATTCTCATATTTATTGCCGTTCGTTCTGCAAACTCACGAACCGTCCTATTTCTACTATTTATATCCGGAACATATCTTCTTCTGCCAAGCAATGTTGAAACATAACCTTTCTGCCTTGCGTCCTCAATTGTTTTGTCAATATATTCTTTTACTTTTGGAAATCGCTGAAAGTATGTTTCTATTATTTTCTTCGCTTCTGATTGTGGAATCCCAAGTCGTTGTGATAAACCATACGGACTTATACCATACATTATCCCAAAGTTAACTTCCTTCGCCTTTCTTCTCATTTCATAGTTTACATCTTCTGGCCTAACACCGAAAACACTTGCAGCGGTTGAAGAATGAATATCCAATCCTTTTCTGAAAGCAGATATTAAATTCTCATCGCCAGATAAGTGAGCCATTATGCGAAGTTCAATTTGTGAATAATCAGCGGATAATATAAACCAATCAGGTTCAGAAGGGATGAAAGCCTTTCTTATCTCTCGTCCTATCTCGGTTCTGATTGGTATATTTTGAAGGTTTGGATCACTACTTGATAATCTCCCAGTTGCGGTTCCAGTTTGATTGAACGAGGTATGAACTTTACCAGTTTTCGGATTGATGAGCTTCGGAAGAGCGTCAACATAAGTTGACTTTAGCTTTTGAATTTGCCTGTATTCAAGAAGTTTTTCAGCTATTGGATGTTCTTTTGCAAGCTCTTCCAAAACTTCAACATCTGTTGAATAGCCCGTTTTAGTTGTTTTAATAGGTGGAAGTTTGAGCTTTCTAAAAAGAACATCTGCAAGTTGTTGAGGAGAATTTATATTGAACTCTGTTCCAGCAAGATTGTAAATATCGCGAGTTAAGTTATCAAGCATTCTATCAAGTTCCTTGCTCATTTCTCTTAAAAGTTCAGCATCCAGTTTCACACCAGAAGATTCCATATGAGCCAAAACCTCAACAAGTGGGAATTCAACCTCTTCGCACAGTTTCAGTTGTTCCCTTTTTTCAAGCTCGCTTTTAAGTTTAAACATAAGCTGTAAAGTTATATCTGCATCCTCGCAAGCATACTCTGCGACTTTCTCAACCGAAACTTCGCTCATCTTTTTCTGATGTCTACCTTCTCCAATCAATTGAGAAATTGGAATCACTTGATATTTAAGATACTCTTTCGCAAGAACTTCAAGCGTATGAGAACTTTCTGGATTTAAGATATATCCGGCAACCATCGTATCAAAACTCACTCCGTTTATCCAAACTCCATACTTTGACATCAAAAGGATGTCATATTTTAAATTTTGTCCACACTTCTTTATCGCTGGATTTTCAAGGATTGGTTTCACAAATTCTAAAACAGTCTCAAGTTCTATTCCGAATGTCTTCTTTTTTCTTTCCAACTCAAACAAGGAACCAGGAGATGAGATTTCAACTGAAACAGGGACATAAAAAGCTTCGCCAGGCTTAATCGCAAATGACATCCCAATTAAGTCAGCATCAAGCGGATTTATACCCGTTGACTCAGTATCAAATGAAATTAAATCGGCCAACTTTAATTTTTCAGCGAGTTCTTTTAATTCGTCCACGCTTTTAATGATATGATATCGGTGTGGTCTTGTTTTTATTGAATCATACTTTACAGGCTTTTTCTCTTCTTCAATTTTTTCTTCCTCAACTTCCCTCACCGCTGAGGTTAGGCCAAGTTTTTTGATCAAACTTTTGAATTCAAGCTCATAGAAAAGCTCCGCAAGTTTATCCTTGTTCGGTTCTTTAGCTTTAAGCGAATAAATATCTATGTCAAGCGGGACATCTGTTTTTATCGTGACGAGAGTTTTTGAAAGCAACGCTTTATCTATAGAATTTTTGAGATTCTCTTTTATTTTTTGAGTTGGGATCCTGTCAACATTTTTCACGAGATTCTCAATTGAACCGAACTCTTTTACAAGTTGAATTGCGGTTTTTTCACCAATTCCTGGAACTCCAGGAACATTATCAACTTTATCTCCCATAAGTCCGAGAACATCAACAATTTGTTCAGGCGTAACGCCCCATTCTTGTTTAACTTTTTCAACATCAACGATTTCAATGTCCGCAAGCCCTTTTGTCGGTCTATAAATTTTTATCATAGGTGAGACAAGCTGAAGGAAATCTTTATCGCCGGTGACGAGATATGTTTCTATCCCTTTTGATTCAGCGATTTTAGCAAGCGTCCCCATAACATCATCTGCTTCATAACCTGGAATTTCTAAAATTGGGATATTGAATGCTTTTATTACTTCCTTTAACTTCTGAAGTTGAATAGCCATATCTTCTGGCATTTTCTCACGCGTGGCTTTGTATTCAGGATGTAGTTCGTGTCTAAATGTTGGCTGGCCAGAATCAAAAACGACAGCGATATAATCAGGTTTTTCTTCGTCAAGAATTTTTATAAGAGAATTAGAAAACCCGTAGATCGCGCTTACATTCATTCCACCTGATGTCACAAGTGGTCTTCCGATGAAGGCATAATATGCTCTATAAGCAAGGGCGGTTCCATCAAGGAGAAAAAGTTTTTCCTTTTTTGACATCTATTTAAAAGTTATTTTTTAAACTGAATCTACTTCAAAATCATCTGGAACTTCTATTTCAAGCCGTAGGAGTGCAGCGGCAAGTGTTTTTCCTTGGGCGTCATTTCGCAACGAGACGGTTCCACCACCAGCGAGTGCATCGTGCAAGAGGAAATTTAAGGCATAAAGGTTCGGTAATTCCCATCTTTCAACTTTTCCCAAGCAAATACCTTCAAAATGCTTTTTAACAACTTCTGGCGTAACTTTTTCAACAAGAATTTTATAATACTCAGGCTTTCGTGCGATAAGTCCAATGTTAGCTGAATTCCCTTTATCTCCAGACCTTGCGTGTGCTATTTGAAGTAGTTTTATTTTTTTCATTAACTCAAAATTGCTTTTAATTTTTCAGAAATAAAATCTTATTCCTATTCCGCCTGTTAAATCAAATCCCGTTCCCGGGAAAAGCCCAACTTTTGGGGAAAGTTCAAAGAAAAACTCAAATTTTTGTTTCAGGAAATAATTAATGCCTAAATTCCCACTTATCCCAAAAGCATCGTCCTTCTTTGAAGCTGCCTTGAAAAAAAGACCAGGTCCTGCATAAAAGTTGAAAACACCCTCCTTATATCTCTCAAGCTCTGAAAGGTTAAAATTATAATGTCCTTGCACAAAGAAAGCGTCATCAAATCGCCACGCAAATAAAAGATCAGCGCTATTGACTTTTGATAAAAGATATTTTCCAGTTATTCCGGTAGGAGCGCCAATGTAAACGCCAAGACCAAGTTTGTTTTGAGAATAGGAAACAATAGGTAGCAAAATGAGCAAGACCAGCGCAAAAGATTTCTTCATAAAGACTCCTTTACTTGTTTTTTTAGAAAATTATCAAAAGCGTGGTAATTTTTCAAATTTAAATTAAATCAGAACAAAGATGTCAGCCCAAATCAGTTGGGATTTTCGTATTAGCTTGGTGCAAAATTTTTTGGAAAAAGAGAATGAAAAGTAAATCAAAATATCTTCGCATTCAAAATTTGATAAGCGCTTGATTTTTTCTGAAACAGAACTTCAATTGATCACACAAAAATCATATATCTCATATGCAAGGGTTAAGAAATCAAATTTGCACTTTTCACTTATTCAATTGCCTTTTCCCAGCCACGCCTTGATAGGTCAAAATAAATAATCAACCCTGCTAAAAGACCAATGATCAAATAGATTATTCCGATTAGATATTCACCCAATACTATCTTTCCAATTCCGAAAAGCGCCATATAGACAAGCACAACACCACTTAACCAATCAATGAAAAGATAGACATAACCAGAATCTGGTTTAACCTCTGAAACTTCCTTTGCGATTTTTCTCCATCCTATTCCACCTGGACGAACACGGCGATAGAAGTTTAAAAGGTGTTCTCTATCAACTGGTTTAGTTAAAAAGGTTGCAATAAGCCAGCTGGCGGTTGTAAACCCAACGATATAGAATAAGGTTTCAGGGAAAGTTATTTCTGTAAAGAACTTTATATACGCATATCCGAAAAATGGCGCAATCATAGCGACTATCTCGCTCCACGCATTGACACGCCACCAATACCATCTCAAGATCAAGACGAGACCGAGCCCAGCGCTTGCTTCAATTATAAACTGCCAAGCCCCCGAAATAGTTTTAATTATCAAAGTGATAAGAACAGAAGCAATCATAACAAGCAAAGTTGTAATTCTCGCAACTAAGACATAATGTTTTTCACCCGCGTCTTTTTTAATAAATCTTTTGTAAAAGTCGTTAATAACATACGATGTTCCCCAATTCAAATGCGTTGCTATTGTTGACATATATGCAGCGAAAAATGCAGCTATTAAAAGCCCCTTCAATCCAGTAGGAAGATAATCTCTCATTGCATAAATGTAGCCAAGTTTTTTATCATCCGGAGCAAGTTCCGGATACAAAACAAGCGTTGCAAGCCCGACAATTATCCAAGGCCAAGGTCTTATACAATAGTGAGCAATTGTGAACCAAAGCGTTGCAAGCAAAGAATGTTTTTCATCTTTTGCTGACATCATTCTTTGAGCAACATATCCACCTCCACCAGGTTCAGCCCCAGGATACCACGAAGCCCACCATTGAACGAAAATATATGCTATGAAAGATGAAACCGTCAAAGCAAGGACACCACTATAGGCAATTTCTTTTTCCACCCCTATAACAGGAGTAAATTTGAAAATCCAATCTGGAAGTTTTTCCCTTAAACCCACAACTCCGTTTATTTCAGGTAAATTCACCACAACAATTGCCAAAACTATAGTTCCAGCCATAGCGATGACAAATTGAATCGCATCGGTGACAGCGACACCCCATAATCCCGAAAGAGCTGAATATATTGCAACTATCAACATAGCTCCAAAAACATAATATCTCACCAATTCCTCCGGAACACCAAAAAAACCAGTAAGTATTGAAACCATCGCGACATTAACCCAACCGATTATCACAGTATTTATAAATAAGCCGAGATAAAGCGCTTTGAAGCCACGGAGAAATGAAGCTGGTTTTCCTGAATATCTTAATTCAACGAATTCAACATCTGTCAAAACCCCAGCTCTTCTCCATAATCTTGCGAAAAAGAAAACGGTCAACATTGAACCGAAAAGAAAATTCCACCATAGCCAATTTCCGGCTATTCCATTTTTCGCAACAAGCTCGGTCACAGCAAGCGGAGTGTCAGCAGCGAATGTAGTTGCAACCATTGAAGTCCCCGCAAGCCACCACGGAAGATTTCTCCCCGATAGAAAAAATTCACTTATGCTTTTGCCTGCTCTTTTTGAATAATAAACTCCAACGATGATGCTTATGACAAAATATAAGGCGACAATGATCCAATCAATTAATTGCATCTCAAACCTTTTTTAATTTTAAATTTTAATTCACGATTGCTTCCGCTATCGCCTTATGAACAACTTTTCTGAGCTGAATATGTTTATTGTTTGCCCTCGTTGGATGAACACGGTTTGTCAAAAGAACTGCGATTAAATTTTTCTCTGGATAAACATAAACTGAAGTACCTGTAAATCCAGTATGCCCAAAGGCGTTTTCTCCGAAAGCTCCATCAAGCGCACTTTTACCATATGGTGATAAAGCATTATCCCAGCCAAGACCGCGATTGTTTGGTTGTCTCTTTGTGAAAAGTTCAACAGTTTCCTTTTTGAAAAATCTCTTGCCACCATATTCTCCGCCATTTAAAATCATTTGCATTAATACTGCAATATCCCTTGCGTTTGAAAACAAACCAGCATGCCCCGAAACTCCACCAAGAGCTCGGGCATTTTCATCGTGCACGACGCCATGGACAAACTTACCAAGCGTGCTATCATATTCAGTCGGAGCTATGTTCTCAAGCCAATCCTTCGGAGGTAAAAATGTCGTTGACCTCAATCCGAGCGGGATATAAAATGTTCTCTTTACATACTCATTAAGAGACATACCAGTTACAACTTCAACGATTTTTCCGAGCGTTATAAAACCAGGATCGCTGTAAACAGTTGAATCGCCCGTCTTATAAACAAGCGGATGCGCGTAAATTGAATCAAGAATTTCATCTTGTGTTTTACAAATTTTGTAAAACGGCTTCCATGATGGTAATCCGCTGTTGTGAAGAAGTAAATTTCTTATAGTGACTTTTTCTTTTCCATTTTGAGCAAATTTAGGGATATATTTCGCAACAGGATCGTCAAGATTGATTTTCCCTTCCTCATAAAGTTTCATAATCGCAATTGTTGTTGCAGCGACTTTCGTAATTGAAGCCATGTCATAGATTGAGTTTTGGTTGACCTTTCTTGAATAAGGATCATAGCTATATGTCCCGAATGCTTTATGATAAGCTACAACTCCATTCCTCGCCACGAGAAGAACAGCTCCGGGCGTTACTGAATCTTTAATTGCCTTTTCCATTATCGTGTCAAGTTTGGCAAGTTTATTTGCATCAAGACCAGCTTCATCGGGATAACCATAACGAAGCGTTGTTTTTGGATAGGTCAACCCAGTTCCAAGTGATGCGAAACCTGGGATGCTGATCGGTAGTTTGCCTTGTGGAGAGATCTCTCCAAACAAAACCTCCGCAGTCGCCTCAACAACAGGTTGAGCATCTGAATATGAACATATATACGCTTTCACGCCAGGATAATCAATGGCAATATAAGGATTGCCAAAAGAAATTAAGATAACAGGTTTACCAGAATCAAGAACCTGCTTTAAGAATCTTGCTTGTTTTTCCGGAAGTGAAATTGAAGCTTGATAAGCTCGGACACGAACATATGCTGAAACTATGATGATGTCAAAATTATTAACCTTTGAAAGTATCGCATTCAATTCTTCGTTGGTGCTTCTTAAATCAACTCTTTCAAAAGAAACGTTCGCATATCTTTTTGAGAACTCCGAAATAAATGAATTTCCAGTATTGGGTTCATTTGAATCAACCATAGTTATTAGCAAGATCTTGTTCTTATCAAACTGCATCAGTGGTAAAATCCCGTCGTTTTTCACGACACTTATTGAAGCTCGCGCGATCTCTTTAGCTTTGCGGAGATGTTCCTCTGTTGCGACGACATCACGAATTTTATTCATATCAACAAACCTATTTTTATGCAAGCCGAGATCATACTTGAACTCAAGGATCTTCCTAACCGATTCATTTATTCTTTCTTCGCTTATTTCACCTCTCTTGACTGCTTTAACGATTGCATCAATTGCTTCATCAACATCTGGCGGAGTTAAAATTATATCATTACCAGCTTTCACAGCTAAAACAGAAGCAAGGGCATTTGAATAAAGTTTTGTCACACCGCGCATCGTCATAGCATCAGTAACAATTAAACCTTTAAAGCCAAGTTCATTTTTCAAAAGTCCCGTAACTATGTTATAGGACAATGTTGATGGCAGATTTTTTGCAGTATCTATTTGAGGGAAAGATATATGGGCAATCATAATTGACTTAACACCGGACTTTATAGCATCTTTGAAAGGCGGTAGCTCAATTGAATCCAATCTTGGTTTAGGATGATTGATAACTGGAAGATCAAGATGTGAATCAATATCTGTATCACCATGACCTGGGAAATGTTTCGCTGTTGCTATCATTCCATTTTCTTGAAGTCCACGGATAAATTCAACTGCAAATTTTGAAACGATCTCTGGAGTTTCACCAAAGGAGCGAATGTTTATCACTGGATTTTTGTAATTATTATTTACATCTACTGTTGGAGCATAATTTTGATGTATTCCGATCGCTCGCCCTTCAATTGCTGTTATTCTTCCTGCCTCGTAAGCATATTCTGGTTTCCCGGTCGCAGCAATTCCCATAGCAGGCGGGAAATGCGTTGTATTATCAAGACGCATAGCAGCGCCCCATTCAAAATCTGCAGAAATTAAAAGAGGAACTTCAGCAATCTTTTGAAAATAGTTTATCATATCGGCTGTTTCATACACATCGCCACGAAAGAAGATCAATCCGCCAACTTTTCTATCTTTTACATAATGGACAAGCCGTTTAAACTCTTTATTATCTTTCGCAAGGAAGATCCCACGAGCATCTGGCATTATCATTTGGGCAACTTTTTCTTCAAGAGTTAATTTCTTCATCCAATAATTAACCCACTGGTCCTTCTTGAGCTCACTCAATTTAACTCGCTCTTGCGGTCTTTTTTGCTGTTGGCTTTGCATAGCTTGACCCCAAAACTTACTGAATCCATTTTGAATCGTGATAATGAGTGCTATGAACAATATAAACGAGCTCAAAAAGAGAATAAGTCTTTTCATCTTAACTTGCGATTTTATTTTCAATTAAATTTCTGCCATAGATAACAGCCCCATAAGCTGGAGAATGAATCGGTTCAATTAGATTAATTTGTGGAAGTTCGGAGAGTATCATGTTTTTCAACCTTTTTGAAACATAATTATCGCTCTGAAGCACCCCACCTATAAATGCAAGATTTACTTTCTTGCCAAATTTTGCTTTATTCAACATTGCCTTGATGTGCAGGAAAAGTTCTTCACAAGCGTTGTCAAGAATTTTTCTTGCGATCTCATCCCCAAGTTCCACGGCTTTCATAACAATTGGCGCAACTTTGCCAATATCAAACTTTCCAGAATAAATTTCGCTTACTATTTGCATCAAATCTGTTAAGTCAAACTCTTCAAAGATTAGATCTTTTAAAATTGTTTTTTCACCCCTGCCATCAACATATTTCGCGACAGCTCTAAGCGCCTCACGTCCTATTACAAACGCGCTTCCCTCGTCACCAATGAATCTACCCCAACCCCCAATTCTATGGATCTTCCCTTCAATATCTTTTGCAAACATTACTGAACCTGTCCCAGCAATTAAAATTATTCCCGGTCCACCTGCAAAAGCACCTTCAAGAGCAATCCTTGCGTCGGTTTCTATTATTAATTTTGGTAGTTTTAAGTTTTCCTTACTTGCGTATTCAATTAAGCCATTAAAAATTCTATCTCTATCTTTTTGCCTCCCTGCACCGGTTAGTCCAAGAACTACCAACTTGACATCGTCAACCTCACATCCGGCTTTATTTATCAATTCATAAATTAAACCAATCAGAAGTTTAGACACAGGTTCTACACCAAGCATTTGAAAGTTAGAGGATCCGCCAAGAGCTTCAGCAATAACTTGACCATCAAATTCAGCAATAACTCCATGCGTTTTCGTTCCTCCTCCATCTACACCTATTAGATATTTCGTCACGCCAATTCCTAAGTGATTTTAAAATTTGACGGATAAAGTTATATATTGAACATTTTTCAACCTCCCAAAATCTAAGTATGCATAATCAACGACGAACGCCACACCTTTTGCTAATGAATACCTTATTCCAGCTCCAAATGTATATCTTTGTTCGCCTCCCTTTTCAAACAACGACTTATATCCACCTCTTAAGAAGAAGATTTCTTTAAATGAATACTCTACACCCAAGTTTAGATACTCCGTGTTGTCATTCGGATGGATAGCGTCTATTGCGGTCGTCAATCTTTGAGATTCAGTTTTTATAAAATCATTTGAAAGCCCTACTCTAAATATCAGTGGCATTTCAAACTTATCAGTTTGAATATATGCGTTTATATTATTTCCTGTTCCACCACCAACTGTATAGATTATTATCAAATCACGACCTGTAAGTTGCATCTTCGTTCCATAGTTTGACATGCTGGCGCCAATTCTCATCCCATTTAAAAATGGAGTTATATACAAAGTCCCAAAGTCAAGAGCGAAACCTTGTGCAGCTTCGTGCCAGATATACTCTCTAACATATTTCGCGTTAAAACCAATCGCGAACCTATCAGTTAATTGTCTCGCATATGAAATACCCATCATCAATCCACCTGCCTTGAACCTTTCACCAGTACCATCAGGCATTTCAACAGTTCTAACTTCCATTTCCCCCATTGTAAGCGAGGAAATTTGCATCCCGATCGTCCCGAGATTTCCCAAGTTTAACGCAAAAGCTGCAAAACTATATTTTATATCCATAAGCCAATCAACATAGTTGAAAGTTGCCTCACCTCTACCAGTTATCCTACTTAAACCAGCTGGATTCCAATATATTGAACTTATATCATCAGCAATTGAATTAAAAGCTCCACCCATTCCAATAGCTCTTGCACCTATTCCAATTTTTAAGAATTGAGCGGATGTTGTTCCTGTCTTCGTCAAACTGCTTCCGATTTGTGCCATGGAAATTGAAAACCCAAGTATAAACACAACACAAACTTTTAAAATTCTTCTTTTCATAGCGTTTCTCCGAAACTTTGTTTACTTAATTATGGCAAATTTAATTAACTTTTCGCCTATACCGGGAGCCTCAATATGAGCTATGTAAACTCCATAACTTACTCCTAATCCATCTCGGTTTAACAAGTTCCAATACACACGACCATTATCAACCCCGCCATTATGATGTATCTCTTTAACTAATTCCCCGCTCAATGTATATATCCTTATCACACATTCCTTTGGTAACCCATCAAAGTATATCCTTCTCTCACCTCTCACTTGACCTGGCAGCTTGCTAACCGGCTCAAGCTCATTTATACCGACATATGGATTTGGAACCACTTTTATTCTATCCAGTAAGCTCCGCGCTAATTCCTTATCATATCTATGCCCTCTGACCTCCAACCTAAAACTATCCACATCAACAACTCCACCTTCTAAAGTATTGAAACTTCTTTTAGTTCTAACCCAAAACTCATCGCCTTCGCGTAAATCTACGCCAATTCTCGGATAGATATATTCAACCACAGTGCTTCCAACGCTATCTCTAACTCTCTCAAAGATTACTTGCCATGTAGTTCTATTTGTTGTCCCACGCTCTAAGAATATCACATCTTCGCCCAAATCCCATCTATTATTTCTCACCACCTCACGGACATACACTTTAACTCTCCAACCCTCAGTTACATTTTCAACATAGAACGGTAATCTAACGCCATTTATACTGGTATCAACAGGACTGACTAAGCTACCATTTGACAAAGTGTCTAACTTACCAAACTTTATCCTAAAATCTGCTGGATACATCCTTCTACCCAAGCCAAGTGTAGCTGTGCTTATTCTGTATTTAATTTTACCAATGCTACCACCACTCCAACCGCTCTTTGCCAAGTCCAAACCTAAACTCTCATTCCATACTCTTATTCTCATTCCATCAAACACTTCACTTCCATCCCCACCACTTAATTCCCTACTTCTACGAACTGAATAATACCTATATCTAACCTCAACTTCGCTTCTTCCTAACAAATTACCAGTTCTAGTTGCCCTTACTAATCCACGCTCGTAATCAACTATATAATCCGCACCTTCGGCAAAACTTCCTACCTTAACACTGCCTCTTAAAGGCAAACCTGAAAGCTTCTTCCAAACTGTATCTCTAAAATCAAACTTTTCTACCTTTTCCTCGTCAGGCATAACATTCCATCTTAAGCTATCCCCAGCACCCTCAAACCATATACTATATCCCATATCTCTCACTTCCAAATCATTCAATACCTCCACCTGTATTTTTCCTGTTCCCCTTCCTCTTATCTGTTTAAACTTAACTCCATCAACAACTTTGCTCACTTCTGGCCCCACATAACCGATAGCCCTATCGCCTGGTATGACACTAACAACATTATCGTCTAACTCTTCCTCACCACTTATGGGGTCAACAATTATTTTCATTGTACACTCACTTGGCGGTATACCTAAACTATCTCCTCTATCATATGAAACCACAGCATAATAATATTTAACACCATTCATAACACCCACACTATCTACATAGCTATGCACCAATCCAACATCATCACCCAGATAGTAATGAACTCCTCGCCCAGGATATGGAACAACGCTATAACCACGCCAACCGTTGATCTTGTCAAATCTTGCATCTTTCCCAAATGCATCTTTCAATGGAACTCTCAAATACTTAGCTCCTCTGCCATCGGTCACTAACTCAACATCTTTAAACTGTGGATCAGTTGACCTATAAATAACATAACCTTCAAAATCGTAACCAGGATCTTTTTCATCTAAAGGATTTCTACCAAACAAAGGATCAAAACTACGCTCCGCGCGAGTGTCCCAATATAATGTGACTTTTCTATCGCCAGCTACTGCACGAACTTTGGGTCTTTCTGGCGGTCGGAAAAATCTATAGTTTGCATTATATATTCTTTGCACTGTTTCTGCATTCAGCAATAAATCGTTTAAATCCTCACCCAAAAGCAACGCTACAGAAAAGCGTCTTGTTTGCCCTTTAGGTAATTGAATATAGCCCGAACCATATAGAAAAACATTATCAGCTGTCTGAATTATCTCAGAAAAGTTTCCGGGTTTCAAACGATTCCAGATGCTTTCATCATTACTTACATAATCAGTTGACCATATAAAAGCATTGAAACTCGTCAAACCAATCATATCAGATTCGTCAAGATCTGTAAATTCAAAATTTGGTTCACCAGGGCTTAGCGGATCTAAACTGCCGTCTGGAAGTATTTTACCTCTCGTTGGTATTCCATCCCCCTCACCCTCGTCTCCAGTTCCGGGAACCCCATCCACTCCTAAATCATCAACTTGAGGATTCCAATCTCTATCATTATCTATGCCATCTTGTTGACTTTCATCCACCATTCCATCTCCATCATTATCTATTCTATCGTATGGGTTACCGGGTGATTCAAGGAACTTATAACCGAAATAACCCGGCTTTAAGCCGAACATTCCTTTGCCATCATGATCCCAAGAATACACCATACTCCTTGCGTAAACTGGGATATTATCAACTGGTGGATAATTTGGAACATTGTAAGGAGGTATGAAGTAAGAATCATCATCACTATAATCAGTCGCGCCACCAACATGCGGATCACCCCACATTCCAAACACAACACTGTCAAGATCTTTATCACTTACATTTGTAATTGTGTAAACAATGAAAATAGCATCCTCCGCAAGAGGATTGCTCCATTGCAAAAGCCGAACTTGAGCTTGAACTCCTAATCCTCTTCTTGATGAATCGTTGATAAATGGATAATATGCAAATTCTTCATTATCTCTATCGTCCATAACATAAAAGACCTCAAGATCTGCTTGTGTTGCATCTCTTGAAAGATAACCGGGCCAAACATACTTACCTAAAACTGGATCATACCAACTCGCTGGCCATGAATCCGGCTTGCCATCCCCATTCAAATCTTTATCTGGGTTGTGAGCTATCTTATCCTGGTTTGGATCTGCATAACCCGGAAGAGGTTGCCAACCCCAGCGTTTCCTACCATCTGGTGAGCGGTCACCACCATCAAGCAAACCATCTGTTATAATATGGACTCTTCTACCATTCGCATCAACTACCGATGCACCAACGAGAGGACCAAATTCATATGCATATCCCAATCTATTCCAAACAACATCCGTTATCCTGTCACCGGGAGCAGAAAGAGAACCATAATTGTAAACAGTCACCGTGATTTTGTTCCCATTCATCACGAGCTTTTTCCTGTCCGCTTCGCCAGCTACTTTGCGAATGTTCTTATCAAGCTCACGATAAAATTTCTCAACCTCTGAAGGCGATAGAGATTTTATCTTTTTATATTTCTCCGCAAGCTTGGGATCTCTTGCTATGTAAGGCGGTAGTTCAGAAACTGCCTGACTCGGACTTGGTTTATTGAATTTTGAAACATTATAGCCCGATTGTATGTAATCTTTTACAGCTTTATATTCTACCTTTCTTTCTGCTTCCCTTTCCTTTGATGTTAAGCCTCGCAATATCTGCAGAGCCTTTTCCCTGTCAGATAAAACATTTTGAGAAAATGCAAATGAAAACAAACTCAAAATCACAAGAAGCATTTTGGATATCTGCTTCATCATCTTAGTTGCAGAAAATTTGTTTTTGATTTTTAAAATCCAATTGAAAATCCAACTCTAACCTCTCTTGGTGGATAATAATAATGTGGTCTGGTGTAGTACTCATCCGAAGAATGAACGCCTGGAATTTTACCAACCCATTGATCAACAACGATACCTTCACCTCTTTGCTTGGCAAGTGTGTATTGTGCAGTGCCAGTGTCATCATAAACATAACGCTCGTTGAGATTATCAAATAAATTATAAACTTTGACAAAGAAGCTCCATCTCAACCCAAACCATCTAAATAATTTCTCAAACATCATATCAACTTGTATTCTCGGAGGTTTGCGCTCGCTATTTCTTCTTAATTCAAGACGATTGTTCGTAACAAAAGGTGTATATGGAAGCCCAGAGCCGTATTGTCCAATGAAGCTTAAGTTCCAGTTGTCCTGAATGCCTAAACTTATAGTCCCATTCAATGTGTGAGTTTGATCCCAATCAAGATAAACGAAAATCTTTTCCGGTTCTCTACCAGATTTCAAATCAATGAAGAAAGCATCTGGATTTGGATCGTTTCCTTCCGCAATTTGATATGTATAATCAAGTGTTGCTGCGAGTAGTTCTCCTTTCAATCTTCTCTTAACTAACGAGAATGTAAATCCTTTTATGTTCCCATAATCCTTGTTAACATAAAGGTTATAAACTTTTTCCTGACTTATCCTTGTTCTTTGCAAAGCGAGAAGATCACGAACATCTTTGTAAAATCCAGTGATGTTAATAGCAAGATTATCTGTAAGCTGTTGCTGTAATCCAAATTCATAAGCGACAGTTTTTTCAGGTTTTAAGTTTGCATTTCCAAATGTCGGCGTTCCTACGAAAAGAGCTGATTCAAATTCAGGATTTGTGTAAAGATATGTAAACGGAGGCATTTGCAAAAACCAACCATATGAAAAGTGCAAGATCCCTCTATCAGTAATCGGATAAGATACGCCAAGGCGCGGGCTTATTTGATGCTTCGGGCTTGCTCTACCTACCAAAGTATCACGCAAAATTATAGGCGGAATTGTTGGATCATTTGGATCTGGATACCAAATAGATCTGGCGTAATTTGCCTTTGGATCAAAGTAATCGTATCTCAAACCCAAATTAACAATCATATCTTTGTACTCCATCTTGTCCTGAACATAAACCGAGAAAATTACCGGCTTGCGTGTATACCTGTTATGATACGGTGAATTGATCTCAGGAATGGTCGGCTGCAAATACTTGATAGTATCTCTCAAAACCGTGAAATAAACATAGTCAAGCTTATGAAGCCGTACTTCAAAACCCGTTTTTATTTCATGTTTATCCGAAACCTGGCTTGTTATATCAAATTTAGCTAAAAATGTTCGTGAATCTCTATAAACATGATCGTTTTGCGTCCCACCGAAATAAAATGTAAAGCTCGTCGGTCTTGCTAACCTTTCTATAGGTTGATACCTCGGATCAAGTGGATCCTCATAAAGATACTGACGGAACTTTTGATAATTATATGAAACTCTCAGTTCGTAAAATGTTCTGTTGCTTAACGCATGCGACAATGTAAAGCCAACTTTGTAGTTTTCGTCATGATATTGGTAGGTTCCATCTGGGTTATACTTGAAAAGGTGATTGTATGTTTTATACCAACTTTTGTCATAAAGTCCATCAATGTTAACCTTAATGGTTGGCGAGATTTTGAATGTCAACTTTGTAGTTGTATTCAAATTTCTGCTCGGGTTCATTGGCACTATAGCGCTATCCCCAGTCATCGGGACAATCCAGTTATTTGCATCATTAAAGTTAGGTTGATCACTTGGTTGATGTTCCCTGACGCCATAAAGCCATCCCTTGTTATTTTCCCATCTCAAAGATGAAAAGAACGAAACAAATTTGCCCAACAAAGGAACTGGTCCACCGATGCTGAATTCAACCACCGAATTATTTAATGGTTCAATTTTATCAATGTTGAAAAATATATTTTTCCTCCTACTAACAAAATCACCTGAATAAACAAGCAACTCACCAGTATATTTTGATCCACCTTCTTTTGTCACTATGTTAACAACTCCACTCATAGCGTTACCATACTCCGCATTAAATGTTCCACTTACAACTGTCATCTCTTGAATTGCGTTCCGCGCTATCTGCATTCCAAGCGTATTGAAAAATGGATCGTTAATTGAGACACCATCTATCGTATATGCTATTTCGCTGGATCTACCACCTCTTATATGAATATCACCTCCAGCACCTACCACAACCCCAGCTTGCAAGGTGAGAACGCGTTGAAAATTTTCAACTGGTAATTCTCTGATTTGCTCAGCATCTACCACCGCTTGTGAAGATGTCAAATCAGCTCTAACAAGTGGACGCTCTGCCTCAACAACAACAGGGGGAAGCCCAATCGCCTCAGGCTCTAATTCAAAATTTAAAGTCGTTGTAAGATCAGCTGAAACTTTAACATTTTTCACAGTTATCTTTCTATATCCAACTGCCGAAACAACGACGGTGTATGTTCCTGGTGGTATGTTTGTTATAACATAGTATCCATTTACATCTGTTGCTGCCCCAAGCGTTGTGCCTTCAATGACCACATTAACGCCTGGCAAAGGTTCCTTTGTTTCAGCATCAACTATCCTTCCAGCGATTTTCCCCTTCGTTCCCCCATAAATTAAACCAGCAACGAAAAGCAAAGAAAGAAAAATTGTTAAGTGCCTCCTCATCTCTTATGACCTCCTTAAATTTTCTTAAACCTGCGTTGATAACTTCTCGGAATTTAAGTGAACTTAAGATTAAAGCAATAACCTTGCTTCGTAGTAAAAATACAAAAAACCCATATAATTTGTCAATAAAAATTTAACCGAAATTTCGGCGAATCAAAATTTCACATCAACCCCTGCCTCTTGCTCAAATATCTGAATAAAGCAACATCAAATGAAGTTGATGTATCCATAAGCTCATAATCAATACCATTTGCAAGACACTCAACTCTGTATCTATTTATAAATTCGTTCATCACACTCTTATAATCTCGCTGAATATACAACGATTGTGTCATCACTTTTTCCATCGTTTCCATATCTTTGAAAATCGCATCGGCACTGAACTCAAAATTTCTCTCCATTGGATCAAGGATTTGAAAAACTATGATTTCATTTTTCTTGTGTTTAAAATGTTTGAATGCGCTTATAACCTCGTTTTGATCATCAAGCAAATCACTTAACACAATGATAAGCCCCCTTCTTTTTATCCTTTCGGCGACCATATGAAGCGACTTTGCAGTGTTCGTCCTATTCCCCGGTTCTGTCTTCTCAAGTTCCCCAAGTATAACATCAAGATAACTTCTAACTGAGCGAGGCGGTAGAAATTTTCTAATACCCTCATCATAAACAACAAGCCCAACAGCATCTCTTTGCAACATCATAAGATAAGATAAAGCCCCAGCAAGATAACAAGCATATTCAAACTTGCTTATGTTGCCCTCCGAAGAATAAGCCATTGACCTACTTGCATCAAGAATAATGTAAGATCTCAAATTAGTTTCTTCCTCAAACCGCTTAATAAAATACCTGTCTGTTCTACCGTATACCTTCCAATCAATATATCTTGTCTCATCGCCAGGCGAATACTGTCTATGTTCAGAAAATTCAACGCTGAAACCATGGTATGGGCTCTTATGAAGACCAACGATAAAACCCTCAACGACAAGACGCGCAATTAACTCAAGGTTTGATAACTTAGAGACGACCCTCGGATCAAGATATTTTCTTACATTTTCCCGCATGATTAAACCTATAAATTATCCAAGTTGCACAATGAAAACTCCAGCAACAACAAGCGTTCCACCAATTAAAAAAGGCAAAGTTATTGGATTACCAAAAATTATCATCCCAAGTATTGCTGTCATTATCGGTTGTCCATTTGTAAAGATAACAACCTTGCTCGCTTCAATTTTTCCAATCGCATAGTACCATAAAAAATAACCTAAAATTGATGTTCCAACTCCAAGATAAATAACACCAAGATAAGAACCAAAGGATATGGCCGAAAAATCAAGATTGATGAGATCATATACTCCAATTGGAAGGTAAGTTAAACTCCCAACTATCATAGCAACTCCCGTCACATAAAGAGGACCATACTTGGCTATCATCGGCTTTCCGAGAATTGAATAAAGAGCCCAAAACATCGCACCAAACATTATGATCACATTCCCCTTCAAATACTCAATGTTTAAACTCAAACCGTGCTCAGCAAAAACAACACCAATCCCAATGAAACTTAACACAACACCAAAAACTTTGTAAAAATTTATCTTCTCTCTTAAAAGCAATGATGAAAAAATAAGCGCAAAAATTGGTGTCATCGCATAAATCAAGGAAGCATTCGCTGGCGTCGTATATTTAATACCCAAAATAAAAGCAAATTGATTCAACGGCACTGAAAGAAGCCCAAGTATGAAAAACTTTAATCTATCCGATGGCTCAACTTTTATTTTCCTATATCTTGAAAAACAAATCATAAACCAAAATCCAATCCCCGCAATTACAGCTCTAAAAAGAGTAAGCGAAAGCGGTGGTATCTCCCTTACAACTGCCTTCGCAATTATATGAGTTAAACTCGCTATCATCGTCTGTATGATAAGCCAAAAGTAAACCATATTCTACATTTACCGCTCTCTTTCAAATATGTCTAAAATTTCACTGCAACTACCAACGAACGCACCCGAATTAACAGCATACTTCAAAAAATCCTCATAAATACGATCCCACCCTTTAAAATCAAATTCATCATAAACTGTGTTGTGAAATAGAACAGCCATAACACCGCCAAAGCTTTTGACAGCTTGCACAAGATTTATAATCTCCGAAAAAATTTCTTCCGGACTTTTTAATCTCCTGCCATATTGATAAACTGAATCCATAAAAACAATTGGGATTTCCCAAACTCCAAACTCTACATCTTTTTCAACATTGTAAATTTTATACGGGAAAGAATAACCACATCTGAAACCATGCCGAGAGCTAAACCCAAGCGTTGAATCATATTTGAAACCGAGTTCATCATGAAGAAATGGCGTGATTTTAAAATCATATCTCAAATAATGTTGCCTAACTCCCTTGACATCAAAGTTTATTAGAGTTTCAAGATTCTCTTTCTCCGTGCGCATCATTTCAATTTTATCAAAAGTTTCAAAACTTGGATGAAATCCAATTTCAAAATCGGCGTTCCTCAATTTTTTCACAAAATCAATTAAAAACTCGTCCCACCTATATCTTGCATCATATTTTGAATTTCCTCCGGATTTGAAGAAGAATGTTGATTTAATCCCCAATTTATCTTCAAACTCGTAAATTTTCTTCATCCCGTCACGATATGGATCAATCCCTTTCGCAAAAAAGTAAATAAATTTCGCAAACCTTTCTCTCCTTTTCTGTATGTCTTCATTGCTCATTATAAACTTGTTAATTATCTCGTTGTAAACTCCATATGCGGACCACTTTTTCAAAACATCAATATCGTGCGTTAAGCAGATGGCAAATTTTCTACCGTGCCAAGTTCTCTCTTCAACCTTAAAGCCAGCTCTTTCAATTAAAAATTTCAGAATGTAAAAATAGAAATTAACAACAGGGAAATTCGCAAGCCCAAGCTTGACAAGTAAATTTTCAGCGTCTGGAAATCTTCTAAAGTTATCTCTTTCCTTTTTCACTCTTTCATCCCACGAGGCGAGAAAATAAAACGCACAGGAAAAAATATCAAAATTTATTCTGACAAAATTTTCATTTTCAATTTCAAAAACCGGCTCACCTGTTTTAAAAAACACGGGAAGCGTAAAACTTTCAAACTCTTCTGGAATCATTGGGGGAGTTAAGTTAACAAAATGAACACTTGTCGTGGCATAAACCTCATCATACGCTTTTCCCTTTTCAAAAAGTTCAATTGCTTGCTCACTTCTTCTTATTAAAATAGATCTCCCCTTTGAGCTAAAATCCTCGCCGTAAAGAATGACCAAATCATCCTCCGAAACCTCTTCAATGGAATTGACGAAACTTAAATTAACCTTATAAACAAGCGAAAAATTTTTCAGTATGTACTCTATTCGTTTTCTGTGCGATGGGCTTTTATCATCAATCAAAACTTTCAACTCCATAAGATTGCCTCACTTAAGGCTTACACCACTTAAAGAAACAAATTCGTAAAGTGGAAACCTTTCACACAATTCCCTTACTTGTTCTTTGACTTCTTTGTAAATTCCTTCATTTCCGACGTTTGATATGACCTTGTCAATAAGTTCGGCTATATATTCCATTTCCTGTTCTCTCATTCCTCGCGTTGTCAGCGCAGGTGTCCCAAGACGAATTCCGCTTGTCACAAGTGGACTTTTATCATCAAATGGAACCATATTTTTATTAACGGTTATCCCAGCTCTTTCAAGGGCATTTTCAGCATCTTTTCCAGTGATACCCTTATTTCGTAGATCAACTAAAATAAGATGATTATCAGTCCCACCAGAGACGACATTATATCCGAGTTGAATTAATTTACTTGCCAATGCTTTTGCGTTTTTTATAACTTGTGCTGAATACTCCTTGAACTCTGGCTTTAACGCTTCACCAAAAGCAACCGCTTTCGCTGCGATCACATGCATAAGCGGTCCCCCTTGGATACCCGGCATGACAACGCCATCAATAATTTCCGACATCATACGAAGTCTATCGCCTTTGGGAGTCTTAATACCAAATGGATTCTCTTTGTCTTTATGCATCAGGATTAAACCACCGCGTGGTCCTCTTAAGGTTTTATGTGTTGTTGATGTAACTATATCGCAATAAGGAAGCGGATTATTTAACAATCCAGATGCTATCAAACCCGCTGGATGAGCAATATCTGCCATAAGATAAGCTCCAACTTTATCGGCAATTTCTCTAAAAGCTTTATAATCGTAATCTCTCGGATATGCGCTTGCGCCAACTATTATCATTTTCGGCTTCTCGCGCTTTGCAATATCTTCAATCTCATTCATATCTATCATACCGGTTTCCTTTGAGACACCATAGAAAACAGCGCGATAAAGTTTACCTGAAAAATTAACCGGCGCTCCGTGTGTCAGGTGTCCACCGTGAGCAAGGTTCAAACCCATAATCGTATCTCCCGGCTGAAGAAAAGTAAAATACGCAGCCATATTCGCTTGACTTCCAGAATGCGGTTGAACATTAGCATATTCGCAATTGAAAAGTTTTTTAGCTCTATCGCGAGCTAAATTTTCCGCAATATCAACAAATTCACACCCACCATAATATCTTTTTCCTGGATAACCTTCCGCATATTTATTTGTCATAACTGAGCCCATCGCCTCAAGGACAGCTCTTGAGACGAAGTTTTCACTTGCTATAAGCTCCAGCGTATAGTTTTGTCTCTCAACTTCGCTGGCAATTACTTCATAAATTTCTGGGTCTTGTTCCTTTAGTGAATACATGACCCTTTAGTTTAGATTTTGTTTTGAAATTTCTTATAAATAGCATCTCTTCTTTGCCTCAAACTTTAACCAATCCCTAAAATCAGGATGAGCGATCTCAATTAACGCTTTAGCTCTTTCCCTTATGCTTTTGCCGTGCAAATAAGCAACTCCATATTCTGTGACGACATAATGAACATCACCGCGAGATGTAACAACGCCAGCGCCCTCCGTTAAGGTAGGAACTATCCTTGAAATAGTTCCATTTTTCGCCGTTGAAGGCAAAGCTATTATTGGTTTCCCGCCTTTTGAGCGAGCTGCTCCACGAATAAAGTCAACCTGTCCACCTATGCCACTGTATATTTTATGTCCAATAGAATCTGAACAAACTTGACCTGTTAAATCAACTTGAAGCGCGGAATTTATCGCAACCATCTTTTCGTTTTGGCTTATAATAAATGGATCATTAACATAATCAGTTGGATGAAACTCAAAGAGCGGATTATTGTCAATGAAATCAAAAAGTTTCCTCGTCCCGAGCACGAAGCTTGCTACCACCTTGCCTCTATGTAAAGTTTTTTTCTCATTATTTACAACGCCAGATTCTATAAGTGGCAACAATCCATCGCTAAACATTTCGGTATGAATTCCGAGATCTTTTTTATCCTTCATAAAAAGCAAAACCGCATCAGGTATTCCACCAATCCCCATCTGCAAAGTTGAACCATTTTCTATTAACTCGGCAATATAGCCTGCTATTTTTCTGTGAAGGTCAGTTATCTCTTCCTTTGGGAGCTCAAACAATGGTCTGTTTGATTCAACGAAATAGTGAATTTTACTCACATGAATGAAGCTGTTCCCAAGCGTCCTTGGCATATTTGAATTCACCTCAGCAATTACAACCCTTGCGGTTTCAGCTGCAGCTTTCGTGCATTCAACACCAACGCCGAAACTACAGAAACCATATTCATCAGGCGGCGATACAGTTATCAAGGCAACATCAATTTTATATTCACCGCTATAAAATAACTTTGGAATTTCTGAAAGGAAAATCGGAACAAATTCAGCTCTTCCATCATTTACCGCTTCCCTTACATTTGCACCTGTGAAAAATGCACGATGCCTAAAATGCCCTTGCATCTCCGGATTCACATAAGGTGCTTCGCCAAATGTTAAAATATGCGAAATTTCAACATTTTCAAGTTCATCTTTCCTTGCAACGAGAGCCTTTATTAAAGGCTCAGGAGTAGCACATCCGGGATGAACCCAGACTTTGTCCCCAGATTTTATGACTTTTACTGCTTCTTCTGCTGTTACGGTTCTTTCTTTAAAGTGCTTTGTCCAGCTCATATCAGTTCTTCTATTTTTTTATATTCAAGATTAAAAATGTCTGCAATATTTTTATTCGTGCAATAGCCAGCATAAGTATAAATTCCCCGACCGAACAATGGATTTTCCTTCAATGTCTGCGGAATACCTTTTTCAGCGATCTCAAGTATATATGGCAAACTCACATTCGTCAAAGCATGCGTTGCCGTTCTTGCGACATTTGAAGCCATGTTTGGAACACAATAATGAATAACACCATACTTTACGAAAACAGGATTTGCAATAGTTGTTGGTCTGCTGGTTTCAACACAACCTCCTTGATCAATTGAAACATCAATTATAACTGAACCAGGCTTCATTTTTTTAACCATTTCTTCAGTGACAAGCTTTGGCGTTAAAGCACCATGAATTAAAACAGCCCCTATGAGAACATCAGCAAATTGAACTGCTTTCTCAATGTTATAAACATTTGCAATAGCTGTTTCAACTCTTTTACCAAACAACTTCTCAACTTCCCTCAATTTATCAATATCTTTGTCAAGAACCATCACATGCGCACCAAGACCAAGAGCTGCTCTTATCGCATTCTGTCCAACGACGCCTGCACCAAGTATAACGACAGTTGCTGGTGGAACTCCGGGAATTCCACCAAGTATTATTCCACGACCCCCATCTTCATTTTGAAGATATCTTGCAGCGACAACTATTGCCATTTGTCCCGCTATCTCGCTCATTGCTTGAAGTATAGGCAATCGTCCATCTGGTAGCTCAATTATTTCATATCCTATTGCTGTTACTTTTCTCTCAAGCAAAATTTCAATAAACTTCTTAGGTGCCACAGCAAGATGTAAAAATCCAAACAAAAGATGCCCATCACATAGAAAATCATAATCTTCTTCCGTCGGTCGTGCAACTTTCACGACCATTTGTGCTCTCTTATAAACTTCCTCTCGGGAAAAAACAATCTTCGCCCCCATTTTCTCATACTCCGCATCACTAAAGCCACTATATTCTCCTGCCGAAGATTCAACATAAACCTCATGGCCACGCTCAACGAGTGCTTTTACCCCTGCTGGTGTAAGGGCTACCCTTCTTTCCAAAATTTTTTGGGCGTCGCTACTTTCCTTCGGAATTCCAATGTTCATGGCTACTTACAGTAATGTTTTTGATTTTTTCTTTACAAATATACTAAAAACTTTCCGCAAAAACATATTAACACATCTGAACTTGACTAAGTCCCAAAGCGTTTTTAAATTTGAAGTAGGTTCCAAATAAACTTCGTCCGAAAGCCATGAAAAAAACGATAAATTTAATTCTTATTTCTCTCTTCCTTTACTCCTCCTGCCTTGCACAATGGTATTATTTTGGGCGAAACAAGGTTCAATATACGGAGTTTCAATGGGATGTGCTCAAAACCGAACATTTTGATATTTATTATCATCCTGAGATGAAAGACCTCGCTGAAAGAGGTGCATACTTTGCGGAAGAAGCATACGCAGAACTTCAAGAAAAATTCAATATAAACATTTTAAACAAGATCCCGCTTGTCTTTTACAGCTCACACTTATACTTCCAGCAAACAAACACCACCCCAGGGCTAATTCCAGAAGGAGTTGGTGGATTTTTTGAATTCATAAAGGGAAGAGTTGTCATACCATTTGACGGCTCAATCTACCAATTTAAACATGTGATAAAGCACGAGCTTGTTCATGTCTTCACACTTCACAAAATCCAACGCGTTCTTAAAGACCGAAGACAACCCTCTGACAGAATGCCACCTCTATGGTTTACTGAAGGACTCGCCGAATTTTGGTCTACAAAATGGGACAATCAAGCCGAGATGCTTTTAAGAGATGCTGTCCTAAACGACTACATCGTCCCTTTATCTGAAATGGATAGAATCTACGGAACCTTTCTGATGTATAAAGAAGGTCAAAACATCCTTGAATACATCGCTGAAAAATATGGTGAAGAAAAAATTTTGCTACTACTTGAAAACTTTTGGAAAGCAAGCTCCTTCGAAAAAGTTTTTGAACTAACGATCGGAAAAAACTACAAACAATTTGATGAGGAATGGCTATATCACCTGAAGAAAAAGTATTACCCATTGCTTAAATACAATGACCCACCAAGTGCCGTATCTAAACCGATCATAGTTGAAGGATTTAACATGAAACCAGTTTTTCACAAAGACGGCGATAAAAAAGAAATTTTCTTTGTTGGAAATATAACAGGATATACGAACATTTATAAAGTTGAACTCAAAGCAAACGCCAAACCCAAAGTAGTCATAGAAGGAGAACGCTCAGATAATCTTGAAGCTTTTCATCTTTTTAGAACCAAAATTGACATCAAAAAAGATAAACTTGCTTTTATAACAAAAGCAGGCGACCACGACGCAATACATATCTATGATCTAAAGGACGGAAAAATTGTCAATACATTCCAATTTAATTCCCTCGTGATGATAACCTCACTTTCTTTTTCACCCGATGGAAACAATCTGGCTCTGACGGCAATTGATAAATCTGGATACAGCGATATCTACATCTTCAACATCCAAACGAAAGATTTAAAGAAATTAACAAACGATTTTTATGATGACCGCGAAGTCGCATGGGCGCCAAACGGGGATAAAATTGCTTTCATCTCGGATAGAACAAACTTCGGGATTGACGGAAAATATAACATCTTTACATATGATGTTAAAAATGATAAAATTGAATATCTCGTCTATGGCAATTTCTCCTGTGCCTCGCCCTCTTGGTCTCCAGATGGTAAATTCCTCGCGTTCGTTGCAGATATTGATGGAACCCAAAACATTTGGATAATTGATCTATCACAGAAAAAATTTGTAGCTGAAGCTGATGGCTCCTTAATATCCGATGGATATGAATCACTTGAAATAAAGCAAATTACAAACCTGACCACTTCTGCATTTGATCCGGTTTGGACAGATGATGGAAGAATAATTTTTGTCGCTCTTGAAAATTTGAAATTTCAAATAAGAATGATTGACTATGTCAAAGAAAAAATTGAAAAACCGAGTTTAACCTTGAAAATAGATCTCAATGAAATTGACAAAACCCACTGGGACACGCCACGAATTCACGGGATTCAAAAAGTAAATGTAGCCACATATCGCGGTAAATATGATCTTGACATAGCCCAAAGCCAAATATCAACTGATCCGATATTTGGAACCGTCGGAGGTGCTGCAATTGCCATAAGTGATCTTTTGGGAAACGAGAGATATTACTTTCTTGTCTACAACACCGCCCAAACGAGAGATGAGATTTTGAAAAGTTTTAACATAGCGATATCACGAGTTTCCCTCAGCAAGAGAACCAATTTTGCTTATGGAATCTTTCACTTCGCTGGAAGAAGGTACGATCTTACAGATCCAGATCTCTTTTATTACGAGAAAGCGTATGGCGGATACTTTGCGCTTAGCTATCCGATTTCCGTCTTCAGAAGAATTGAAGCAAGTATTATGCTAAACCGTTCGGATAAAGCGATAATTTTTGGATTCGGTGAAAGGAAAGCAATGCTTCTCTCAAACTCGCTTTCTTATGTTTTTGATAATTCGCTCTGGTCTTCAACAGGTCCAATTGACGGGAAAAGATTTAACATCACGCTCGCCTACACGACAGATATCCAATTTTCAAATGTTAACTATTATACTTTAATCTTTGACTACAGACATTATTTCAGATTATCAACGCGATCTGCATACGCTGTTAGATTGACACTTTTTTATAACGAAGGCAAAGAAGCAAGAAGATGGTTCATGGGAGGAAGCTGGGACTTAAGAGGTTACGAAAGATGGTCAATAAGAGGTAAAAAACTTTGGCTTGTAAGCCAAGAGTTAAGATTTCCATTCATTGATAAATTTGATATAAAGTTTCCGTTTGGTGGAATTTTCATCGGCTCAATACGAGGCGCTTTATTCTTTGACACTGGAAACGCTTGGGATAACAAATATACAGAAACACTCGGAAGCTTTGGATTTGGGATAAGATTTAACATCGGTGGAGTTCTCGTGTTAAGATATGATGTCGGGAAAAGAATTGAAAATAATCTTTCAAGAATTCAAAAATCATTTTTCCACCAGTTCTTCTTCGGATGGGACTTTTAAAAAAATCAACACCATGGCATGAGAAAAATCTCTTTTCTACTATTAATCTTTGCTTCGTGTGCATCTTTTAAACTTGAGAAAAGTATAGTGACGAGGGAATTTGATTGGATTCAGTATGGCAATTCACCGCAGAATTTGAATGTTTCTTACTTTAACATTGCACCTCCGTTCCAACTTGCTTGGAAATATAACGCAGGCGCTGGATTTTCATATAGCCCCATTGTGATTGCTGATGGAATTTTATTCGTCGCAACGCTTGCTGGAGAAGTTCAGGTAATTGATATTGAAACCGGCAAAAAAATCGGCTCCATTGAATCCGAATCTTCAATATCGGCAACACCAGTGATTTATAAAAATAGATTAATACTTCCAAGTGCACATGGAAAAAATACGCTTGAATTAATTGACATAAATCTCGGCAAAACTATATGGCGTGAAAAAATTGGCGGTATTGAATCATCCCCTCTGCTTGTTAATGACAACATAATCATTGCTACAATTGATGGTTCCGTGATAAACTACCGAATAAAGCATGACATACTTGAAAAATTGTGGGAATATAAAGTTCAAAAACCGATCCGTTCAACTCCTGCTTCAGATGGAAAAAATGTATTCTTTGCTTGCGATGATGGAAATGTTTATTGCCTTGATCTTGAAACTGGAAAATTGCTTTGGAAATTTGATTCTAAATCTTCCGTATTCGCACCTATTTCTGTCTCAGAAGGAAAAATCTTTTTTGGAACATTGAACGGTTCATTTTACGCTTTGAATTCAAAAAAAGGCGATGTTGAATGGAAATTTCAAACTAATTCAAAAATTTACAGTGGCTCTGCGATCAAGGACTCAATGATATTTTTCGGGACAGCTTCAGGAAAACTTTACGCATTGAACAAGAAAACTGGAAATATGCTCTGGAACTTCAAAGCAAAAAGTGTGATAAATTCATCACCGCTCGTTTCAGACGATGTCGTTTTCTTCGGTTCACTTGATAAAAATATCTACGCAGTTGACATTAAAAATGGAAAACTGCTCTGGAATTATGAAACAGGCGGGAGGATAAAATCAACGCCCGTCGTCTGGAAAAATTACTTATTCGTTGTCTCCGAGGACAGGTTCATCTATGCCTTTAAAACAAAACAAATGAATCAAGAATGAAAATTTTAATCTTTCTTTTCTTCACAATTCAACTCGTTTTATCACAAGAGAAGTATGGCTTTGTAAATATAAATACTGAACCAAACGGGGCTTTTGTTTATATTGACTCTGAACTCGTTGGACGAACCCCAATTGTGAATTTAAAAATCAAAGTTGGCACATATACACTTAAAATTAAGAATCCGGAATTATCCGATTGGCTTGAGCAGGATATAACTCAAAAAATTGAAATCAAAGAAAACGATACTTTAAATCTTTCATTGACATTTGAAAAATTCATCAAGATCAGCTCAAATCCCTTTTCAGCGGACATTTTCCTTGGAGATTCAGTCATTGGAACGACGCCAGCAATTTTAAAACTTAAAAATCTACTCGGCAAAACTTTAAAAATTACAAAGAAAGGTTATAAAGATGCCGAAGTTTTTGTAGATGGTAAAACACAAAAAATTGAGGTTAATCTCACGCCACAAAATGGAATAGAAACCGAACTTAGAACCGAGCCAAAGGATAAATTGAAAACCGTAATTCCAATAGCTGGAGCAAGCGTAGCAAGTGGAGTTATTTCGGTATATTTTAAATCAAAAGCTGATAAACTATATGATGAGTATTTAAAAACCGGCGATATTAGTAAGTTAAACGCTGTAAGAACTTACGATAAAATCGCTGGACTTACACTCATAATTTTTGAACTGACCACTGCAATCGCAGTTTATATATTGTTGAAAGATTAAAAAATGAGTCAAAAAAATGCACAGGATCAAGACAATGAAAGGGATAATTTTAACTTTGCTTGTCTTTTCGCTTATTTTCTATAGCCAAAGTTTCTCTCAAAATGTTATGAAAGAAAATGTCAAATTTCTCCTTGACTGCTGGAAATATCACTTCGGCTGGAAAACGCTTGGCGGAGGTTATATAAGACATATTCTTCTTTTTACAGATACACACATTGTTAATTTAGAAACAAACCAAATTTCAAATCAACCTGGATATTCGGTCAGCGCTTCTGGGTTTAAAATTGAAGATGATAAAAATTTAAATGAAGCCATATTTTTTGGAATAATAGAAATGACCCTTGTTGAAATTTTAAAAGGAGTTTTGGGATCACCTGAGGAAAAAATGAGCGAAGAAGTTAAAAAAGCAATTAATTTAGCTTCTGAAAAACCGACCGTTGAAAATTTAATCAACGCTCTAAATCAAGTCGGTTTAAAAAGCCAGCTAAAAGAAACTTACTCATATGCCGAAATTCAAAATCCAAAGGTTGAAAGAAGGAAAGACGAAATTCACTTTAAATTCAAATTTAAAAATAAAGATCAAAATTACATCTCACGCTACGACACGCCAGATAAACTTGACAAAATTGAAACGATCTTAAAAAAACTGCTGGAATATCCCGAAAAAAATGATGCTAATAGTATAAATTATTTATCAATTTACACCCGCGATGACAAAGAAGAGACGACTAAATTTGCGAACCAAGAAAAATACGCAAAGCGTAGCTATTTCATTGAGATATTAGGTCAAGGTCTTACGATTTCTGCCAATTACGATTACAGATTTCGTCAAAATTTAAGCTATAGAATCGGTGTTGGTCTGTTACCAGCTCCATTTTTTATTCTTCCCTCAATTCCAGCTACAATTAATTTCCTAACCGGACCTGAAGGTTCACATCATTTTGAATTTGGTGCTGGAGTTACCTTTTTCTTTATCTATCCTCTACCAACTGCAAACATAGGATATAGATTTCAACGAAAAGAAGGTGGAATTTTTTTCAGAATTAACTTTACACCAATTTATGATGTTTATTCAAAAGGGGATAACGGATTAAATCAATATCTTTTCGGTCCAGGTAAAAAATCACCAGTTGTATTATTAGGTGGGATCTCCATCGGCTACACAAGGCGTGTTAAATGAAACCATGAAACAAAAGGGGATAAAGCCATGCGCAAAAACATTTATTATGCTATCTTCCTATTTTTGCTTATCGTCGTATCTATTTTCCCTAATGGCGCTTTTTCGCAAGATTATACAGACATATTGCCTCATAAATCGGAAAAAACCTCCGAGGAAGATGAACACGCCAAATCGTCCGTTTATCTTGAAATACTTGGTCAGGGTTTATATTTATCAGCTAATTACGATTACAGATTTAAACCAAATTTAACTGCAAGGATAGGAATTGGAACTGCGCTTTTAGCGTTTTCATTTCCAGCAACGATAAATTACTTAACATTTCCTGAATCTTCGCATCATTTAGAAATCGGTGGAGGATTTATCATCGCTCGTGGAGGTTTTGATAACGATGAATCCATTATTTTGCCAACCGCAAACATAGGTTATAGATTTCAACCTAAAAAAGGTGGACTCTTTTTCCGCATTGCTTGGACACCTCTCCTATCTTTTCTAATTCACGAAGAAGAAAAGGATGATATTCTTGAAAGATTAATCTGGGGTGGAATCTCCATTGGTTATACATTTCGTTGAAGGACATCACAAAGAACATACAGCGAGACAATTTTAGTAAAATTGTGGATTTACTTTTTCAGAAATTTAAAATTGTCGCATTGTTATAGTTTGAAATGTTTTCACTATTTAATCATGGCAAATGAAATTTTCACATTTAAACAGTTCTACGACGAAAATAAGCAAACAAAAATCTGTATTTGAATAAATCACTCGCTCAAATAAATTCTTGCTCCTGGTCCAACTGGTATTTCAAGCAAAAACCATACTACAAAAAGTGAAGTCCAAACGATGAAGAACACAATTGTATAAGGAAGCATAGTTGCTATTAGCGTCCCTATGCCAGCTTTTTTGTCATATTTATTCATAAAGGCAATTATCAAAGCGAAATAAGACATCATTGGTGAAATTATATTTGTCACGCTATCCCCTACCCTGTAAGCTGCTTGAACTATTTCTGGAGTATAACCAAGTAGCATAAACATCGGGACGAAAACCGGAGCCATAATTGCCCATTTTGCTGAAGCACTCCCCATGAAAAGATTTATAAATGCAGAAACTGCAATAAAGGAAATAAATAAAGGTATTGAACCAAGACCCGACGCCTTTAGAAAGTTAGCCCCTTCCACTGCGATTATTAAACCCAAATTTGTCCAGTTGAAGAAAGCAACAAATTGTGAAGCAAAGAATACAAGAACTATGTATGAACTTAATGTTTCCATTGCTTTGCTCATTCCTTTGATAACATCTGAATCCGACCTTATCGTTTTTGCTCCGATGCCATACGCAATGCCCGTAACTAAACCAGCTAGGAAAATAAAAGAAACTATTCCCCTTAAAAATGGAGATCTTAGAAACTCACCAGATTGTTGATCACGAAGAAATCCATTTTCAGGCAGTAGACCTATCAAGATAATCGCAATAAGTATAATAACAGAAATTGTTGCATAAATTAAACCTCTTTTTTCATCCTTTGTAAGTGGCTTAATTTCTTCTACTTCAGAACTATTTTCATAATCTCCCAACCTTGGAACAATTATTTTTTCTGTCACTATCGTTCCTGCGATAGTGATGAAAAAAGTTGAAACAGCCATAAAGTAATAATTTGCTGTTGGATTAACCTCATATGTTTTATCAATTATGCGCGCCGCTTCTTGTGTTAAGCCAGCAAGCAAAGGATCAATAGTCCCAAGAAAGATATTGGCACTATAACCTCCCGAGACACCAGCAAATGCAGCTGCAAGACCAGCAATTGGATGTCTTCCCGCTGCAAGAAAAATAGTGCCAGCCAATGGAACTAAAAGAACATAACCTATTTCGCTAGCTGCGTTTGACAGAACGCCGAGGAAAACGATAACAGGCGTTAGAAGCTTTTTCGGTGATTTAACAACTACAAGACGAA
Source organism: Candidatus Kryptonium sp. (assembly GCA_025060635.1). Lineage (NCBI taxonomy): Bacteria > Pseudomonadati > Candidatus Kryptoniota > Candidatus Kryptonium > Candidatus Kryptonium sp. The sequence continues at coordinate 459,142 of JANXBN010000001.1, read as the reverse complement.
GCAAAGTCCCTATTAAACCACTATGTTCAGCAATTGAAATACCCAACAAAGCCACTAAGACAGTCCCAAGTGGAGCAAACGAGGTGAAATTATTAACCAGATTAAGAATAATTTTGTGCAATCCCTCTACTGATAACAAGTTCACAGGCTTTATCTCCTTACCTGTCCCTGGATGAATAACCGATAAATTCAGAACACTTGCGAGATAAGATATCAAAATTACAAATAAGGAAAATATGGCAAAAAGAGTTGCAGGATGAGGCAGTTTGTTTCCCACCTTTTCAATAAATCTCAGAAATCTTTCAAAGAGTCCTTTGCTTTTCACTTTTTTTGAGGTGTTTTTGTTAAAAAATTACAAAAATCGTCATAAAAACCAAATCCATAGATCCAAATCAAAAGCTCAAATTCCTTGAGCTAAGCTTGACTTTTAAACATCAAATCATTATATTTGTTAGGAATCCTAACTATTTTAAAAACAAAATTATGGTGGAGCCATGATTAGAAAAGCGATTTTGATTTTGGGCATCGTTTTAAGCGTGATTTCATTTTTATTTATCAATCTTACTGCTCAATCAAGTTCAAGTGTTCCATATCCGGAGGGATATCGGAATTGGGTTCATGTGAAGTCAATGATTATTTTGCCAGGGCATCCGCTTTATGAAGCATTTGGTGGAATTCATCATATATACGCTAATGATAAAGCAATTCGTGGTTATAAAACTGGAAAATTCCCAGATGGTTCAATTATCGTCTTTGATCTGCTTGAAGCAAAGTTTGAAAACAACACTTATGTTGAGGGCTCAAGGAAGGTTGTTGGGGTAATGTATAAAAACTCAAGAAAGTTCAAATCAACTGGTGGATGGGGCTTTGAAGCTTTCAAGGGCGATACAAGAGAAAGAGTGGTGAAAAACGCTGAGCAGGATTGTTTCTCTTGCCACGCATCTCAGGAATCGTCCGATTTTGTTTTTAGTCAGTATAGAAAGTAAATTAAAATGAAAAACTTGGCGGGGCTTTTTAGACCCGCTTCGGAAAATTAACATCTTTAAAATATGTCATCTGTTTTTGATCCGACAGAACAAAATAAAAACATTGATGCGAAAATCGTCGCCGGGCTTGAAAGAATATCAAGAGTTTTCAGAGTTTTGTTATGGGATATGGCAAAGAAAGAAAATTTGAGCCCAATCCAAATTCAATTTTTAATTTATCTACTTTACAACAAGCCATCAAGAAGGAACATAACATCTATATCCGAAGAATTTAATCTCACTAAAGCAACAGTAAGCGACGCAATCTCATCGCTTGAGAAAAAGAATTTAATTAAAAAAGATAAAGACATAGGCGATAAAAGGAGCTCAATAATCAAACTAACCCCAAAAGGTAAAAAGGTCGCAAGCCAGCTTTCAACTTGGACTGATGTTCTGAGAAACAATTTGAAGAAATTAAATCAAAGGGAAAAAGAGACAATACTTGAGTTTATCTTGAAATTCATAGAGTCACTTTATGATGCTGGGGTTATAACGCTTCAACGAATGTGTTTCTCATGCGTTTATCTTAAAAAAGACTCAAGCCCACACTCCAATCCCACTTACTACTGCAATTTCCTCGCCAAAACTTTATCTATATCTGAACTTCGTCTTGACTGTGACGATTACGAACCAATCACATTGGGGAAAAACGACCACACTTGAACTTTTTAAAATTTTGAAGTAACATTATATAAAATTTTGAAAAACAAAATCATCGCTTTTGAAATGAAAAGAACCAAACTTTCATTCATCGCGATTTTAATTCTTATCTTCATCCTTCCCTCACTCGCCCAAAAAAAGTTAACACTTGAAGACATCTTTAAAACCACGAAATTTAGAACCAATTTCCTTTCAAAACAATGGCTTTCAGATGAAGACGCTTATACGACGCTAAAATACGATACCGTTTCAAAATCAACCGCAATTTATAGATACGACCTGAAATCAGGAAGGGAAGAAAAAGTTGTAACTTATGCGGAACTTGATAGACAAGTTGAAAACTTTTCAAAAAATGTGAGCGCTTACTTTTTCTCGCCAAACAAAAAGTATATTCTTTTTACAGGAAGTTTGCCAGCGAGAAGATTAAAAACCGGGGGGAATTTTTATCTTTACGATCTTCAAACAAAAACATTGAAGCAAATAACCAACACAGATGAGCAACAAGCAATTATAAAATTCTCGCCAGATAGCAGGTTCATAAGCTTTGTAAGAAACAACAACATTTTCATTTATGAAATTTCAACCGGTAATTTCAAGCAGCTTACCTTTGATGGTTCAGAGACAATTTTAAATGGGCTCTTTGATTGGGTTTACGAAGAAGAGTTTAGCATAATTGATGGTTATGAGTGGTCACCTGATGGGAAACATATCGCCTTCTGGCGACTTGATCAATCAAATGTTCCTGTCTTTAAACTCATTGATTATGAACCAACATATCTTAAAGTTATAGATCAACGCTATCCATATGCTGGTTATCCAAATTCAATCGTCAAAATTGGAATTGTCAACATTCAAACGGGCGAGACAAAATACATTGATTTTGGAAACGAAGATATCTACATCGCAAGAATCAATTGGACGACCAACCCTGATGTCTTTTTCTACCAAAAACTTAACAGATTACAAAACAGGCTTGAGCTCATATCATACAACATTAAAACTGGTGAACAAAAATTAATTTTAACGGAAGAATCAAACACTTGGGTTGATGTTCACGACCATTTAACATTTCTAAAAGATGGACAACACTTCATCTGGTCAAGTGAAAGGGATGGTTGGCTCCACCTATACCTTTACAGAATTGATGGGAAACTCGTAAATCAGATCACAAAAGGTGAATTTGAAATTGAACAACTCTGCTTCGTTGATGAGAAAAATAAGAAAATTTACTATACCTCAACAGAAGTTTCGCCTCTGGAAAGACATTTATATGTGATTGATTTCAAAGGCACGAACAAAAAGCGTCTAACTCTTGAATCGGGTTGGCATAACATTGACTTTTCACCATCGGGAAAATTTTATATTGACAACCACTCTACGATCACAAAGCCACCGAAATGGAAACTTTATGAAAGCACTGGTAAATTTGTAAGAACTCTCGTTGATAACCCAGATGACATTCTTGCAGGCTATGATAAAGGCGAAGTCACATTTGAAGTTGTTGAGACAAGCGATGGGGTGAAACTTAATGCATGGATGATAAAACCAGCAAATTTTGATTCAACCAAAAAATATCCTGTTCTTTTCTATGTCTATGGAGGACCTGGAAGTCAAACCGTAAGAAACGCTTACCTTGGGAACTATGCTTGGTATCAATATCTCGCGCAAAATGGATATATAATCTTTAGCGTTGATGGTCGCGGAACAGGTGCAAGAGGAAAAGCATTTAGAGATGTTATTTATAAAAATCTTGGCTATTACGAATCAAAAGATCAAGCAGAAGCTGCGCTTTATCTTATCAGAAGATACAAATTTGTTGATAGCTCAAGAATCGGGATATGGGGTTGGAGCTACGGCGGATATATGTCAAGTTTAACACTTTTTAAATTCGGAGATATTTTCAAGCTTGCCGTTGCTGTTGCACCTGTTACGACATGGAGATTATACGATACCATTTACACTGAAAGATACATGCAAACTCCTGAACTCAATCCAGAGGGATATGAGCAAAGCTCTGTGCTAAAATATGTTGATGGTTTGAAGGGGAAATATCTCGTAATTCACGGCACAACTGATGATAATGTCCACTGGCAGAATACAATCCAACTTGTTGATAGGCTTCAAAAAGCAGGAAAGCAATTCAGCACGATGTTTTACCCGAACAAAGACCACAGCATAGCTGGGAGGGAAACAAGGTATCATCTATTCACACTGATAACAAACTTTATACTTGAAAATCTATAAGCGATTTCATTCTGATTTCATAGCCAACTGTTTAGTTGAAACCGCGTAGAGCAGTATATTGGAGAAAAGTTGAAGTTGAGATGTATTATCAATGGATGGATTATCAAATTTGCTAAGTATCCGCATATAACCTTTGTTTGAGAAGACAACTATCAATTTTTTCTGCCAGAAAAGTCCCTCAAGGTATGTATATTTTTCTTCTTTCTCAAATTCCTTTGTTTCAACTATATCGTCTGCTCCGAGCGGTAATTCTTTTACTTTAGCCCAGATTGAATATATGGGATGGGAGAGAAAAACTTTTTCAATATAACTTCTTTCAAATCTTGCTCTTATTTTATCAAGCAAATCTCTGGCTCCAAGATTGAACTGACTTGATCTTGAGTGGCTCAAGTCATCTATTAAAATAATTCCGCCGTTTCTTATACACGCAACGAAATTATCAATTGCCAATGGAGAAAACTGTGGTTTCACCACACCGCCACTGATCACAACAAGGTCGGATTTAGAAACACTCGGAGATTCCGCTCGCCCGCTTTCAAGAGTGATATTTAAACCTTCTTTTTTATTTAGAAATTCAATGAGATTTTTTAAACCAGATTCAACTATCTCTTCACCATCCCCTCCGTATTTTACCTGGAAAATTTTTATTTCCCTATCTTTAATCGTTTTTATGTCAACGCTTTCACCACCGATCGCAACCAACTTACCTGCCTCCTCTGTCCTACGAATTATTGGAACTCGCTTGAAATAGAAATTTATATCAATAAAATCGCTTGGAACATTGTTTTCATCATAACCGATTATGAAATTTTTCAACACGACTTTTATTCTCTCCACACCTTCCGATAATGGATCAAAAACAATTAATCCCTCCCTACTATCACCTTTATAAAGCGGTCGCCCGTAAGTTAGCATTGTTCTTCTTGCTATTCCCATTCTTGCCTCAAAAACTTCTTCATCAATACCGGAGGAACCCTTCCTTGCCCTGTAATACTCCTCTATGCTATGAAACTTGCTAGTCTTGGCGTCAAGCCCGTATGCAATAAATCTATCCCCACGATCGCTTAATAAAATAGCATTTTCTGGATCAAAATTTATTTTCGGCGCAGTGTAGTTGTAAATTGAAACTTTAAAAACGGTGAAACGATTTGGAGTATAGCCAAGCTCAGGATCAACCCAATCTCCATATGTATAAGGATTTGTTGAATAAATTCCACCTTTTGATTCCTCCGGAAACTCAAAGTTATTCAGCTGATAATCGCTCATATATTTAATTTCAACTTTGAAAGTGCCCTTGTCAAAAACAATCGTCATTGAATCCTTTCCAATATAATAGCTCGTATCTTTGATCGTTTTAATCATTTCTACATCTGGAAGAATTTCATACTCAACTTTTTGAGGTGGCAACAAAAGAAAACGATAGACGCTATCACAACCACTCAAAATGAATGACATCAAAATAGCCAACAAGATCTTTTTCATTTTTCAGCAAAAATTTATTTTTCATTTACAAATTCAAATCTAAAGTCAATGGATTTCACTTTCTCATTGTTCTCATAAATTGCGACCTCTGGGATGACGAGAAGAAGCCATTTAACTTTTTCAACAGGCTTTTTGAAAACTATCAATCCCTTTCTAATAACACCGGGATAAATTTTCTCATCACGGAGCAAAATATCTCTCAAAAACTTTTTATTAAGTTCAACTCTTCTTTGCATATTCAATAAATAACCAGCAAGAAACGGATCATAGATCGTGTATGGATTTATATATCTCATTTGATATGGTATCGGTTCCGTCTGAATTATATCATCAACTTCAAGAGCCCTAAATTGATTTCTCTTATCATCAAGCAAGACGCTTGCGGATGGTTTTATTTCTATTTTGTCTGAGCGTAAATTTTCAATTGTGACATCAAAAACGAGGTATGGAATTTTTCCAAAGTCATCTTCAAATGGACTTGGGACGCCTTGAGGTGATATCGGATTTCCAAAGACATCATAGTAATTTCCTTGCTCCTGTAGGTGGATGTATTCATTATAAGCTGAAAGAACTTCTGCGTTGTCATCTTGTGCGTAGTTTATATACTCATCTTTCAAAATTTTCTCAAAATCTTTTTTATCGTATCTTTTCCCCGAGCTTATTTTCCTGATTTCTTCTGGTGTCAAAAGTTTTACGCTTACCTTAACGCTATCTTTAACAACCGTTGCAAGCGTATCGGAAACAGCGAGGACATTTTCAACGATTGGTTTATTCTGCTCTTCATAATTTTCGCTCAAAAAATAAGCACAACCCCAAAATGTCAAAGCAAAAAGTAAAAGTAAAAAATTAAATTTCATTTTAAATCGCCTCCATTAAATAAAATTAAATTTTTGTGTGTTAGTTTCACTGTTGCATCACGACTTTTTGTTTATTTTTCGCAACGATTCCTCCAGGTTGATTCATCGCAAATATAAGTATATTTAATCCCATTTGTAATTGTCTTGCGTTATCAAGGGGTGGAGTTGCATATGGCCAATCACCCCAAGCTTGCGTATATCCACGATTTGACAACACAACCGCAAGACGCCCTCCAAGCCAAATTCCTTCAAGGTAATTATAAACCTCGCGCGCTGGTCTTCTTGTATCAACTCTTGCAAGGTCATCGCCGGCAGGAGGACCATCAAAATCTTTCCAAATATGATAAATTGGATGATTGTTCGGAATTCTTTCCCAAACGGCGTCATAACCGAGCGCATCTTTGATAAGTTGTTTTACTGATCTTGTGAATGGACCATACGCAGAGGCAAGCCCATCGTCAATAAATAGAAATCCACCTGAACGAAGATATTTGGCAAGGTTTTCCACTTCATTTTTTGTATATATCACCTCACCATCATAGCCCATCATTATAAGAATTGGGACATCAAGTATATTTTTTGAATCAAGGCGAATTGAACCCATAAGATTGAGCTGAAGATTTGGCAAAACTTCCATAGCATATCTTTGGAGATTTTGCAACGCTGCTGGTCTATAATTCCACATAGGTTCCCCATTCGGAGCAGATTTACTGCTTCTGTATTCAACTTGATAAACATTCAAAAAACCTCTCCAATCTTCTTTGCTTCGCCCACGCTCAAGCCAACCTTCAAACCTATCCATAAAGTTTGTATAACTTATCAATTCTTCCTGTAAACTTTTTATCGTTTTTCCAGCATGTCGTGTGTCAGTTATGTCGTAATTTAAGCTCGGTCCTGCTAACATCGCAGGTGGCGAATAAGTTCTCTCAATATACTCGCCAGGTCTTGCAAGCGAAGCAAGCGATGTTCCTCCATGAACTGCCGCGGTTGTCATTGAACGAGCCGACATCCGAGGCTTTTGAGGTGACACAAACCTTTGAAGAACTCGCTCAACGATAGTGGGCATTTTTCTGAACTCAATGCTCTTCGTCAAACGCGGTGGTCTTTGGATAAACTTTACAGTTGTTGGTGGTCGCTTTATCTCTTTCTTCTCCGGCAATCTAACATTTAAAATCACAGGAATGCTATGAATCAAAAACGCAATTAACAAAAACTTCAATAGCCCTTTTCTGTTCTCGTAGATAAACTGCGCTATCCTATCGCTTAATTCAATCCCTGGTATTTTATAATTTCTGTTCTCCATTTCCGAACTATCTAACTTGAATTTCCTCTTCTTCCTTCTCAGTAGCTATGGCGAGTTGATCAATCCCGCATAATTTTGCAATATCCATAACTTTTACAACTATTCCATGCAGTGTTTTTTTATCCGCCTTAATTATCAAAACCTTGCTCCCAAATATCTCCTTATCTTTTAACATCTCTTCCTGCAAGTTATCAAATGTAACTCGCCTTCCGTTCAGGTCCATTTCGCCATTTGATGAAATGACAATTGTCAAATCCTTTTCTGGTGGAGCATCGGACGAAGCTGCTGTTGGTAGATCAACCTTTAAACCACTTTGAACTGCAAAGACAGTTGTCACCATAAAAAATATCAACAACTGAAAAACACAATCAATCATTGGAGTTAGGTTAATGTCAACTGAATAGTCGCCATTTTTATTTTTCTTCTTCATTTTCAGGCGTAATTATTTTTTCTGTTCCAAATTTTTGATCACTTCGTTTTCTATAATCTTGGCTTCTTCGTCTGAAATATCAAGCTCAATTCGTTTGCGCCTCAAATACTCCTTCTCTTCTTCGCTCAAGTTTCCATTTCTTATTCTAAAAATGCTTGCAACTATAACTTTGTAAGCTTCAATTCTCCCGTGCTCACGCAAAAGCGTATTGACAAAATGATTTTCAAACGGTTCAAGGTGTTTCGTTATTTTCTCTGCTCGCCTTCTCAAAAAGCTATATCCAAGTATAGATGGAATCGCAACTGTTAATCCCGCAGCGGTGGTTATAAGAGCAACTGAGATACCTTGTGCAACGACCGCTGGATCACCTCTACCACCTTTTGCAAGTTCATCAAACGACATGATCATACCAATTATTGTCCCAAAGAGTCCAAGCAATGTCGCAACATTAGCAATCGTTGCAACTATAGGCAAAAACTCTTCAAGATAATCTGATGTTGAACCCACCGCTGTTTCCATCAATTCTTGACGCATATCATTTATTTGCCGATTTTCTTGAAGAAGGAACTCATACCTTTTCAAGATTGAAAGAAACACAAAAGAAAGAGCGTTTCTTTGCTCCTCAAAATATCTAACAACTGGCTCAATCTTTTTGTTTTCCTTTAAAATCTTCTCAACTTCCTCAAGCATCTGCGCTATTTTTTTGTCCTTTGGAATGCGAACATACCGATAAATTCTCTCTATTATTATCCCCATTGAAATTACCGAAAAGATAAAAAGAGGAACCATTATGTAAGGTCCACCCTTGATGATGATATCAACAAGCCAATTATCCCAAAGCCAAGACCACCACGATTTTTGCTGAATTAAAAGCAACATAAACAGTCACCAAGATTTATTTTTCAAAAATTGAAATTACTTCTCAACCATTCAAGATGTTCCCTTGCAAAAAGGACAGCTGCACGAGCATTGTCATCTGTTGAATTTTCATAATCCCGAATTATCTCCTCATACATCTTCGCAGCTTTTCGCCAATCACCAAGCTGTTCGTATGCAGCAGCTATATTCACACGACAACCAACAACGATGTCTGAATCAGGATATTTTTGCCATATCTTCGTAAGTTCCTCAATAGCGCGACGATAATCCTTATTGTCAAAGTACTTCATCGCTTCTTGATATTCAGCGTAAACATTTATCAGCTTCAGATCTTTTATAAGCTGTTTCGCTTCGTTAACCTTTTCATGGTCGGGATACATTGAGACAAATTCCTCATACGCTTGCTGAGCTTTAGCATAATTTTTTGAATTATAATAGTAATCTCCAATTGTAAAGAGAGCAATTGGTGAGTGTTCACTTTTTGGATAACGCTTGACAAGTTGCTTAAAGGTTTCAATCATTTGCTCTGGTTTTTGGAGCTCGTAATAACACCAACCTTCGCTATAAAGAGCAACAGGCGCAAGCTCATCGTTAGGATAAAGCCTATAAACATTCCTGTATTCACGAATAGCATCTTCATACTTTGCCATGTTGTAATAAGATTCACCGATATTAAAGTAAGCTTCAGGCGCAAACTCATCTTTTGGAAATTCCCTTACAAACCTTCTGAAATATGTCACAGATTTATCCCAGTATCCAAGTCGGAAATACGAATATGATAAAAAGAACAAGGCGCTCTTGTAATTTTCAGAGTTAGGGAAAAGTTTCAGATACCTATCAAAAATTTCAATTGCGTTTTCATATTCGCCTTTATCGTAATAAACCGCTCCTGTAGAGAAGAAAACCTCTTGGACGAACTTTGAATTTGGAAATTTTTCACCCGCTTTTGACAGGACACTTAAAACCTTGTTAAATTCCCCAAGTTCCCTGTGTGAGTTAGCAAGCACATATGTTGCTTTTGTGAAAACAATTTCATCTGAAACATCATTTTGAAAAACATCACTTGCAAATTTTACAGCGTTTTTGTAATCTTTCGCTTCAAAATATGCTTCAGCAAGCACAGCAGTATATCTTATCTTTTCCGATGGCTCTGGCACTTCATTGATCAACTTTGAGACGAGATTTACGCCCTTCGCAATTTGCCCAATTTTGACATAAGAAATCGCTAATTTTTCGTTGACTTGTGAAACAAGTTGAGGTAAATTTTCCCTGAATTTTTTATCCGAGACACATTTCTCAAAATCAATCACCGCTTCTTTATATTGTTCAATCTGGTAATAAAGAGAACCACGAGCATAAATTGATTGAAGTTTCAATATATCATTTGCTTTTGGATCATCTATGACAAGCGTTAGTTCATCAATAGCTTCTTTATACTTCCCCTGCCCAATGTAAATATCAGCAAGCGAGAAACGAACCTCTGGAATGAAGTAAATGCTATCCTTTAAAGTTTCGGCTGTTTTTAAAATATCTTTTATAAATTTTTCACCCTCAGCAAACTTGTTTTGTAAACTGAATGACTTTGACACTTTGATGAAAGCAGGCAAATAAAAGCTTGAGCCAGGTTTGATAAGAGCAAAGATGTTCAGCAAACTATCGTATTTCTGGGTGTCAAAATAAGTCAAAAGAATGTAGTAGTAAACTTCATCTTTGTTAAGATCTGTCGGGTTTTCTGCAAGCAATCTGTTGAGTTCATTTAAAGCGTCGTCATATCGTTTCCACTCATAATATGTCCGACCAAGCTGAATACAAGCAGGCGTGTATTGTGGTGAATTTCTATATTCTGTTTTCACTTTAACAAATGAACTTTCAGCCGAAGCATAATCTCCAATCGCAAGGTGAGAAATCCCCTTGAAGAAAAGCATATCTGGAGTATAATCAGAGCCGGGAAACTTGATCAAAAACGAATCACATTCAGCAATTGTTTCTTTATATTTCTTTGCGTTGTAAAGACATATGACTTTAGAATATGTTGCATCCTCAACTGGAAAATCAATTAAAAACGCAACTTCGCTATACGCTTTTATATAAAAATCATACTCATTCGCTGCCCTGTCATAAAGAAGGGAATCTTGATATGTTTTCGCAATCAAATACTGCATTTTTGCTTGCAACTGCTTATTCTCAAAACTTCTATCTATCGCCTCCTTGTAAACTGCAATTCCAGATTCAAGCCCCTTCTTTTGCAAAGTGTATTCAGCCATTTTTATGTAAGCCGTCTCAATCAAACTTGGAAGGAGTGTATATGTTGCTATTACATTTCTATATGATTTTATTGCCTCATCAAAGTTATCCATCATTTTGTAGCAATCCGCAATTCTCAAGCTTGCTTTTGCAACGATCTCAAGAGGTGTCTCTTCACCTTCACGCCCAGTTACAGCCTCAAAAATTTTTCTCTCTCTTACAGCTTTTAATTCAATTTTTTCAAATTCCTCCTTTTTGAATCTCTCAGGTTTGAATTTTTCAACGATATCTCTGAACCAAGCAATTGCTGTGTTATAATCTGCCTTATCATAATAGTTTTGTCCAAGTTGATACATTGAGTGGGGGACAAGCTCCGAGCGCGGGAATTTTTCAACGAGCGATTTGAAGTAGGAAATTGAACTATCAAGCATTTTCAATTCCTTAAACGCCCATCCAATAGTGTAATATGCTTTGGGAACGCGCTCATCTTTGGGGAAATTCACAATCAATTTTTTTGACTCAGCTATCGCTTCTTCAAATTTACTCTCATCGTAATAAATATCGGCAATTTGATATTGCGCAAGAGCCGAGAGCCAAGGCGAATCTTTTCTTTGTTCCGCAACAACTCTGAAACTTTCAATTGCTTCCGCATTTCGCTTTAATTTTCTCAAAGCGTTGCCTTTTTGATAATAAGCTGCTGTTTTCACGCTTACCACTAAATCTCCGTGAAAAAGCGCAACTCTTACACTGTCCTCATTTAGAAGTTTGCTTTCGGTATTTATAATTATATCGTATTGCTTTATTGCCTTTTTAAAGTCCCCGCTTGCATAAAAGTTTTGTCCGGATGTAAAAGCTTTCTGAAGTTCAAGCGGCGTCGGAACGAAGTTAGAAATTATTGACGCAGTTAATGTGACTATGATGATAATTTTCCACATATTGCTTCACCTCCATAATTAAAACCCAGCGATAACTGTGAAAAATATCGCTGACTCATCTCTGCTATATTTTTGTTCACCTGGTTTTATGAACTTTCGTTTTGTGAATTTATACCCAAAGTCAACAACTATTGAGTAACCTTTATAAGAGCTCTGATTCGTAAGCGAAAATGCTATCGTTCCTCTATTCTCGCTTCCAGAATCGTCCTTTAAGTTTCTTATCCTGTAAGAAAACAATTCAGGAAAACCAACGATGCTCAAACCTTGAACTCCGAAGTTAAAAACGGATCTATCCGTCAATTTATATCCTATTCTAAAAATCGGGATCGTCTCTTGCGTGTGCTGAATTATGTTTGTTATTTTTCTTAAATTTCCACCGATGTCAACATAACCAAGCTTTGTTTCTTTAACGGTCCTGATTTTAAATTGCGGTTTTATTTCAAGACGACCATTAAAGAATTTAAGGGTGTAATCAATTTTATGGACGAGGCCCCAAAGCGTAATTCTTCCGTCAAGTTGATCACCCGTGTATTTTGCTTCTGGTAGCAAAGCTCTCGTAGGATCTCCAAGCGGGCGTTGGAAATTAAGCTCAAAACGAATTCTATTTTCAATATTAAGGTTTGGGATTTGAGTGTATCTTGTTTCAAGATAAAGGTTATGCACAAAACTATTTCTATATCTTAATTGGTCTTCCGTGAAAACTGGGAAAGGGCTTGTTATAGTTATGACGCCCTTGTATTGATAAACTGGGTTTGGAACTTCATCCCTTACTCTTTTTGCGACATAATATAAAAGAAGGGAACCTAAACGCGGGTTTGAAGTCGTATAAAATGTCTTTATATAAGAAACTTGATTTGCTCCACCTCTTGCAATCGCTCTCTCATTTATGAGACCAATTTGAGCTGTCCAACCTCTTGCAAGATTTATCTTTGTAAAAGCATGATATCCATTTATGTCTGGCTCATAAGGATAATCTGGATAAATATCATTTTCTTGCTCATCAATCACACCATTATTGTTCCAATCATCGCCATAATCAAAAATTGGTGGATCGCTGTAATATGTAAGAAAATCCTCTTGGTAATCTGGAATTCCATTTGCGTTTTGATCATCATCAGGTATCCCGTCGTTATTTCTATCCTTGCCAGGGAATATACCAGCATCAGGTCTTCTTATTATACTTGTTAAACCAATTAATTCATTTGCGTTTTGCCTATAACCAAGCAAAAACGGATCGGGCGTTGGGTTCAAAACATCGCTGTTTTCAAAAGTTGGATTTGGCGTTGCATTGTAGAAATAAAATCCATCTTCCCATCTGTCTCTGTCATCGTTATCATCAACAAGCGAAAAATAAGCACCACCAGGGATAAATGATATACCACTTGAAACATCATAAGCAGTCACTCCATAAACATCAGGCGCAAGATAAGCGTAGCCAGAGCCGGTCCACATCATGTAATAACTATTTTCAAGTGAATAAATGTTGAGAGCAGTTGTATATGTTGGTTCAATTCTATATCGTTCAAATCCGAATGTCAATCGTCCAACTTTTTTTGATGCTTTTATATAAAAAGCATTTCCCTTTTGTGTAAACCAAGGACCGCGACCAACTGGATACTTTGACCATTCCAAACTTTGAGCAAATTCACCTTCTATGTTAAAGCCTCTCCAGTTAAATTTGAAGTTTAAACTATACACGCTCATTCCAGTTGTAAGAGCGTAATTGAATCTTACTATTTGACGATTTGAAGCATCTTTTACATTTCCATCAGCTCTTTTTATCAAACGGAAAAATGTCGGTGTTCCAACTGCAACTGAGTCATAATGAGGAATAAACCTCGCTCCACCGGTTTCCTCCCAATCATCAAGACGATTAACAAAATCATGAGCTGCTTCAATTTTAAAATCATTTGCAACGATAAGCTCAAATTCAACCGATTCAACTCCAGGTGGAATTATATAAGCAAAAGTTATATTTCCATCGCTTGGTATTCGCTCTGGATAAACAGGCAGTGCTGATAACATTGATCTGAATTTATAACCAGGTCCACCTTGAATTGGAGTATACGCAGTGTAGCTTAATGTATCAGCTCCAGCAACCCAAAGTGTTCTATCAATGCTGAAGTTCCTAAAAACGTAGTATTGTAATGGAGCTCCTAAAACTGTTTCCTGGGCAGTTGGAACTTTACCATTTATATTTTTAGTTGAAACAACTCTGCCATTAATTTTTACAACTGGATCAGAGTAAATTATCGGACCTGAACCATCTCTCGGAGAATCGTCGCTTATCCTGACGAAAATTATTCTCGGCACACCATTTGGCGGGACACCTTTAAAAGGGACATCGCGAGCGTTAACATCCATTCTTCTTGTATGTTGATTTACATAAGTTGCACCAATTGTTAGAACATCTCCAATGTCTGTTTCAAAATGTCCACCGAATAGATATTGAGCCCAATTTCGCACCCTTTGAATACCATCTATTAAAAGAGGTGTATCAAATCTGAATCTTACTGGATCACTTGTCCTTGAAACTATGAATGTTCCTCTGTGCTTTGTTGTAGCTCCATCCCATCGCACGCCATTAAACCTCGCTTTATCAAATGTGAGAGATGTAAACTTTGTTCTTATCGCATCACCGATCATTAACCTGGTTTGAAAATCACTATAATTATCGCTGGCGATCACAAGATTCTGGAAGTATTGATAATAAAACCTTGATTTTGTCAAGCTACTAAATCCACCAAGCTCCTGCCCCGTAAATTGTCTTTGATTCTCAAGCAACTCAAAAATTAAACTCCCATCTATCAAAAAATTCCCAAAGTTATCATAGAACCTTTTTCTTAAAAACGAGATGCTGTAATTTTCGTAATTTCGCCCTGAATAATTAAGATAGCTTTCCTTGTCTCTTGCGATAAATTGCGCAAATGTTGTTTCAAAACCGATGGCTAAAAGTGCCAACATAAGAAATTTTTTCATGGCAAGTGAATCAAAAATTTTTTATAGATTAAATTCAATGCTAAATTTATGGCTACCGCCTGCATCGGATATTTCAAACTGATGAACATATACATAGTCAATCCTAAATTTCCAGTATCTTATTCCAAATCCTGGATTTAAACTTGATTGCTTACCACCATTTATGATTGTTCCACCAGAAGCCCTGATAACAAATTCAAAATTACTTCTTAAAAACTCCGCCGAAATAGCTTGAATCTCAAATCCGACATCAACTTTTAACTCATCACCTGATCTTAAAGCGCCCAAACCAATTTGATAATTATAAGTTCTTGAAACATAAACAACACCACCAGCAATTTCAAGTGGTAGTTTCGCATCTCTTGATTTGTTAACCGCAATACTTGGCTGTGTTATATTTCGCGCAGTTAATCCAAATCTAAAATCAGAACCATTTATAAAATCGCGCCATACGAAAATCGCTCCAGCGTCAAATGTGAATCCAAAATATGAATATCCGGACTCGCCAATTGGGGCAACTGCAGACCACCTTAAAATTTTTAAATTTCCGCCCAAAGATAAACCTTTGATATACTTAAATTCTCTCGCAATTGAAAAAACAAATTGATTCTCGTTCCACATGCCAGTTTTGAAGTAAGAAACTCCAACCCCAAAATCAAACAATGAAAAAACAGGCAAAACACCAGAGAATGTTAAATAATATAAATTTTCACCCTGAACAAATGGATAAAGCCGCGAATAACTTGAAGCAAAACTTAACCTTTTTATCTGTCCAATTCCAGAGGGATTATAAAACATAGCGTATGGATTATCAGCTATAGCAACATAAGTTAAACCCAAAGCCACAGCCCGAGCCCCATTCCCAAGATCCTTGAAAGCACCTGAGCAAGCAAAGTTAAGATGCAAAATGACAAATACCGTAAAAAAAATGATTTTTTTCATCACGAAAAAGCGAAGTTATTTTTCAATAAACAACGGTTATAGTTCTAAAAATTGACTCAGGACCGCTGTCAGCGTTTATCGCAACTCTCAACAAATAAACACCAGGTCTTACAAGTTTTCCGTTTTCATCTCTTCCATCCCACGAAAATGAATTTGAAGAAATATAAGCAAATGCTTTGCTTGGACCATCAAAAATCGTCCTTACAAGCCTACCCGTGAGATCAAAAATTTGAACTTTCAAATTTCTTTCTACAGAAAGATTTGCAAGAAAGAAACTAATTTGAACTTTGTCATTTATGCCGTCGCCATTTGGAGAAAATGGATTTGGATTAACTTGTAAATCAACTATCAATCTCTCAGGAACATCGGTTGTTAGAACAGTCCAACTGTTTAGATTACCTCTTCTCCTTGTATCAACGAATTGAGGATTTGATGCCGTTGCCCTACTTATTGCAACCGCTGGAAATTCATTTATATCAAGATAAAGAGTTAAACTTAGCCTGACAGATATTCTGGCGCTTGACCTAATTGATTGTTGAAAAGCTATCTTCACATATTCAGGAGTTGACACAACTGAATATGCAACAGGATTCCCATTTAAAGTTACAGATTCAACATTTGCTGGAGATGGAGTGAACACAACTAAAGTATCAATACCAAGTGAAGCAGTATCCGCCTCAACATCAAAATTACAGGTTATCTCTGTCCTTCTCAAGATCGGTACAACAGTAGGTTGAATTTCAAGAATTATATTTCTGGCGACGAGTCTTTTATTATAAAAAATTAAAAGCCTTTTCAATACAGGTGTTTCGGTCGTCGTTGTTGATAAATTTACTTTGAACTGAATATAACGCCGTGGTTCAGTTACCCTAATTATTTCAGATTTAGAAATTTCTTTTGACCACGGGCTCCAACTATCATTAATACTCGCTGTTGGACCTGTTCTAAATTGAAAAGTTATTCCTGTCCCCTCAGGCAGTTCAGCATTCCATTCAGCCCATCCCCAATTAACAGGTTGTCCTACATCAATAACCCTAGAATAATATTCACCAGAGGACAGATATCCAACCCCATAAACTTCTATTTCGGATATCACAGTTGAGCTAAGTCTATCAACGACATCAAAAGTTATTTTAACAAATCTTGCAATAACTGGATCAAAGACATCAAGAGTCCTTACATCTTGATTATCTGTTCTCTGAACAACTCTGGTAAGCTGAAGCGAATCCGTCCCCACATAAATTGTATAAGCTCTTGGTCTCAACGCTTGATTTAAGCCAAAGGTTACAATAATCACTTTGTTAATTCTTCTCAAGGCAAGTAGATCAATTAAGATATAACTTCCATCTCCTCCAGGTCTTATCTGGAAAAATGTTCTAGTATCACCGTCAATTGCCCTCATAGGATTTCCAGTTACAGTATCCCTATCCCCCGTGGCGGTTTTAGGCTCGCCAGTTCCATAATAAGTCACCGTCGCTCTCCTTCTTCTTGCGAGATTTTCTTGCTCGCTCGTTTTCAAAATTAGGTAACCTGACGAACCAGAAGCATCAACCCCTTGGCTTAATGTGTTGTCAATATAGGTGGAAAAATTTGAAATAATAATGGTATCAGGCAGGCTTTGCGCACTACTAAAATCCGCAATTACAACACTTAAGAAAATTAAAGTGAAAATTAAACGATGCATAATTAACAGGTGATATTTTTGCTATCCAAGTATTTAATTTACCAAATTTTCATTCATTAAGTCAAGGAAAATTTTAAGCACTCGCTTAAATTCTAAAAAACAAATTTTCCCCGTTTATCAACAGCGATGCTTTCTTCTTCCCCCCGCCGTCGCAAATTTAAACAAACTTTCGTTCTAAATTTGCCTTAAATTTAATCAGCTTTCGCTAAACAATCTTTTTACAATTCCATTTAAACCCTTTGAATAAATCAAATACCACAAATTCTCCTCCGTAAGATATTCATTCACATCAAAAACAACTGGGTGATGAGTTTTCCTGAATTTCATATAGTAAATTTCCTTCCCCTGACTTCGCCATTTTTGCTCGTATTTAGTTGAATAATGTTCGGGGCTTTCAAGTGTATAACCCTCTGGATATTCACTTATAAAAACGCCTGAATCTATCATTGATTCAATCACAAAATCCCTAAATTCAGGATGATCAGTTGCAACTGAAACAAATCCACCGTCTTTGAGTCGCTTCGCAAGCAAACGATTAAAATTCAACTTAAGCAATCTTCTTTTTTTATGTCTTTTTTTGAACCAAGGATCGGGAAAATTGAAATATATATGATCAAAGACTTTATCCTTAAATAAAATTAAAAGCAATAACTTCGCATCGCCAACAAACAGGCGTACATTTTCAACCCCTGCGTTTTTAAGCTTTTTATCCGCTTTCTTAGCGAAGAAATTAACTAATTCAATTCCAATAAAATTCTTGTTCGGATTATCAGAAGCAATTTGAAGCAAAAAAATGCCATTACCGAAACCAATTTCAAGTTCAAGTTCTGAATTTCTGCAAAAAAGTTCATCCAAATTTATGGGATAGTTTAACTCTTTCCAGTTTATAATAAAAGATTTCATCAGTCAAAAATCAACTTTGTTTTATCCCAACGCCGTATTCAAAAACGAGTTTTGCACCGTAATAAGCAGTTCTGCTAACAAATAATAGCCCAATTAAATAAAACACAATCAGAAGCATGAAGACATAAAAAGATGAACTTTTAGATCTCAAAGAGATGTAAAGCTTCAGCATGAAAACCAATGTGGAGATAAATAAAAACAAGTTAGCATTTTCCTGATGAAGTGTAAGTACTTTTCCGAGATCTCCAGATAATGACAATTCTTTCGCTTCAATGTTTCCTGTTTGAGCTGCTATAATGGAAAATAAAACAGAGAGCGATAACACAAGCAAGGATGAATTTTTAAATTTATCTTTTGTAATGAATTCAACGATCTCAAAAATAAACGCAGTTGTAAAAAGACCGATAGGAAAGTGAACAAAGATCGGATGTAGCACCATAGATTACCATTTTTTATTGTTCATCCTGGAGGCCACATCATTACTCTTCCACCTAAAAGATGCAAATGGACATGATAAATGCTTTGTCCCGCCTCGCGATTACAATTAAAAACAAGCCTAAATCCACGATTGTGAATGTTAAATTTTTTAGCAACTTCATTCGCAACAATAATCAATCGTCCGGCAAGCAACGCGTCTTCAGGTTTAAGATCAAGAAGCGTTGAAAAATGCTTTCTCGGAACGACGAGAATGTGAATCGGTGCTTGTGGATTGATGTCTTTAAAAGCGACTATCTCCTCGTCCTCATAAACGAAATCAGCAGGCATTCTCCCTGCAATGATTTCACAAAATATACAGTCTCTCATTTTTCAATTCAACCATTTTATTTTACGGAAGCAACCTATATGTTATGTATTTACTTGCAGATAACCAACTACCAGCGAAACCAAGTATACAACCAATTAAAATCAAAACGGGAAAAAATAAATCTGGAACATTTATACTGCTTATTACATCGTCTGGAAGCTGCGGAACGATAATTTTAATTCCCACATAAATTATACCAGCTGAAAAAATTCCAGCAAGCAACCCTTGTAAGAATCCTTGGATCAAAAAGGGCAACATTATGAATCCACGCGTTGCTCCGACAAGCTGCATTATCTTTATTAGCTTTCTTTTTGCGTAAATCGTCAATCTTATGGTGTTTATTATTAAAAGAACCGATATTAAACTTAACAAAATCCCAGTGCCGAAAAATATGTATGTAAGAATATGAAACCTTCTCTCCATTATTCCAAGTAGCAACTTTCTATATTTGATATCTTCAAAATTAGGGATTTTCCTTAACTTTCTAACAACACTTTCAACTCCTTGTGTAGTTCTGAAATTTTCCTTCAATCTTATTTTAAATGACGCTGGGAGCGGATTGAAATCAAGGACATTGAAAATGCTCTCGCCAAATTCCCTTTCAAATATCTTCGCAGCTTCTTCCTTTGAAACATATATAACTTCTTCAACTTCATCAAATGACATAATAATTTTTCTCAACGAGTCTATCTGACTATGCGTGTGCCCATCCTTTATAAAAACTTCAATCTCAATCTTACTCTTTATCGTTTTGATCAGCCGATTTATGTTATATCCTGTGACCACGAACATTCCAATTGCTAAAAGTGAAACAAACAATGCGAAAACTGACGCAAAGGATGATAGTTTTGACTTTTTAAATCCAGATATCGCCTCTTTGAGGGCATATTTAAACCTCATCCGACTTCCCTCCCTTTTTCATAAGTTCCAAGGAACTTGTAATACTGTGCTATCTTTTTCAATTCCCTTATCGCATCAATACAAATTTCATCCAAAATGCTTCCCTCAAAATCAAGATAAAACATATATCTCCATGGTTGCCCAACTATTGGCCTTGATTCAATTTTCAAGAGATTTATATGTCTGCGGGCGAAAACACCAAGAGCAGAAAAAAGCGCCCCAGGGACATTTTTCGTAGTGAAAACAATAGATGTTTTTGGATTTCTTTGAGCGATCATTTTTTCTCTGGATAAAATAAGAAATCGTGTAAAGTTTTTCTCATGGTTTTCTATTCCCGCCTTCAAAACTTTTAAACCATAGTATTTTCCAGCTCGCCTTCCAGCTATAGCTGCACCGTCAAGTATTTTGTTCTCTTTTACGAACCTCGCCGAACCAGCGGTGTCATATGTTGGGATTATTTCAACTTTACGCAATTTCTTTAAAAAATTTTCACATTGTGAAATCGCTTGTGGATGCGAATAAATTTTCTTTATATCTTTTAATTTAACACCGTGGTTTGCGAGAAGATAATGTTTTATCCTCAATTTTACTTCTCCAACTATATAAACATTATACCTTTGAAGCAAATCATAATTTTGATGTATGCTTCCATAGAGCGAATTTTCAATTGGTATAACCCCAAAATCAACATCGCCTCTCTTAACACTTTTGAATACATCTTCAAAAGAATGAAACGGAACTGATATCATCTTGCCTCCAAAAAACTCATATCCAGCTTGCTCACTAAAGGCTCCTCTTTCTCCTTGGAATCCAACTTTTATCTTCAACTTTAAATCCAAAATTTATTAATAATTTGACTCATCACGCCAAAAAGCAATCAACCACGGTTCGGATGGATTACCGCGACGCAAAACGAAGTTCGCTCTTCCGTCTATCCTTATTATGTCAGCTGGATTAAATGTAATTGTGAGGTTAAAACCCCGCACAACATTTCTGTAAACAGAATCCCCAGAGTCAATTATTATGTTGTTCCAGATAAGATCAAGATTTTGAGTATTTCTGAAAAGACCATAGGTTGCTCTCACCTCATCAACTTTCCCCCAAGAGATATCCTGACCTTTGTCATAATCGCGATAAACAAAAACAAAATTTTCATCAAGTAATCTGCTGTAAACAGAGGTATCTTTAAAAGTATAAGCATATTTAAAGTTTTGAAAAACACCCTCAATTGTTCTTTGATCACCAAGTAAAGCCATCTCTTCTGGGCTTCTATCAAGCCCAGGGGCAAATGGATTAATGCAAGAGAGCATTAAGATTGAAAGTGTAAAATAAAAAACCCGCATTCAATAACTAAATTTTGCTTTTAATTCGCTCCAACTAAACTCGTTCTGAATTTTTATATCAATCCATTTGTAAATCACCCAATTTCCATTTTTATCGGATACAAGATAAAACTGAAGATTTCCTCTTGCGCTTTTTGGGATATCTCTCACGATATGTTGAAAACTTACTATGTAGCTTGCATAATAAACAGCTGAATCAGCCCCATAACTTTGAAAGTTTCCAGATAAAATAAGATCAGAGACCGCACCTTGGGGGACATTTGCTTTTATATTATTGAAATAGCTTCTCTCGTTATTTAAATTCCAGTTCTTGAAAATCTCAGGATATTGTATCAATGCTTCCTGAGTTGGGATGAAAACAAATTTCTTTTCTGAAAAGTTTGAATCAACAAAACAACGAATATAATTTTCGGTGTTTCTATCGGAAATGGCGTTTCTTAAGTTTTCAAGTGTTATCTCTGGAGTTACTGGTTGTTTCCAATTTGCTTGAGCTACTTCCGTCGGCAATTCAGGTTGCCTCGTTTTAAACATCTGACACGAAGCAAGAACAAAGCAAACAAGAAAGAATAATTTCTTTGGATTTCCCATAAACTATTTTTCAACCATCACGGTTGATTTAAACTTTATATATTTCTCAAAATCTTCACGAAATCTTTGGACACCGAATTTTATAGGCCATGCTGCGGCATCTCCGAGTGCACAAATTGTATTCCCTTCTATATTATCTGCGACGCTTATAAGCAAATCAAGATCTTCTGGTCTCCCATTGCCTTTTATAATTCTATCAAGAATTTTAAACATCCATCCTGTACCTTCTCTGCAAGGCGTGCATTGACCACAGGACTCATGCCAATAGAACTTTGCAATCCTCCATAAAACTTTGACCATGTCGGTATCTTCGTCCATGACGATAACAGCACCTGTTCCAATCATTGATCCTGCGTTTTTTAACCCATCAAAATCCATTGTCACTCCTTCAATTTGGTCACCTCTTAAAGGAGGAGTTGAAGAACCACCTGGAATTACTGCTTTTATCTTCTTGTTATTTCTTACACCACCTGCGTATTTATAAATTAAATCTGTCAAAAGGACACCCGTCGGAAGTTCATAAATTCCTGGTTTATTCACATGTCCGCTTACTCCAAAGAGAATTGTCCCAGGATGCTTCGGAGCCCCAATTCGTGCATACCACTCACCACCATTTTGAATTATCACAGGAACATTTGCAAGTGTTTCAACATTATTTATCGTCGTTGGATAACCCCATAAACCATATTGAGCAGGAAAAGGTGGTTTAACTCTTGGATAACCGCGCTTACCCTCTATTGATTCCATCAATGCGGATTCTTCACCACATATGTAAGCACCAGCACCACGATGAATATACATATCAACACTAAATTCAGAACCGAGTATGTTTTTCCCAATATAACCTTGAGAATATGCTTCATCAATTGCAGTTTGAAGAATTTTCATCCACTTAACATATTCACCACGAATATAAACATAAATTGTCTGAGCACCGATTGCATATGCAGCTATTAAAGCACCTTCAATTAACTGATGTGGATTTCTTTCAATTATTGCTCTATCCTTGAATGTTCCGGGTTCACCTTCATCAGCATTAACAATTAAGTACTTTGGTCTTGAATCCTTTGGCATAAAGCTCCATTTCAATCCCGTTGGGAAAGCAGCGCCGCCTCTGCCTCTTAATCCAGATTTTTTAACTTCTTCAATGACTTCATCAGGTTTCATCCCAAGAGCCTTTTTCAGCGCTAAATATCCGCCATTTGCTTCATAAACTTTTATCTTGTGAAGTTCAGGTATGTCTTTTAAAATCAATTTTATTTGTTCCGTCATTTTTCATCCCTACTTAGTTCTTCAATTAAATTCTCAAGTTTTTCCCTGTCAATGTTCTCGTAATAATCATCATTTATTTGCACAACTGGCGCAGTTCCACACGAACCAAGACATTCAACTTCCGAAAGTGTAAACTTCATATCAGGTGTGGTTTGCCCAACTTTAATTTTAAGTTTCTTTTGAAGATACTCAAGGTTTTCATAAGCACCATTCAACATACAGCTCACATTAGTGCAAACCTGAATATGATATTTTCCAACTGGTTTTTTGTTATACATTGTATAAAATGTGACAACCCCATAGACATGACTATATGGAATGCCAAGTAGTTCAGCAACATATCGCATTACATCTTCGGAAATCCAGCCATATTGTTCTTGTGCGATCCACAAAACAGGTAAAAGTGCTGCTTGTGGTGTTGGATATCTTTTTTTAATCTCTTCAACTTTTTTCAAGTTTTCTTCAGTGAACATTTGCAGAAAAAAATTTATTTTTGTTTTATTTATCTGCCTCGCCCATTACAGGATCAATACTACCAATTATCGCAACGAGATCTGCAATCATATATCCTTTTAACATCAAAGGCAAAGCTTGTATATTTGCGAAAGATGGGGATCTTACTTTTAATCTCCACGGATAACCTGTTCCATCGCTTACAATATAAAACCCAAGTTCTCCCTTAGGATTTTCAACAGCGTGATAAACTTCGCCAACAGGTGGAGTTCCACCAAAGTTGGTTAATATGAAATCATGGATTAATTCTTCCATCTTTGTATATATTTTCTCCTTCTTCGGATGAGTTGCCTTTGGCTCATCCGCTTTCACAGGTCCAGAAGGTAATTTTTCAATACATTGTCTTACAATTTTAACGCTTTCCTTCATCTCATCAAGGCGAACATAATAGCGAGCAAGACAATCACCTTCTTCATAAACAGGTATATCAAAATCAAGCTCGTTATAAACAAGATAAGGTTCGTCTTTTCTCAAATCTCTTGGGACACCAACTGCTCTTAAATTAGGTCCAGTTAAACCTATGTCAATCGCTTGCTCCTTCGTTATCACTCCAATTCCGTCGGTTCTTTCAATAAAAATTCTATTTTTATTCAGAAGTTTCTCCATCTGAGCGAGCTCTTTCGGGAAATTATCAATGAATTCTTTTATTGCGTGGATTGCTTCATCCGTTATGTCTTGAGCAACGCCACCTATTCTTGTATAACTTGTCGTAAATCTTACTCCTGTCACAAGATCAAATATGCTTAAAATTTTTTCTCTTTCTCTAAAACACCACATAAACACAGTCAATGCCCCAACATCCATTGCGAAAGTCCCGAGCCACACGAGATGCGAAGCGATCCTTGAAAGCTCACTTACAATTACCCTGATATACTGAGCTCTTTTCGGCGCTTCAACTCCAAACAACTTTTCAACAGCGAGCATGTAAGCAGTGTTGTTTGAAAGAGGGGCAAGATAATCCATCCTATCGGTATGAGGCAAAAACTCAAGAAAAGTCATGTTTTCAGCTATTTTTTCCTTGCCACGATGAAGATAACCAAGTTCAGGCACAGCATCAACTATATATTCACCATCAAGTTTAAGGACGAGACGCAAAACCCCGTGTGTAGCTGGATGTTGTGGACCTACATTTAAAATCATTTCCGTCCCAAGCGGATCTTCCCTATACTCTGCTTGTATGTTCTTTTTTCCAAGTGATTCTACTATTTTTTCTATTTTCTCTTCCATTTTTCAACCTTGTTGAATTTTTACTTTTTCTCGCCCAGGCAAGGGGATTGATCCTGGAATTCCCTGCAATGGAAAATCTTTTCTCAATGGATAATACTCAAAATCTTCAGGCATATAAATTCTTCTCAAATCTGGATGCCCCGAAAACTTAATACCAAACATATCAAATGTCTCGCGCTCATGCCAATTCGCAGCTGACCATACAGAAGTAACCGACGGGACAACAAGATCCGGCTCATCAACATAAACTTTTAATCTCAGTCTGAACTTATTTTTTAGCGACCACAAATTGTAAACCACAGCGAATCTGTTTTTTTCACGATAATAATCAACACCGCAAATATCCACAAGATAATCAAAAGAAAGGTCGGGATCTTCCTTTAAAAACTTGCAAACTTCAACAATTTTTTCCCTTTTGACAACAATGGTAAGTTCACCACGAAATTCCAAGAATTCAACTATGTCTTCCTTAAAAAGGTTGCTTAACTTTTCAAGTATTTTATCTTTCATCATGTGCTTCGGATTTTTGTTTAGATGTATATTGGGTCTCTTTTAGGTGGGATTCCATTTTTTATAAGTTCTTGGATTTTGAGCAACCCATTGATCAAATTCTCTGGTCTTGGTGGGCAACCAGAAACATAAACATCAACTGGCAAAAATTGATCAATCCCTTGAACGACCGCATATGATCTATACATTCCGCCAGTTGAGGTGCAGACACCCATTGCTATAACCCATTTCGGATCAGGCATTTGATCATAAATTTTTCTCACAACGCGAGCCATCTTGTATGTTACTGTTCCAGCAACAATAAGAAGATCGGATTGACGCGGTGAAAATCTTAAAAATTCAGAGCCGAATCTTGCGACATCAAATTTTGGTGCAGCGAAAGCCATCATTTCAATGGCACAGCAGGAAATCCCAAGAGGCATTGGCCAAAGTGAGTTCCTTTGAGCCCACCTGATGAATTCGCTTAACTTCGTCGTGAAAAATCCCTGCTCTTCCAATTTAAAAGTATTTATTCCCATCGTAATGCTCCTTTCTTTATTATGTAAATGTATCCAATTAAAAGAACGAGGATGAAAAGGAACATCTCTATATAACCTAACACACCAAGCTTGTTAAAAGTTACAGCCCATGGATAGAGGAAAACGATTTCAATATCAAAAATTATAAAAAGCATCGCAATAAGATAAAACTTAACAGAAAATCTGTCCCTTGCGCTTCGTATTGGTTCCATACCGCTTTCGTAGGTTGAAAGCTTTTCAGGGTTGGGTCTTTTGGGACCGAGAAGGCGATTTGATAAAACCATAAAGGAGGCAAATGCTAATGCGAAGAGCATCAGTATGAAGATCGGTAAGTATTCACTTAACATAATTTTATGTGCGTTTTGTTTAACAAAAATTTGCTATAAATTTAAAAAAGCCCCACTAAAAATCAAAAAGGCGCGTCCTTAGAGACGCGCCTCTAACTCAATTTTTAGGTTTCACTATTTAAGATTTCTTCTCCTGCGTTCGCAATGCATATCTTATTGGTGTAGTAATCAAAAGCAAAGCTATCAAAGCGATCACGATCAAACTAACAAGATAGGAAGGTGTCGGTGTAATGGGTGTTATCTTTATTTCATAGAAAGCAAGTCCTGCAAATACCAAGCCCATAAGAGCTTCACCTGCAATCAAACCTGAAGCAAGAAGTGTTCCATTGTTTTCAAGTTTCAACATTTGCTCTTCTGTAAAACCACGCTTTTTAGCAATTAAATCTGCTATTCCTCTTATCAATCCACCGACAAAAATTGCCGATGTCGTTTCAAATGGTAAATACATTCCAACGAAAACAAGCATTGGACTTCTAACCTGCAAAAGTATGAGTCCAAATGCCATAAGGATTCCGACAATTATCAAAGGCCAAGCCATTTCACCACCAACGATTCCCTTTGAGAGCATCGCCATTAAACTTGCCTGTGGAGCTGGAAGCGCCTTTCCTCCAAATCCGGTTCCACCAGCTTTTATATCACCTTGATGAAGTATAAGCAATGGGAAATATAAAACAAACGCAGCAACAAAAACACCTATTATATCTCCAACTTGCATTTTCCAAGGTGTTCCACCGAGAATATGCCCGACTTTCAAATCTTGGAACATTTCACCAGCAACAGCAGCTGCAACACATATAACAGCTGCAACACCTAAAACCGCTGCAACTCCAGGCAATCCCTTAACACCAAGGACAACCATCAAAAGCGCAGCGACTATTAAAGTTGAAAGCGTAAGACCACTTACAGGATTATTGCTTGCGCCAATTATTCCAACAAGATATCCCGAAACCGCTGCAAAGAAAAACCCTGCAATTATCATGACAATAGTTGCTGTAATAGAAGCATTAAACAACCCACTAAAGTAATAATAAAGTGCAAATGTTAACACTGAGAAAACCAACAAAAGTCCAAGAACCCATTTCAAACTCAGATCTTGATCAACCCTACTAACCGATGTCGCTTCGCCGGCGGTTGCTTTCCTTAAATCTGAAATTGAACGCCTCAATCCAGCAGCAAGACTTGTTCTCATTCTATAAAGCGTATAAATTGCGCTCAAAAGCATTCCACCAATAGCAATCGGACGAACTATAAATTTCCATATGGCATAAGCAAGCTCTGTCCAAGAAGTTGGCTGTGTTTCTTGCATCACAAGTGGTTCAAGCTGTGGCCCTAAGAAATACATAAGCAGAGGAACGAAAAGTCCCCAAGCGAGCAAGCCACCGCTAAAGTTTAATGAAGCAAGCCGTGGTCCAATGATAAATCCAACACCAATGTAAGCCGGGCTCACAGCAGGAGCTGTTAAAAGAGTACCTCCACCAGCTGAAATACTTGTTATTTCTTGCCCTCTTCCGCTTAATAATTTAACTCCCGTCTTTACAAACATTGTGAATTTCTCCCAACTTGTCGCAAAGAAATTAAACTTGCCAAGTGTTTGAATAACTGCACCGATTACCATCGCACCAAAAAGATATCTAGCTTCACCTCCACCTGCTTGTCCTGCCTTATGGATTTCAGATGCAGCAACCGATTCAGGAAACGGTAATTCAGGATCTTCAACTAAAACCCTCCTCAACAAAGCTACAAACAATATTCCGATAACACCTCCAATAAACATGATAAAAGCAGATTCCCAATATCTTTGAGGCTCGTCAAAGTTTGTCCACACACCTGCAATCAAAAAAGCAGGTATTGTGAAAATCGCACCTGCAGCAACTG
This sequence comes from Candidatus Kryptonium sp., assembly GCA_025060635.1. Classification (NCBI taxonomy): domain Bacteria; kingdom Pseudomonadati; phylum Candidatus Kryptoniota; genus Candidatus Kryptonium; species Candidatus Kryptonium sp. Next base: position 430,677 of record JANXBN010000001.1, on the reverse strand, counting down.
CTTCACCGATTGAACCAACCGTTCTAGCAAAATTTTCTTCTAAAATCGTCCCCCTAAACAACCTCAAAAATGCCATACTAATAACCGCAGCAGGATATGTAGCAGCAATCGTCATACCTGCCTTTAAACCAAGATATGCGTTCGCAGCTCCAAGGACAACTGACATAATCAAACCAAGAATAAGCGCACGAACCGTAAATTCCTTCATCGTTTGTTCAGGCGGGACAAGTGGTTTGTACTTTAATCCACTTTTGACTTCTGCCATTGTTCCCTCTTTTTTGTTTGTGATTTAATTTATTCCAGCCCGATTACCTCAATATCCATTGGATGCTCAACATAGAACTTAACATTTAAAGATTTCTTCTCCTGTGGTTTCAATTTAATTTTCCACTTTATAATTCCATCGCTACTTATTTCCGCTTCTCTATCCGTCGGCGATTCAAGCACGACCTTGATTTTCTCATTTCTTGAAACAGGGAAATTATCCTTGACCTCAATATCTATATCACTTGTTTTCCCGTTTTCAATTTCAATCTCGTATTCATAAGAAATCTTCTTGCTCCTGCCAAGAACCCCAGTATACTCCGTAAACTTCTTTTTCAAGTTTCTGTTCAATTTTACACTTTCATCAACACCAAGAGACAAATCAAATGTCTCGCCGGATAAAATTCTCTTGATTGAAGAACTTGAAACATACTTACCATCAACAAAAATTCTAGCTTCGCCAGGTAAAATTGGAAAGCTAAAATCATTTTTTAAACTTGTTTTAAGATATGCATATCGTGATAATTTCGGAACAGCATAATAAGCAAAAGGTGATGCCTGCAAAAACGACGCAAGAAAAATTTTATGTTGTTGATCATCAGATGGAATGCTGATTTTTTGCAGCTTAAAATTAACAGATGTTATACCAGTTTCAACCTCAGGTGTTATAAATTCCGGTTCAATTTCCTGAGCTCCTGCGATATTTTCTTCTTTCTGAATCATAGGAACTCTCTGTTTCATAAAAGGCACTGGAGTAGGTTTATAGATATCAACGAACCATGGTGAAATTTCAGGTGGTGTTCCCCATATTTGAACTTGAGCCGTTGAAATCTCAGCTGGCACTTCCATCCAATCCTCACCAGTTAACTGCTTTACAAATGCGAAGAAGTTAAATTCAACTTTTCTTGTTTTTGAATTTGCCCTCACTTCATATCCGGGAAACCAATTCACTCCAGATACAAGATACGAAATCCCAATTTCAATCTCTTTATTTAAATCTGATATCAAACTTACTTCAACAATTTTGCCTTTTTCTTTAACTGACAAAACTTTGTTTAACTCATCTTCATACTTCTTCTTTTCCGCTTTTAGTTTGTCAATTTCTTGTTCAACTTTTAACTTGTCTTTTACATTTTCATTTAATGCCCTGCCGTAAAACTTAAAATAACTTTCAATTTCACTCATCGTGATCTTTTGAGCTTGCAAGTTTGGAGTTAACTTTTTCAAAAACTCAATTTTCCCAAGAACAACTTCAAGTTCTCCTTGCTTCAAACTTATTAAATTATTTAAACTATCTATCTTCGCTTTCAATTCACTTTCTCTTTGAGCTTCTGGTTTTTTAAGATATGTCTCAACGACCTTAACATCCCCAACTCTTACTCCATCACCCTTCAAAATTTCAAGTTGAACGGACTGATTTATGAGATTTGGAGTAAAAACACCAATTTTTATCTGATTTTCCCCACGATTGACACTAACAACGGCACTTCTTGTGATTAGAGCATTACCTTGGTAAACAACAACAGAGGTGATTTCTGATTTTACGATGGGCTCGTTAGAACCAAGGGCTTTAAAAACAAAGAAAAGCAAAACGATTAAATTTGTCATTCTTTCGCTTATTCTTGGTTATATAACTATCAAAATATAAAAACAAGCCAATAAATTTTCAAGCCCCGTGAAAAAAGCAATTTTAAAAAGGCTATTAAATTCGCAGGATTTCTCTTGATATTTTAGATTAACTTTCATATTATTCTGACGGCATTAAAACATATTTGGAGGCATAACATGTACAGGGCTATAACTTTAATTTTGGGGGTAATCTTGTCACTATCTTCGCTACTTTCTCAACAACCTCCGCAATGGACTTCAAGATGGTATTGCGTTTATGCAACCTATGACGACGAAACCAATGGAACAGGGCATAATACGCCAAGCGTTGGAATTATTAAAGAAAACACCTTCATAGCTTGTGTTACAACTTACAATGCACGAAGTTTCCTCGTCCCTTATGTAAATGCCGACTCAGCTAGAGGGAGATTGTATTATTATGGTTTTGGCACAGCTGGTATAGGCAACTTTTTCCTGCCGTGGAGAAATCCGGATGATGTGTTTGATGAAGTTTTAATGCGAAATGCTTGGTTTATTATCGCAACACCACACGATAGCCTAATTTATGTTGCAAACAACGATCCAAACCGAAATATCCTTGTTTTCAAATTCACTGGTGATACTATCGTCTCAACCCCATATCGCCTTGAAACTGGAGATAACACAATTTTTGCTCTTGATCTTGATAGGTATGGAAATGTTTTTGTGATCAATGATAGTAGTTATGGAAAAACTGATGATATAAAAATTTTCCCATCAATTCAAAGCAACAAAAGCGCTTGGGAAACACACACTGCAACACCGCTTCAGACAGTAAATTTGCCAGATGGTGTTTACAAAGGAATTGAAGTAAATCGGGATGGAACCTGGCTTTTCGTTTCATATTCAGATACAACGAAAAGAAGGGTCGTTAAATATACCGGTTCAATTCGTACAGGATATCAAATTGATCCGAGATTTAATTTTCAACTCGGTGAAGGAGACACAGGGGCAGTTTCACGATGGAAAGCGAGTCCAATCGGGCTTGAATATCTTGATGAAAACAATTTACTATTCGTCGCCTGTGCTGTTTGGAGACCTTCACCATTTTCAATGGGTTATTCATATGGAAGAATTTACATACTTAACGGAACAACTGGCGAACCAATTGACACAATTGATATCGCAAAATGGAACTTTATTATGACAGGTGGATATAATCTCAGAACAAACGGGACAACTCCAGGAAATGCTTCAGGCTATACTTCCGTTTATGATGTCAAATTTGATGAAAAGAAAAATCTTTACACACAATCTTACTATGGATGGACAGTTGATAAATGGGTTTACCAAGGAACATTGCCAGTTATACCAGTAAAAGTTGAAAAATTAAATGATCAAACACCAAGCGGATACGAATTAAAACAAAACTATCCGAACCCATTCAATCCAACCACAATAATTGAATTTTCAATTCCATCAAGAGAACATGTAACTCTCAAAATTTACACGATCCTCGGTCAAGAGATCGCAACGCTTGTTAATGAAACACTTGACGCTGGAACTTATAAAGTAGTTTTTGATGCAAGGGAATTTGCCACTGGGTCATATATTTATACCCTGAGAGCTGGCAATTATGTGGAGAGCAAGAAGCTAATGTTCGTCAAATGAAATTTACGGGGCGGTTTAAAACCGCCCCAATTCGTTTTTTCTTAATTCCTGGAAAAATACTCTCAGTAAGCTTTGAGATTCATCAGCCATTATCCCACCAATTACTTCAACTTTGTGATTTAAATTCCCATCACCAGTTATATTATAAACACTACCACAAGCGCCAGCTTTAAAATCATATGCTCCAAATACAACCTTGTCAATTCGCGAAAGAACGATCGCTCCTGCACACATAGGGCATGGCTCAAGTGTCACATAAAGCGTGCATCCATTGAGTCGCCACGACTGAAAATAATTATATGCAGCTGACAAAGCTATCATTTCAGCATGTGCAGTCGCATCCCTTAATGATTCAACTTGATTATAACCTTTAGCAATTATTTGCCCTTTATAAACGACAACAGCTCCAACTGGGACTTCACCGAGTTCAAATGCTTTTTGAGCTTCCTTCAAAGCATATTCCATCCAATACTCATGCTCACGCATCAATTTAACCTCTTCCTTGGTTCAAAACCAGCATCCCTTATTGCTTTTAACATTTGCTCAAGCGTAACGAAATGTCTCGTTCCAGCTGCACTTACAACATTTTCTTCAATAAGTAAACTTCCAAAATCATCAGCTCCAAACTTTAAACCAATTTGCGCCATCTTTAAACCTTGTGTAACCCAAGAAACTTGAATCGTTGGAATATTGTCAAGCATTAATCTTGAAATAGCAAGTGTTTTAAGGTAATCAAAACCAGTGGACCTTTCCTTCAAATTATCCATATTTTCGGCAAGCTTCGTATTCTTAGGCTGAAATGTCCATGGTATAAATGAGGTAAATCCGCCTGTTATATCTTGAAGTTCACGGATTAACAACATATGTTGAACCCTATCTTCATATGTTTCAATATGGCCAAACATCATTGTAGCAGTTGTTTTTAATCCAAATTGATGCGCCTCATACATCACCCCAAGCCATTCATCGGCGGTACATTTTTTGGGAGAAATTTTTTCCCTTACTCTATCAACGAGAATCTCTGCACCACCACCAGGAATTGACTGTAAACCTGAATCAATTAATCTTTTTAAAACATCGCGAACTTTTAACTTTGAAACCTCAGCAATATGTAAAATCTCCTCTGGTGAAAGAGCGTGAAGCCATATTTGCGGATAATTTTGCTTTATCCACCTGAAAAGATCCTCATAAAATTCAATACCAAGTTCCGGATTTAAGCCACCTTGCAACAAAATTCTTGTCCCGCCAAGCTGGATCGTTTCTTCAATTTTTTTAGCAATGGCTTCATAATCAAGCGTGTAACCCTTAACAGTATCTCCCACCTTTGCGTAGAAAGCACAAAATGTGCACTCAGTTGTACAAATGTTTGTGTAGTTTATGTTCCTATCAATTATATATGTCACCACAGGCTCCGGATGCAAACGCCACCGCACCATATCAGCCATAATTCCAATTGTAATAAGATCATCCGATTTGAAAAGTTTCACCCCATCCTCAAATGTTAATCTTTCCCCATTTTCAACCTTTTTATATATGTCCAATAAATTTTTGTCCATACCAAAGATATGCCGGATTTGTTTTAAAAATTTTTGAGAAATTTAAGAATTCACCCCATAAAATAAAAATTCACCTTGTTCCCAATTCCTCCACAATTTTCTGTATTACTTTCCTACACGAAGATTTAACTTCGTCCGAAATTGGCGCACCTATTCCAAAATTTTCCCCCACGATTCCATATATGATAAGTTTCATAGGCAGGGCTTTTATCGCTTTACCAATCTCAATGTATTCAGCAAGACCAAGTGTATGAGTTGAAAAAAATCTCACTTCGGCAGGAAGCGCTTCACTCGTTGGCTCAAAACGATATATTGTCCCAGGTTTTTCATCTAAGTCAATCGCATCTATCAAAATTACAACTTCAAAGTTACCCCAGATTTCAATCAGCTCATCAAAAGACAAATCCAAACCAATGATCTTAACATTATCAGCAAAACAATATCTTCTCAAAAATCTTGCTATCAAAATTCCAACTGAATCATCACCGCGAAAAACATTTCCAACTCCAACTATCAAAAATTTCAATCTATTCTCGTTCAATATGAACTTTCAAAAAATGAGTTGCGCAAGAAATACATGGATCATAGTTTCTAATTGCTTGCTCGCATTTCCAAGTTAATTCATCTTCGGGGAGATTCAAATAAGTTGCGCTAAACTTCCACAGATCGCTTTCTATCATTTTAAGATTTTGAGAAGTTGGCGGGACAATTTTAGCATCAAGTATCAGTCCTTTCTCATCAATCTTATATCTATGATAAAGAATTCCTCTTGGTGCCTCGGTGCAACCATAACCGACGCCAGGCTTGATGGTAAAATCAACATAAGGTTTGGAGGGTTCTTCATAAATTGAAATTATCCTAAGTGCCTCATCGCAAGCGTAAACAGTTTCAACCGCCCGTGCAAGTATACTCTTAAATGGATTTCTGCAGAAAGGTTTAAATCCAACCTCAAGTGAAACTTTCTTTGCTATGTCGGATAATTTATCAAAATTCAAATTAAACCTTGCAAGTGGTCCAACAAAATAAGCACCTCTATTTACGATCCTTGAATGCAAAGCATTTGAATGTGGCACATGCTCTTCAACGAAATGATTATCATATTCACTGACTGCGATATCAATTCCCTTATTTGATACTATCCTTCCCTCATTGAAAGGATATTCATTCGGATGGCGGAGAGCGACAAATTCATAATCTTGTTCAAATTCTGGAAATTCAAGACCCGCCAAAAACTTAACAGCTTCAATTGAGAAATCCCTCGCCCACTTCAGATCATCTTCAATCTGTTTAATTTCTTTCTTAGAGGGTGCTCTATAAAATCCACCAACTCTAACATTAACAGGATGAACTTCTCTCCCACCAATGATTCTTACTATTTCATTTCCTATTTTCTTTAAGCGTAATGCTTTTTGAACGATCTCTGGATAATCTTTTGCCATTTGAATTACATCATCGTATCCAAGAAAATCAGGTAGGTGAAGCATAAAAATGTGCAAAGCATGGCTTTCTATCCACTCGCCACAATAAATTAACCTTCTCAATTCGCGAAGAATCCCATCAACCTTAACATCAAAAGCATTTTCAATTGCATGAACAGAGCTCATTTGATAAGCGATAGGACAAATACCGCAAATCCTTGCGGTTATATCCGGAACCTCCATAAAATTTCTACCTCTCAAAAACGCCTCAAAAAACCTCGGTGGCTCAAAAATTTTAAGCTTTACATCAACGACATATCCACTTTTAACTTTTATATAAAGTGCTCCTTCTCCCTCAACCCGTGCTAAATAATCAACTTTTATTAATTTATCTTTCATATGCCTCACTCCCTTTTCTGAATGGTTCTGCGTAAGAGTTAAAGTTTCTTAAAATTCTAACAATATCTGTAGATTTTAAACCAAGCCCGATAAAATGCTCAGTCAATGCAAAGACATTCGGAGTTTCCTTCGGTCCAAAACACCCATAACAACCTCTGTTATAAGAAGGACAAATTGCACCACATCCAGCTTGCACAACAGGGCCAAGGCAAGGTATTCCAGACGAAACCATGACACAGACATTACCCTTTCTCTTGCATTCCATGCAAACACTGTATGTAGGAATGTTGGGCTTACGATTGTTAAGAAAAGCACTTATTACTTCTATCAATTGGTACTTGTTTATAGGACAACCTCTCAATTCAAAATCAACGAAGACATGGTCAGCGATCGGTGTTGATTTGTTCAAGGTCTCAATATACGAAGGATTAGCATAGACAACCGATATAAATTCCTTGACATCTTTAAAATTTCTCAATGCTTGAATTCCGCCAGCTGTTGCGCAAGCACCAATCGTGATAAGATATTTTGAAACCTTTCTTATCTTATGAATTCTTTCAGCATCATGTGGTGTTGTGATTGAACCTTCAACAAGAGATATATCGTATGGACCTGCAATTGTAGCTTTTGATGCTTCAAGGAAATATGCTATCTCAACTGCTCCAACAACTTCAAGAAGTTCATCTTCGCAATCAAGCAAACTTAGCTGACAACCATCACAGGAAGCGAATTTCCAAACGGCGAGTTTCGGTTTTTTCGTTCTCATTGTTAAATCTCCCGTTTAAATAGCAAATCTTTAACCTGATTATAACTAAACACAGGTCCATCTTTGCATACAAACACAGGACCAAACTGACAATGTCCACATAGTCCGATTCCACACTTCATATTTCTCTCCATTGAAATGAAGATATTATCTTCTTTAACTCCTCTCTTGACGAGTTCAATCGCTGTAAAACGCATCATTACTTCTGGTCCGCATACAAAAGCAACGGAATTTCTTGATTCAAACGGAGCTCGCGGGATAAGCGTTGTAACAACTCCAACATTCCCTTTCCAACCGCTCGTTCCTCTGTCAACTGTGACATAAACTTCAAAATCAAAGCGCGATTTCCACTTTTCAATTTCTTGTTTGTAAAGAATATCTTCAGGGGTCCTTGCCCCATAAAGCAATATGACACGGTTATATCTTTCCCTGTTCGCCAAGATGTAATAAATCGCAGGTCTTAACGGTGCTAATCCGATTCCACCAGCAACTATAACGATATCACAATTTTCACACCTATCAACTGGCCAGCTTGTTCCGAAAGGACCCCGTATACCTAAAACATCACCTTTTTTCAACATCCCCATCGCTTTCGTCACCGTTCCAACCATTCTCGTAGTGTGGCTTATGCGATTTTTCCTTCTTGGATCACTACTTATAGATATTGGAACCTCACCAACACCAAACACATAAATCATATTATATTGACCGGGCAAAAAACTAAACTCAAGACCAGATTCAATAGGTTCAAGCTCAAGAGTAAAAGTATCGCTTGTTTCAAGCTTCCTCGAGCGTATCACAAATAGATGAGGAAGCATCGGGTTTACATCCCTGGTAATTATTTCGCTTTCAACTTGCACCATATAGATCTAATAATTGTATTCTTGTTGCTTGAAGTCGTTGTTCAACTATTGTAAGAAATCTTTTTAAAAGTTCATAACCTAAATTATGATCTTCCTCGCATTTATTTCTAAGACATCTACCATCAAGAGCTATTACTCTTGTAGGTTCTACAACTCTTGCATCAAAATGCCAATAATAAGGTGGAACGATCCAAGACCAACCGAGAACTTCGCCATCTTCAAGAGTTTGAATCACGACGGGATTTTTACCCGGCACCGAGATCTCAAGGGATACTCGCCCATCTCGTATAATATAAAACTCGTGTGCCTCCTCGCCTTCACGAAATATAAATTCACCAGGTTTATAGAAAACATTTCTTGCACACCCAACTATTAGATCAAGATATTCCTCTTTGAGATCTTTAAGAAATGGATGCTCGCTGAGTATTCTTTCTAATGTTTCAACGGACATAGCTATACCAGTTTTTAAATTTTAAAGTTTAATTGCGTCCTTTTTAAAAATTTTAACATTCTCAACTATATCAATTCCAACCGGACACCATGTTATACACCTTCCGCAACCAACGCATCCGATCATACCAAATTGATTTTTCCAAGTGGAAAGTTTATGTGTCATCCATTGTCTATATCTTGACATTGTTGAATACCTTATGCTTCCACCATGTATATACGAAAACTCAAGAGTGAAACACGAGTCCCAGCGCCTGATTCTTTTGGCGTTTTCTCCAGATAAATCCGTAACATCTTCAATCGTATTGCAGAAACAAGTTGGACAAACCATTGTGCAGTTTGCACATGATAAACATTTTTCAGAGATCTTCTCCCAAATTGGATTTTCATAATTTAATTGCAATAATTCAACAATGCCATCAAGCTCAACCTCCTTCTTGAATTTACCAAGCGCATCGCTCATTAGCTTTTCTGACTCTTTCACTTCTTCATCTGTTGCTTCGTTAAACTTTAGAGATTCCAATAATTCTTCACCTGATTCAGTACCAGCCTTTGCGATAAGATAATGCTTACCATTTGAAATAACCTCAGTCAAAACAAGATCATATCCCGTCAAAGCTCTTGGTCCTGTCCCTACCGAGGAGCAAAAACAATTTTCGCCAGGTTCACTACAATTTACAGCGATCGTGAAAATATTCTTACGAATCTTTAAATAATTTGGATCGGTATATTGACCACCACCAAAAACTTTATCGTGAATTAAAATAGCGGAAATCTCACATGCCCTTACCCCAACGAACACAAACTTTCGCTCAGCAAGGTCTGGCTCAAAGATTTCAAATTTTCCATTGCTCTTTTTTGCTTCCCACAATGTTAAAATCGGTGGAAAGAGGAATTTCTTCCACGATTGAGGGCCAACAACATAACCAAATAAAGCACGGTCATTTCGTTTTTTCAACCTATAATATCCTGGTTTCTGTTCATCTGTTAAGCCAACCGGTAAATCATTAACACTTTGAATTTCATCGTAAATAATCGCATTATCCCTGACGGTAGGACCAATGACATTATAACCCCTGACTTTAAAGTAGTCAAAGATCTTGTTTAGATCCTCAGGTGCTAAACGGTAGAATTTTATCTTGTTCATTTTCAATCTATTTTTATTGAACTTCGGGAGTATAAAAGGCAAAAATTATGCCACATCAACACTAATTGAAAATCAATTCAACTATATAAACAAAACTTAACAAATGTGAAAAGCAACGACATCATTGTCTAAACTTTTCACATTTTGATCACCAGTGATAGTATGGATCATAAAAGAAAGGAACCCGCCGATATTGGATATTTATAAACATATTGTTGAGCGGGCGATAGTTCAATTCAATCCGATTTATGTAAATTCCACTGATGTTATTTCTAAACCCTCTCCCAAACGAACCAAATGGCGAATTAACAAAGCTTATATCGGCTTGCAAATTCAAATTGTCAGAAAATCTATAAAAAATTGAATTCGTATACGAATTTACCATTACGCCTTTTCCACCGATACTAAAATAGGAAACTGAGAAAGTATGCCTCATAAATAAATTTGATGGATTGAAAAACCCCAGATAACTTCTTTGCCCACCTTGAACGATTGACTGATAAACATCGGGCTTTGATTCAATTTGCTCTTTGAATTGCGCAGATGCGAAGCCAATTGCCAAAACGCTTGCAATCAGAACTAAAATAATTATACGCCTCATTTCTCTCTCCAAGTTTTTGTTTTTCTATTCCTAATATAGTAAAACTTCAATCTAATTGTCAAGTTCCCCAATACGAACGACATTTTTGAGCACGCCTATTTTGATTTTTAAATTTTATTTCCAAATTTATTTTAGGCATCAACAAAAGAAGTTAAACTTAAAATATGAAACTCCCAAACATACTCGCGGTGACATTAATCATGGCAATTGGATGTGGCATCACCATAAACCTAAATGATGAGTATATCTACGATAAAGTGTTCATCTCAGAAATCATAATCAAAGATAAAACAGGAAAAATCACGGATACGGTCAAAATCAATGATACTTTTACGACCGAAATCTACGGATATTTTCCAGATCCGTGTTGGCAGTTTTATAAAATTGAAGTTGAAGAACTAAAGAACGAATATAGAATAACTCCGATAGCAAGAAGAAAAAAAGATCTTCTCTGTGTAGCCGTTATCGCTCCATGTTCCACATCTGTTGCTCTCCTGTGTAAAACCACCACCGATACACTTAAAATTTCTGTTGTCGGAAAAGAGAGAACGATCTCTAAAACAATTAAGGTTGTCAAATAAAAAATGCCTGCCAATCTTGAAATTGAAAAAAAGGATGAATTTTACCTCGCAAGGTGTATTCAACTTGCACTTAAAGGTAAAGGTTATGTAAGTCCTAATCCTATGGTCGGCTGTGTTATCGTGAAAGATAATAAAATAATTGGTGAAGGTTTTCACGCAAAATACGGAGAAGAACATGCAGAGGTAAATGCGATAAAAAACGCTACTGAAAGCGTTGAAGGAGCAACTATGTATGTCAATCTTGAACCATGCGTTCATTATGGTAAAACACCGCCTTGCGTGGATTTGATCATTGAATCCAAAATTAAAAAAGTCGTAATTGGAACACTTGACCCCAATCCACTTGTAAATGGCAAAGGAGTTGAGAAACTTAAGCAAGCTGGAATTGAAGTAAAAGTTGGCGTGCTTGAGAATGAATCAAGAAAATTGAATGAGGCTTTTTTCAAATATATAACCCAAAAAATTCCATTCGTTGCGCTTAAAATTGCCCAAACAATTGATGCAAAAATCGCTGACGCAGAAGGAAATTCAAAATGGATAACATGTGAACAATCGCTCCACTTTGTCCATCAATTGCGTAGTGAATATGATGCCGTTTTGATTGGAAGTCGCACCGCAAAACTTGACAATCCGAACCTCACCGTTCGTCTCGTTGAAGGCAGAAATCCATATAGAGTTATACTTGACTCCGCTCTGAGCTTACCACTTGAGCTAAATGTCTTTTCGGATAAATTCACAAACAAAACAATAGTTTTTACATCAACTGACTCATTCAAGTCAAAAAAAGAAAAAATTGAAAAACTTAATTCGCTTGGGATAGAGGTCATCCCGACGAAATCAAGAAGAAAGAAACTTGAACTTAAAGATGTCCTTGAAAAGCTCGCTGAAAAAGGAATCATTTCGGTTTTAGTTGAAGGTGGTGGAAAAGTCTTCACAGAATTTATAAAACAAAAACTTGCGGACAAAGTTTATATCTTCATCGCTCCTAAAATTCTCGGCAAAGGGATCGCAAGTATAGGTGATGTGGGAATAAAATCAATTCGCGATATCATCACATTACGAGAAATTTCAATTCAAAGCTTTGGTGATGATGTTGTGATAACAGGTTATCTTTAGTTTTTCCTATGTGAATTTATGATGTAAACCCCGCTAAAATATCCAATAGCAGAGCCCAGAAAAATATCCGAAAACCAATGCTGATTGTTGTAAACTCTGGCCAACGCAGTTAAAACCGCAGGAGTATAAATTAAAAACTTTACAAATCTATCCTCAAATCTTGACGCCAAAACAGTTGAAATAGCAAAGCTTAATGTCGCATGTCCCGAAGGCAAGGAATAAAATTTATTTCCTCCAAAACTAAATGGATGAAACCTAAATTTCTCTCCACTTACATAAGGCCTTTCCCTGCCAAAAGCAACTTTCAAAAATGTCGTCACAGTCCCAGATAAAGCACCAGCCTCAAAAACCATAAGTCCAGTCTCCCTGACATCTTCGTTTTTAAATAAAAGTCCCGAAGAATAAAGCGACCCGCTTATCAAGCCCCACATCCACAATGTTCCATAGTAACTGTCAATCTTCATTGCTTTTTTAAAAATTTCGTTATCAATTTTTTGAAAATCTTTATTTAAGTGATCAAAACCGAAAAGCATTATCGTTCCTGCACCAACAAACGACAAGCGTAGCATATCCCTGTTTTTGAAATTTAATGGAGAAGCGAAATAACCGACGGAATTTTTCGCAAAGGTTTTAATATCTGAACTTAATATGCCCAACAAATCCTGCGATAAAGAAATGTTCATGGAGCAAAGGATCAAAAAAACAAATAGTGAAAACTTGCTTAATTTCATCTCGCTAAACTTCATTTGAACATCTAAATTTTGTTTTTGAAATCAACTTTGAACTTGATTTTTACCTTGGCCTGGTTTAAATTTTTTCAAAAAAGAAAAATCCGAAGATGCGGTATAAGAACTTGATTTTAATTTCTCTGTTGTTTTTGAGCGGTTGCGCTAAGAAAGAAGACCTAACTTTGCTTCAAAAAGCTGAACAAGAATATCAAAGTAGAAATCTGAAGACCGCAATTGAAATTTACAATCATTTTGTTCAAACCTATCCAAAAAGTGCAAAAGCGCCAGAGATTCTCTTTAAACTTGCCCAAATTCATTACAGCGAGCTTCAATTGCCAAAAGAAGCAGTAAAATTTCTTGAGCAGATAATTCAGAACTATCCCGATTCTAAAGAAGCTATGAACGCTCTCTTCTTGCTTGGTTTCATCTATGCAAACGAGATTAAAGATTACACCAAAGCCAAAGAATACTATCAAACATTCCTTGAAAAATATCCAAACTCCGAACTTTCTACATCAGCAAAATTTGAACTTGAAAATCTCGGCAAAGAACCCGAAAACATCATAGCAAAATAAACTTCACACGAAGATCAACTGATGATTGAAATCAAATAGCTCAAACTCGTCAAATAATCTGTCCATCAACTCAAAACTATACTTGTTGAGGAAATAAGTTATATTTAAAACCCTTTCCTGCAATTCGTCCTCCGGAAGAAGATTAACTTTTAACTTTTCAATTTGCCTTGCGATAATCTCATTGCGCTTTTGATTTGCGATCAAGGTTTTTTCATAAATGTTGTTTATGTGATACAAAATTTTTTCTGCGGAGTTATCAACCGCTCCTGCAAGTGATGAATCTATATTTGAAACGAAATCTCTTATCTCACCGATAACTGTTTGAATCTTTGAGCGCGCCTTGCTGAAAAATCCCTCAATATCAAATTCAGAACTCGCTATCAAGATTTTTTTTGCAACACTTGCAAAATCAGTGAAAACTTCCCTTAAATCAATGTTATATTTTTCAATAATTCTACTTACCTTCGGCTCAATTATAGTTGCACTGACCCTTGGAAAAATAACAGGCATTGGAATCCCAAAATAAGCATAAGCAGGTTTAAGCTGTGCAAAATACGCAATTTCAGATGGACCAGCAACATAAAAAACCGTCGGTAGAAGTGTGTCTTGACATATAGGCCTTAATACGACATTAGGGCTCAACGCCTGTGGATTTACATCAAGTATATGTTTCAACTCGCCTTTGCTAAATTTAAATCTAACTCCTTTTAACCTAAACATTCCTTCTTCATCTGCCGGTTCAATCGGATATCTACCACCTCTATAAAACAAGAATAGGTTCACTGGGCGAGGTTTTATCTGAGCGTGATATCTTTTTTCAAGTTCTGCGCTTACATCAATAATCAAATTTGAAAGTTTGGGATATTCATCAATTTCAGCTTCAAAAATTGGTGCGAGAAGTTTTTTAATCTCTGCGTCGTTTGGATTTAAAAAAATCAACCCGCGATCCTTTAAAAGCCCAGCAACAAACCTCACAAATGACTCAGCAAAATTAAAACCATTTTTATATGTAGAACGAACAAATTTCATTACATCGCTTTTAAATTCGGTATCTTGAAGTTCATCCTCAAGCCTTTTCAAAGCGATATCAAGTCTCTCGTTAAATTTAATTTCACCAACAGGACCATAATTTTCTTTTTTTGTATCCTCTGGCTCAAACTCAATTCTAACAAGTTGGTTATTTGTGTTAAAAATTTTTGCATGGTTTGCTTCAAAAAAATCGTGATCCTCGCTTTCAAGATAAAAAATCGGGACAAAATTAAAATCTGGAAATTTGTCAGATAAAAAATCGGCAAGTTTTATCGTCGTTATGATTTTATAGATCGTATAAAGCGGACCGGATAAGAAGCCAACTTGTTGACCTGTAACTACCGCAAGCGTGTTATCTTTGGAGAAAAGCTCAAGTTTATCCTGCGCCTGATGATTTTCGTAAGATAGATTTTGTCTTTTTAAAATTTCAAAAACAGATTTGCGATTTCGGTAATTCTTTAAAACCAACTCAAATAATAGATTCAAACCATTAAGGTCGGTGAAATCGTGATTGTAAAACTTTTGAACTTTCTTGAAGTTGTAAACATAGTCAATGAAAAGATTGGTTACACCGCCGTAATTTGGAAAAAGGTGGCGGAAACTTATTGAGCGCATTATGTTTTATTTTTTGTTTCAAATTTCTTCAACTATCACTTCTGGTTTTACGAGCTCCTTGGGAATTAAAGTTGGCCAATATGCTATAACCTCGCTCGGATGTGGACGACCCCCACCGAATCCAGTCACACCCGGGGGACCAGTTAAAATTAAGGCAGGAACTTCACGGCCAAATCTATCAACCGCTTCAAAACTTTTACCGCGTACCGCAATCCTTAAAACAACTTCGTTTGGTTCATCAATTTTATGAGCAAGGGGACCATGACATGAGTTATATCCTAAAAATTCAGTATGTATTTCGTCAAATTCAAGCCCAAGATCCCTCAATCTTGTCCTTATTATTTCATCTGCCTTCTTTGCTTTTTCAAGCGCATCTGGCCAAGAATATGTTAAAGTTCCCACAGCCATATATCCATCAAAATAAGACATTGAAACTTTATAAAACTGCGTTGGTGGTTTGCCTTTAACATCATAAACTCTGACCCTATCCTTTCCAACTTGTTCAAGTTTTATTGTCGTAAAATCTGCAATCACTTCCGGAGTTATGTAATTTGTTGGATCTCCTATTTCATATACAAGTTGCTCTGTCACCGTTTGAATAGTTACAAGTCCACCCGTGTTTTCATGCTTTGTTATGATAATTTCGCCGTTTGGATAAGCTTCAGCTATAGGAAAACCGATATGAGCCATATCTGGGACGGAACGCCAATCATAAGAGAAATTTCCCCCAGTTGCTTGAGCACCACATTCAAGAATATGCCCTGCAACAATTCCAGCAGCAAGCTTGTCATAATCAGTTTCGCTCCATCCAAATTCATAAATCATCGGTGCAAGTGTAATCCCTGTGTCCGTAACTCTACCTGTTACAACGATCTGTGCTCCTTGTCTTAATGCTTCTGCAACTGGAAAAGCGCCAAAATAGACATTTGCACTTGTTATCCTGTCGCGGATCTTCTCAATTGGCTCACCTGTGTCTATGTTTTTAAAATCAATGCCCATTTTTATGAATTCGTCAATTTTATCAAGTATATCATCTCCAATGACAACACCTATTTTTAAGCCCTTTATCCCGAGCTTTTGTGCGACTTTGAAAATCGCATCCCTACATGCGATCGGATTAACACCACCGCCGTTTGTTACAATTTTGATATTTTTCTCAATTATTATCGGCAAAATTCTTTCTACTAAATTTACAAGATCTCGGGCATAACCGAGATTCGGATCCTTTTTCTTTTGTTTTTGTAAAATTGACATTGTAACCTCCGCAAGGTAATCCATTACAAGATAATCAATTGGTCCCTTTGTGACTTGATGAATTGGAGCTTCAAGCCAATCGCCCCAAAAACCTTGACCTGAAGCAATTCTTATTTTTTCCTTCATCTCGGATCAGATGTTAATTTTTTAAAATGTTAGCCCGATGAATTTAAAAATTTGCTTGCGATAAATTATAACGACACAAACGATAAACCAAAGGAAAATATTTGCAATTATTCCCCAATCACCGAGAATCACATCTGTGGGATTTTCACCGCTTTTCTTCTGGTAGATAAGATACATATATCGGAAAATTCCATAAAGGACGAAAATAGTCGTATATATCAAAGCTTCTGTTCCGAAGAGCAAAACCGTTCTTTCCGAAATTGTGTAAAGTGCATAAGAAATAACAGCACCACCTGCAGTTATCACAAGCATTTGATCAGCAAACTTGATGTTATATTCATCAAGAACTTTCCTTTGCTCGCTCAAGCCAGAATTTGGATTTTGAATTGAAAAATAAATTTCCATTCTCCTTTTTGAAATCGCAAGAAAAAGGGAAAGAAAAAGCGTAGTTATGAAAAGCCACTTTGAAACTACAACCTCAATTGCATAAGCCCCAACGAGAACTCTCAACATAAATCCAATCGCTATAACAAAAACATCAACGAGGACAACTTGCTTAAGCTTTAATGAGTAAAGAAGCATCATCACGAAATACAAAATGATCAAAAACCCAGCTTTAAAAGGAAGTTCAAAAAGAAGAGCAAGACCTACAAAGAAAAGAAAAATTGAAAATAAGAATCCCTGCAAAATTCCAACTCGCCCGGATGCAATAGGCCTATTCTTTTTAACTGGATGTAGTTTGTCCGACTCGCGATCAACAATGTCATTTATAACATAAACAGAAGACGCAATGAAAGAGAAAGCTAAAAAAGCAAAGATTGAAATTTTAACCTTCTCAAAATTCAACAGATGATGTGAAAAAATGAGCGGAGCAAAAACGAAAAAGTTTTTTATCCACTGTTTCGGTCTCGCAAGTTTAATGTAATCAAAAAACAAGCCCATTCTCACTCTTTTAGTTTAAAACCTTCGGAATTAATGACCTCCATTCTTTCCGTAATAGTTCCACTCTTTCTTGTCATTTCTCATCCCTACCACTATTTCTTCACCGAAATTCATCAAATGCTTTTCTAATCCGTAAACATTGTCCTCAACAGTTGCCATAGATAAAATTTAGATTTTTCAAAATACAAGTGGCTCTTGGTAAACTCCCCAAACCTCTTTCAAAGTTGATGTCATCTCTCCAAGCGTGCAATAAGCTCTTACGCAATCAAGAATTTTAGGCATAAGTGGTTGATTTTCCTCTGCTGCTTTTTTAAGTTCAGCGAGAGCTTTTTCAACTTCCCTTTGATTTCTACTTGCTTTGATCTCAGCCAATCGCTTCTTCTGTATTTCTGCGACCTCTGGCGGAATTTTCAAAAGTGGAATTTCAACTGGTTCGTCATCTATAAATTCATTTACTCCAACGATTATTCGCTCTTTCTTATCAAGTTCTTGTTGATATCTATAAGCTGATTGTGCAATTTCACGCTGGAAGAAACCATCTTCAATTGCCTTTATCACACCTTCAAGCATTGAACCACTTGAAGAATATGCTTCAATTTTTCTGAAATACTTTTCAGCTTCTTCTTCAATTTTATCTGTCAATGACTCAATGTAATAACTTCCGCCCAATGGATCAATCACATTTGTAACGCCGATTTCGTAAGCGATTATTTGTTGTGTCCTCAGAGCAATTTTCGCTGCTTTTTCCGTCGGCAGAGCATATGTTTCATCCATTGAATTTGTATGTAAGCTTTGTGTTCCACCAAGGACGGCAGCGAGAGCTTCAAATGCGGTTCTTACGATGTTGTTTTCAGGTTGTTGAGCGGTCAAAGAACAACCCGCTGTTTGAGTATGAAATCTCAACATCCACGATCTTGGATTTTTCGCCCCATATTTTTCACGCATATATCTTGCCCAGATCCTACGAGCTGCCCTGAATTTAGCAATCTCCTCAAAGAAATCAAGATGTGAATTAAAGAAAAACGACAATCGCGGTGCAAACTCATCAACATCCATTCCTGCGTTTATACACGCCTCTACATAGGCCATGCCATCTGCAAGTGTGAAAGCGAGCTCCTGAACAGCTGTTGCCCCAGCCTCGCGAATATGATAACCACTTATTGAAATTGGATTCCACTGCGGGACATAATCTTTGGCAAATTTTATAGTATCAACGATTAATCTAATTGATGGCTCTGGAGGATATATCCATTCTTTTTGTGCGATATATTCCTTGAGAATGTCGTTTTGAATTGTTCCACGAAGTTGATTAAACTTAACACCTTGCTTTTCAGCAACAACAAGATACATTCCCCATATCATCGCAGCTGGAGCGTTTATAGTCATTGAAGTAGAAACTTGATCAAGCGGAATATCTTTGAAAACGATCTCCATATCGGCAAGCGAACTAACAGATACACCACAAACACCAACCTCACCTTCGGACATTGGATCATCCGCATCTATTCCCATAAGAGTTGGAAGATCAAAAGCAACGCTTAAACCAGTTTGACCATGCTTTAACAAAAATTTAAATCTTTGATTTGTATCTTCGGGCGTCCCGAATCCCGCAAATTGTCTCATCGTCCACAATCTCCCACGATACATGTTGTAATGGATCCCACGAGTATAGGGATACTCACCAGGGAAACCAAGCTTCTCCATATAGTCAAATCCTTCAAGATCATCAGGAGTATAAAGCATTTTAACTTCCATATCGCTCAAAGTTGTAAACTTTATCCCGGTTCTTTTCAATTCAGAATTCTCTGCTTTTTCAAGCCATTTATTTTTCGCTTCACGGATTTTGTCCGTGTTGTTCATAGTTATTTCCTCCCTTAGTTTGAATGCAACTTTTTTAAATTTAAACAATTTCAATTCTTTTGTCAAAAGTATCAATTTAATCCCACATACATTAAGGCAGGTTTGCGAGCACTTTACGCAATTCTTCAAAATGTTTTGGATCCCTCACATTATACCGCCAATTTATGTACGCTATTCTACCCTTTTTGTCAATAACGAAAATCGTTCGCTTGTTGTAACCTGAATTTTCATCGTAAGAATCATAAAGCCTTGCGACTTCATGCTTATGATCACTTAAAAGCTTAAACTGCAAGTTCAAATGCTTTGCCCACTCATGATGAGAAAACACATAATCACCGCTTATCCCTAAAATTTCCGCATCAAGTTTTGAAAGTTCAACGAAGTTATCTCTAAATGTGCACATCTCGGTTGTGCATCCACCGCTCCAATCTGCTGGATAAAATGCCAAAACGATATTTCGCTTACCTATCAATTCTGATAAGCTGATCCCACTGAAAACGATCGTATCTTTTGTCGCATAAGGCAGTTTAAAATCTGGGGCTTTATCCCCAACCTTCAGAGATTGAGAATAGGCATTTATCAAAATAAAAATTGAGATCGCAAAGGTATAAACAAGACTGCGCATGATTTACTCCGTTATTTGTTTTAGTTTTAGAACCGCTAATTCAAGGTCTACTTGATTAATTTTGGCAAAAAAATTAATTTTTCAAAAAAACACTTTCTCTGAAAATGAATAGAATTTTTACATTTCTACTTGCCTTTATCTTCGTATCTTGCACCTCCTCACGGTTAACCATCACGACTGACGAATTGGTTTCAAAAATCAATCAAACAGCGAAGAAATATGGCGTAGGGCGACTTGGAGTTTCTGCAAAAAATTTTATAACTGGCGAAACAATACAAATCAATGCAGATTCACTTTTCCCCACAGCGAGCGTAATAAAAGTTCCGGTGCTTGTTGAACTTTTTTACAAGTTTGAGGAAGGAAAACTTAAAAAAGATACTCTCGTCTTACTTACAGATTCTCTCAAATATGGTGGTTCCGGTGTTCTTCAATATTTTTACAATGAAGCAAAACTTAAATTAATTGATGCTGCCGTCCTGATGATCATTTTAAGCGACAATACTGCAACGAATCTTGTGCTTGACAGCTTTGCCGATGAACACGATGCAAAACTTGACGCAGTAAATAATAGAATGAGAGAACTTGGACTCAACAATACAAAAATTTTAAACAAGCTGATGTCCTTCAAAACAAAAAAGAGAACCCCGGAAGCAATCAGGTTCGGCGTGGGTTATACGACACCAAACGATATGATTAAACTTTTAGAACTTCTCGCTAATGGAAAAGTTATAAATCCGGAAGTTTCAGCAGAAATAATTAACATTATGAAAAACACTCAGGACGACGAGATGATGAAAAGATACCTGCCCGAAAATGTTGTGGTTGCACATAAAACTGGCGCAATTGACAAGATGAGAGCTGATATCGGTCTTGTGTATGCAAAATGTGTAACCTATGCGGTTGCTATTTTCTGTGATGAGCTTTCTGAGGTCTCGTATGCTGTTGATAGCAAAGGTCACCTCGCTATCGCGGAAATTTCAAGAATTATTTTTGACTACTTTACAAAAGGGAATTGCAAATGATGTCAATTGTCTTTAATTGTAGATATAAGCCAAATTAGGCTCAAGGGCGATAAAATTTTAAAATTAAAATCAAACTTAAAATGCAACAATCTAACCAATCAAATCAGAATTTTATTGATTTTGTCCGCAGTTACTCAATTAAGGCAAGATTAATTGCATCAATTGCTCTCGCTATCACTTTTATAACTTTAAATTTCATTTTTAATCTTTCACTACCAATTCATGTCTTCATAGCTTCTGCGTTATTTGAATCGCTTATAAATCAACCGTATCGTTTTTGGCAAAGAATCTTAAAAAGCGCCGATAGGGTTTTGTTTGTAACCAACATAGTTGATATAATCGTTATAAGCATCGTTGTTTACTATGTAGGTGGGACTTCGTTTATCTACATAGGTTTTCTTTATCTTATTGTAATAGTTTTTAATGGGCTTTTCGGAGGTCCAACAAGAACAGTTGTTCTTTCGGCATTAAGTTCAATATCTGTTATAGTTCTTACATTACTTGAAAAATACGGCATTTATCATCCCACAATTTTCACTCTCCAAATCTCTGATGTTGAAAGATTTACCTTGATGGCTTCCTATATAGTTATCTTTTTTATTTTTGCAATATTGACAAATATACCATCAGCAAGGTTAATGGAGGAAGTCCGAAAGCGAACGAAAACAGAGCAAAAGCTTGCGAAACAGCTTAGCGCCACAGAAACACTTTACAATCTCGCAAATATAGCCATCCGCTCTGAATCAATAGAAGAAGTTTATCAACAAGCATTGAACGGGATTCTAAAAATCTTGAATATAAATAAAGCATCAATCTTGCTTATTGATCCAGATGGAGTGATGAGATTTAAAGCATGGGCTGGGCTTTCAGAAAATTATAGAAAGGCTGTTGAAGGGCATTCGCCTTGGAAACCTAGTGACCCAAATCCACAACCGATTTTGATAAATGATGTTGAAAAAGATAAAACTATCCCTGACGATTTGAAGAAGACAATTTTAAATGAAGGAATTAAAGCACTTGGTTTTATACCCCTTGTTTTCAGAGGAAAACTTATCGGTAAGTTCATGATTTATTATGAGGAGCCTCACGAATTTACCCAGGAAGAAATAAATATAATCCTTGCAACCTCTTATCAGCTTTCCTTTGCGATCGGCAAAAAATTAATTGAAATTGAGCTAACTAAATGGCACGACAAATTTGAAAAAATAATCCTTGCGATGAAAGAAGTTGTCTATGAATGGGATCTTAAAAACGATATAACAACTTGGGAAGGTGATGTTGAGGCAATCTTCGGACTAAAGAAAGAGGATTTTGAAAAAGAAAAATTTAGCTGGAAGGCTTTTATTCACCCTGATGACATTGATATTGTAATATCAAAGGTTAGCAAAGCATTAGAAACTAACCTTTCAACATTTGAAACCGAATACAGAATTAGAAAAAAAGATGGAAGCATAATCCATTGTCTTGATTACGCATACATAATTCGTGATGATACTGGAGAAGCACACAAAACTTTAGGAATAATAATTGACATAACTTCACTAAAAGAAATTGAGAAAAAACTTCTGCAAAGAGAGAAAGTTTTGAAAACAATAAATTATTCTGCCGGAATATTGCTCAAAGCAATTGATTGGAGAACCGAAATATCTTCACTTATTGAAGAGATTGGGAAAGCAATGGGGGTAAGCTCCGTTTACATTTTTCAGAACCAAGATAAAAACGGTGAACTTTTGACAAATTTAATTTCAAGTTGGTACGCTAAGCCCACGGAGAAACATGTAGAGAGTGAACAGCTACAAAATATCTCTTACAGACTAACTGGTTTTGACAGATGGATTGATATCCTCGGGAGAAAAGACACAATATGTGGTTTAATTAGGAATTTCCCATTTAGAGAACAATTGTTTTTAAGTTTTCTTGGGGTTAGATCAATACTCGTTTCGCCGATTTTCGTTGGTGATAAATGGTGGGGATTTATAAGCTTGAACGATTGCCAAAACGAGAGAGAATGGGAAGGAGCGGAAGTAGATGCAATAAAAACATTCACAGACATACTCGGACTTGCAATTCAAAGAAGCGAAAATGAAAAAGCACTTCGTGAATCCGAACAAAGATACAGGAAACTCTTTGAGGACTCAAAAGATCCAATTTATATAAGTACCCCCGAAGGAAAGCTTGTAGATGTAAATCCTGCTTTTGTTGAACTCTTCGGATATTCCTCAAAAGAAGAAATTCTAAAAGTTGACATAGCAACGGAACTTTATGAAAATCCCGAAGATAGAAAGAAAACTCTTGAAGCTGTAGAAAGCCAAGGTTTCATAAAAGATTATGAACTACATCTAAAGACAAAAGATGGTAGAAAGCTAATTGTTTACGATACTTCAATCCCAATATATGATGAAAAAGGAAATGTAATTGCTTATCAAGGTATATTGAGAGATGTGACAAAAGTTAAAGCACTTGAACAGCAACTTCTTCAATCACAAAAGATGGAGTCTCTTGGACGATTAACAGCCGGAGTTGCACATGATATCAACAACGCTTTGACGGTTATACTTGGAAACGCACAACTTGCCCGACGACTTTTAACGCAAGATATAGAAAAAGCAAAAGAAAAACTTAATGAAATTGAACAAACAATAAGGAAAACTGGCGAATTCACAAGAAAACTTCTCATTTTCAGCCGTGAGCAACCCGCTGTTATGAAAATAATTGATTTAAATAGCTTAATAAACGATTTCACTAAAGTGATGTTAAAAGCTCTTCGTGAAAATGTAAAGATCGAGCTAATACTTGCACCAAAACTTCCTAACATAAAAGCAGATCCCACTCTGATCAATCAAGTTCTTTTAAATTTAATAATTAATGCACAGGAAGCAATTCTGGGGGCAGGAAAAATAATAATTGAAACCTACACAAGATATATAGATCAAGAACACTCCGATTTTCATCTTGAGGCAAAACCAGGCGATTATGTTGTTCTTTCTGTCACAGATGACGGAGTTGGTATAGAGAAGGATATATTACCTAAAATTTTTGAACCATTTTTCACAACCAAGCCACACGGCACGGGGCTCGGTCTTTCAATAGTTTATGGCATCGTAAAACAACATGGTGGATTCGTAAATGTTTACAGTGAAGTCGGACAAGGAACGACATTCAAGGTGTATCTCCCAGCAGTTTATGAAGAAGAAAAAGAAGTTGAAAAAGAAGAGCAAAAGATTGAAATCAAAGGTGGTACTGAAACGATACTTGTTGCTGAAGACGAAGAAAGATTGAGAATAACAATAACAGATATACTTCAAAATCTCGGCTATAAAGTTTATTCGGCAAGCAACGGTCTTGAAGCGGTTGAGATATTTAAAGAGAAATCAAATGAAATTGAACTTGTCATCCTTGACATAGTTATGCCAATTTTGAACGGTTATGATGCAATGAGGGAAATGGTTAAGATAAAATCAAACATAAAGGTGATATTCACAACTGGATATAGCATAAACGGCTTAAACTTAAGCCTTGAGGGTTTTGACATCATCCAGAAACCATATTCTTACGAAATTATAGCTTTAAAAGTAAGAGAAGTCCTTGATAGAAAATAAATTGCTTCGGAAGAGATTGCTCTGTCGCCTTGCTTTTTATACCGATGAAAACAATAAAAAATTTGCTTTGATCTTTAAAAGAAGCAAAATCTAAAACAACAAAGGGCACGGTTAAAAATGCTCAAAAAATTAACCATCCTTTTCATCATCCTTTCCACCTCAATAATTTCTCAAACGAAATCAAAGGTTGACAGCGTAACTTCAATTCTTGATTCCTTGAGCACGATCTCAATACGTACTTGGAAGGTAAGTCCAGACATAAAATGTCTTTCTACTTTGAAAACAAATGAACCAACGAAGGTAGAATACGATGACTCAAAATGGGACACCTTAAAACTTGGGCAGAGGGTTTATATTGATTCATGTTGGATAAGGTCAAAGTTCAAGATCCCCGAAAAATTTCTCGGTAAAGCAATAAGTGGAAAAATAGTTTTCAAGGTTTCAGTTGATGATTATGGCTATCTCTGGGTTAATGAGAAATATGTTGGATATATACCATGGGATGGTGAATTTGACTTAACAAGTGAAATTAAACCCGGGCAAGAGATCACATTCGCAATTAAAGCAGTTAACACGGGCGGACCACTACGACTTTTAAGAGCTGAATTTGAAATTGAAAGCGTTAAAGAGATTGTAAACGAAATTAAAAATTTATCTTTAAGTTTGAAAGTTGCCCAAAAACTCCTAAGCTTTGACACATATCAAACAAACGATATGACAAGACACGATCCCAAAATTGACAAATCAACTATTAAAAGGGAGGAAAGAATTAAACTAAATAACTTATTACAAAGTAGTTCTGCCGAAATTGATCTATCTTCGCTTTCAAAAGGAGATTTTGAGAAATTTGCTTTTTCGGTTGAAAAAATAAAAAAGAAACTCACACCTATCCGCGAGTTTTCAAAAAGGTTCACGCTTATTTTCGTCTCAAACGCTCACATTGATGCTGCATGGCTTTGGAGAGTGAAAGAAACAATTGAAGTTTGCAAAAATACCTTCAACTCTGTTATAAATCTTATGCGGAAATATCCTCACCTGACTTATACCCAAAGTTCCGCTGTTTATTATGAATGGATGCGAACTCTTTACCCTGATCTTTTTTCTGAAATAAAAAATCAAATAAAGCTTGGTAAGTGGGAAGTTGTCGGTGGAACCTGGATTGAGCCAGATTGCAACCTTCCTGGGGGCGAATCCTGGATGCACAATTTATTATATTCACAACGATATTTTCAAAAAGTTCTTGGCGTAAAACCAGAGATTGGTTGGATTCCCGATTCTTTTGGCTATACTTGGACGCTTCCAACTTTCTTTGCAAAAGCTGATATAACCGCATTCGTAACACAGAAACTTAACTGGAACGAGAGAAATGTCTTCCCATATAGATTATTCTGGTGGGAAAGCCCAGATGGTTCAAGAGTCCTAACATATTTTCCATTTAGCTATGTCAACACAATTGAAAATCCGTTTCGTCTTATTGACTGGCTTAGGCAATTTGAAGCAAACACTGGATTTAGAGAACTGTTGATTCTTTTCGGCGTTGGAGACCACGGAGGTGGTCCAACGGAGGAGATGTTAAAGAGAATTGAAGAACTTAAAAAACTTTACATTTTCCCTGAGATAAAATTTTCCACTGTCTCTGATTACTTTAAAACACTGCAAATAAAAGACCTCAAAAACTTACCTGTATGGAGAGATGAGCTTTATCTTGAATATCATCAAGGAACATACACAACACATTCAGATGTAAAAAAATACAACCGAAAACTTGAAACTGCTCTTTCAAACGCTGAGAAATTTTCAGCCATTGCGACGCTTTTTGATTTCAACTATGACAACCAATTATTTGAAAAATACTGGCTTAAGTTTATCTTCAACCAATTCCATGATATACTTCCAGGTTCAAGCATAAGGGAAGTTTATTTTGATGCGAAAAAAGATTACGAAGAGGTTGAAAACTTTACTAACTTCCAGATTAGAAGCTCGCTTGAAAAAGTTGCTCAAAATATAAACACAAATGAAATCAAAGATGGAGAACCGATAATAATCTTCAACCCAAGCTCGTGGGAGAGAACTGATATCGTTAAACTTGAGATGAAACCTTTTGATGAAAATGAATACACAATCTTTGATATGTCTGGCAAAGAGATCGCATCTCAAAACATAATTGAAGAAGGCAGACGAAAAATTATCTTCATCGCTGAAAATGTGCCACCGATAGGTTACAAAACCTATATACTCAAAAAGCAAAAGCCTACAAAATTTGAAACCGAACTTAAAATTACAAAATCAACGATTGAAAACAGGTTTTTCAAAGTTGAAATTGACACAACGAACGGCTGGATAAGTGGGATTTTTGATAAAAGATATGACAAACAAATTTTGACTGCTCCTGGCAATAAACTTCAACTTCTTGAGGATAAACCGTCGGCTTGGGATGCTTGGAATGTGGGATTGACAGGCATTGAATTTCATTCAGCTTTTAGAGGTTGTGAGGTTGTTGAATCTGGACCTGTTCGTTCTGTTTTAAAAATTAATAGAGATTTCCGAAAACCCGATACAAGATCATATCCACCAACTGAAACATTCCCCACAAGCTTCTTTACACAATATGTAATTCTCTATGATAAGATTGAACGAATTGATTTTAGAGTAGATGTTGATTGGTGGGAGAAAAATATAATGTTTAAAGTTGCTTTTCCGCTTTCGGTGAAAGATACAGTCGCCACATATGAAATCCCATATGGATACATTCAAAGGTCAACACAAATGAGAAACTCTTGGGATAGTGCAAAAGTTGAGGTTCCTGCCTTGAGATGGGCTGATATATCAGAAAAAAATTACGGTGTTAGTTTGATCAACGGTTCAAAATATGGCTATGACTGTAAAGGTTCAGTTATGCGACTCTCACTTTTACGTTCACCTAACTGGCCAGATCCAACCGCCGATAGAGGTTTTCATACAATTGAATATGCTCTATATCCACACAAAGGGACATGGAAAGAAGCAAAAACAACAAACATTGCATATGACTTCAATAATCCACTAATTCCGATTCTCACAGACAAACATTCCGGCAGTTTGCCTGTTTTAAACTATTCATTTGTTAAGTTAGCGCCTGAAAATTTGATTTTGACAGTTTTAAAAAAATCTGAGGATGCAAACGCTTGGACGCTTCAGTTCTATGAATCTCAAGGGAAGGACACAGAAGGAGAAATTGTTCTTCCATTTGTCCCTTCAAAGGTTTTCATTTCAAATTTCATTGAGGAAGACAAATCCGAACTAAAATTTTCAAAAGAAAAAATTACTTTAAAAGTTAAGCCTCATTCCATCGTAACATTAAAAATTTACAGATAAACAAAAAAGGGGCGTGATATTCTCACGCCCCTTGAATTGTTAAGATCAACTTTCTAAATAGCTATTTAACAAGCATCATTTTCCTTGTCTTTTCAAAGTTTCCAAATTTAAGTTTGTAGAAATAAGTTCCACTTGCAACTGGTTTACCATTTTGGTCCTTTCCATCCCAAACAACATTATGTTTCCCTTTCGGAAACTCCTGCTCGTCAATTAACCTAATTACCTCGCGACCTGTGACATCATATATTATCAAGCTTATCTTTTTATCAATGGGCAAATAAAACGATATATTTGTGTATGGATTAAATGGATTTGGATAATTCTGATAAAGTTCGTAATCATCTGGAGTTACAACAACCACATCTCTAACCCTGATGCCAGTTGGCACATCAGATTCAAGAACTCTTATTATCCTTCTATTAAATGTATTTGGAGCCCTGTAGGTTGTATCAGTTAAAAATCTACCAGAAGTTGCATCGTAGCGAATATGTTTCATAGTTACGCTATCAGGAATGCTTTGATAGCCGAGGACAATTTCACGCTTCATATTTCTATCAAGGTCAACATTTGCTCCAACTGCTAAACGAGCAACGAAGAAATCTTCATTCCTGAAGGCACGCCTATATCTAAATCCAAGTGAATCAATCACAAATAATGTATCTCTGATATTCGCCGTCGGAGTTATGACATCAAGAGAATCTCCGGAATACAAAACTCTAATTGAATAACTACTTGAATCCAATATATTACCACCATTATATGTAACCTCAATTACATCGTATCCAGATATTCCAGCAATATATAAGTTCGGTCTGTTGTCCCCATCTTGATTGCCTGCGAAGACAGAGAACACCGTTCTCCCAGCAGATACATGTTGGAATAACTTTACAACCTTCGTTGAATCAACTTCAAGAACATTATCTCCAGGATTGTAATTGACTATATGTAGTTGATCTCCAGGAAATCTAACAAGAAAAACTTCGTCATTACCATCTCTATCAATATCAATAACAGCAGCGCCAAGAAGGCTTACCCCATCTGCACCAGGTGAAGCATGATAGAACCTTTTCGGTGAAGTTGTGTCCGCTATAACATACCTATCTGGTCCAACTGCTTTCACTATGAAAACATTTTGAAAGTTATATGGATTAAACACAATCTCCTTTTTCCTGTCCCCATCAAGATCAGCGATAGCAAATGCCCATGGGCTACCGCTTCCATATCCAGCTCTTGGGCTAATGAAAAACTCCGTTTTCAGTGTGGAAAATGGATCTTCTACTGCCGTACCTTCAAGCGAGTAAATTATATATACATCTTCTCTTGTGTTGTTTGCATCATCTTTTACAACTATCAACTCTTGTTTATTATCTCCATCAACATCGTCAACTCCGAGCGATTGCACTGTGAACCTAACGAATGAATCTGGCGGAGCATAATAAAGAGACGCGCCGAAAAATTCTGTCTTCGCCGGATCACCATAACTATTAACACCAACGGTTCCTCTCCACTCATATACATATATACCTCTTACGGGTCTATCAGTAGCATCAACATTACCAACTGCAAAAGTAATTTCTAAAAGCCCATCGCCATCCAAATCAGTAATAACCACATCTCTTGGGGTTGAATTGCGACCAACTCTCGCTGGCCCTATTGCTGGAGATGACCACACAAGTTCAAGAGTATCTCTGCCAACATGCTCAAATAAGTGAACCCTTGAATAATAATAATCTGTTGCTACTACCTCAATTTTCCCATCTCTATCAGTATCAAATCCAGCCTTTACTGAGCGAACATGCATAGGACCTCCCGCAGCATACCACTTTGTCGTATCACCAACAGGAGGAGAATATGTAGCTTTTAAATTAAATCTCGTCTGTGTTAAGAGAAACTCAACAGAAAAAGAAAGTAATAATAAAACGATTAAAGCAGTTGCTCTTTTCATTTTAAATATATTCCTTTGTTTTGTTTGAATTTTCACACATTAAAAAATAAAAATTTAAGAATTCAATGTCAATAAAAAGGTTGGATTTCTAAAAGCGTGAACAAAAATTAAAAAGGGTGGGCATAAAACCCACCCTCAACTTCTAAGTTTACCTCAAAAGTATCATCTTCCTTGAGGTTTCAAATTTTCCAGCACTAATTTTATAAATGTAAACTCCACTTGCGACTTCAAGATTATTATCATCCCTTCCATCCCAACTTAACAAATGCTTTCCTGCTGGATAATATTTATTTTCAACTAAAGTTCTAACCAACCGTCCGTCAATTGTGTATATCTTTAAAGTCACGAACTCATCTTTCGGCAAAGCAAATTCAATCCATGTTACTGGATTAAACGGATTTGGATAATTTTGAGCTAAATAATAACCTGTTAAAATCTCATCCTGAGATTGAGCTTTTACTATAACATCACGCTCAAAAACAATGAAAAATGCTCGTGTTGAATCAGGTCTTTGCAAAGAACCAATTACAAACTCTCTTCTACCATCTCCATCCATATCGCGCGGTGGGAAACTTACATAATAATACCTCGGTGTCCCAAGCGTGTCTCTGAGAAGTTCGCTCCATTCCCAGCTCGTTGAATCCTTGAATGCACCTGAACCTTTATATTCAACATGGTAAACATTTCTATAATTGCCAGCAACCACGACATCAAGATTTCCATCTCCATCAAGATCACCCCAATCAGCCCCACGAGTATAATCCCAACCACCTACCTTGTGAAAATATGTTGAGTCAATCTCACTTACATCCGCTGGTTTTCTGTTTTCAATATAAACAAGCTGTCCATTAGTAGCAAACGCAAAACCTTCAGGATAACGATCTCCGTCCATATCCATAAACTTAAGATTTCTCAGAGTTCCAACAACTGTTCCAGAGCCAATGTGCGAATTAGAGATTACCTTCTTTATCACATAATTATCTGGCCCTTCGGCTTCAACTATAACCCAAGTAAAGTTAGTCCATGTTCCAAACCAGATTTCTTGTTTACCATCTCTGTCAAAATCAGTTGTGGTAATGTCAAATGCCCAGGTTGCGGTAAGAGAGCTATCTCGGAACTCAACCTTAAAAGTTGAAAATGGATCAAGTTCAGGTGTCTCAAGTGAGATTATCCACATATGAATTCGTGAGGTTCTATCAATTAAAGCTATTTCTTGTCTTCCATCACGATCAAAATCTCCAGGGAAAAGATATGTTAACCTAAATCCAGCATTTCCATCGGCTGGATAATCAAGATTCCAAGCGAATGTTGGTTCCGTCGGAAATGTCCTCGTTCGTGGGTCATATTCGTAGAAAAATATTTTATCAGGATTTAAAATTCCAGCAGATACATCAGCATTAGATGGATTAACTATTGTTATTTCAAAATTTCCATCTCCATCAACATCAGTGACATTTACACCAGGAAAGCTGTATCCTGTCGTTCTTGAAGTTAAAGGTAGGGCGGTGCTCCACAGAAGTTTGTAATTATCATTTCCATCGTTCTCAAATAAAAAAACCCATTTCGTCGTATCTCCTGATGCTGGGCTTGAAACAGTTGGATCATTAATAGCAAGGATTTCTAATTTTCCATTCTTATTCAAATCAAGACCAGCAATTACATCATCACAACCATCAATCTTTGGAATAGTTGAATAGTTAGCTACATAAGAAACACGAAAACCATCTTTCAAGTAAAAAAGCGGATACTGCGCTTGAGAAAACGAAACAAAATATAAGACAATCATAAGCGTGAGAAAAAGATAAATTTTTCTCATAACCTTTAACCTCCATTTTATTTTATTTTTGGATGTTGAAATAGGAACATTTATACTATGTGCTCTCATCTCAATAGGGCAAAAAAGAAGTTTAATGTTTTTCGGAATTAAAGGTGCTTAATTTAGATCGTTTTAAAGAGTGTGGGATATAGTCTTAGTAAAATTAGCAAACAAATTTCCCAAAGTCAAGAAAAAAGCAAACTGAATTACAAGATGCTAAAAATTCCTAATTTATCATCAAAAAATCTTAAAATTACCCCTTAATCTTTCTGCAGGATGAAATTAAAAAGAAAAAAGCGGCGGGAATTTCTCCGCCGCTTTTATGGTTTAAGCATCAAATTCAAATTAAAATCCAATGCTTACTGAAATCACATGATTATTGCCGAAGAATTTCACAGGAACAAAAGCATAATCAGCTTCTAACGCAAGCCCAGCAACATTTCCTAAGTTAACACCAGCACCAAAAGAGAAATTCTGGAATATATTCGGTGTAGCTACATCAGGCGATGGAATCCACTTTCCAGATTCAGGTGATAACAAGTAACCTGCTCTTAAAGATAAAACATCTCTGAAGGAATACTCAAGACCTACTCTATATTCATCATATGCAAAGTTATTGTTTTGAAATGCACCTACAACTCGGAAGTTATTATTTTCACCAACATTGAACTGATAAGCAACTCCAAGCTCTATTACAGATGGCATCTCAAATTCAGCAGCTTGAACTTTATACCAAGTAACACCGCGCTCAGTTCCAGGGACTTCTGCTTCAACCCACAATGCTGATCCGTCGTATCTTACCGGGAATCCGATATTTTTAATTACAACTCCCAAAGATAATCCTGGTATTTTGAACAATCCATGATATTGTACTCCCGCGTCAAAAGCAAATCCAGTAGCACTAACTTGAGCCCAGCTTTCGTGAGCAATGTTGAGGTTAGCTCCGACGGAAATTCTATCCGTTAACCTTTTTGAATATGTCAATGTCCCAACAAAATATGTCGGGCTAAAGACAGCGCCAGTTCCATCTGGATCCAATTCTGTGGTAACTGGTATATCGCCAACATCAAGAACTTTTAATGCAAGTCCGACGCTACCAAAACCGAACTTACCACTCACCGCAAAATAGCTAACACTCATATCAGCAAGCCAGCTTCTGTATGAAAATATAGCGTTGGCAGAATTTTTCACAAGATCAACACCAGCAGGGTTCCAATATATAGATTCAAGCCCTGAAGCGATTGCTACCGCAGAACCTCCATACCCAAGATATTTCGCACCGATAGGAATGAGCAGATGAGGCGCTGCCGTTGTCCCTGCTTTATTCTGATTTCCACTATAAGCTAACCCAAAAACTAACATTATTAGAAATAATCCGTAAAAAACTCTTTTCACAGTTCTCATGTCTTTGACCTCCAAATAATTTTTATTTTTAATTTTACTCCCCCCAGCAAAAAGCTGGGGGGATAATTAATTTTTAGTATACTCTCAAGATTTGTTGCTCTTGTATTATAGCAACCTTCAATACTTTAGATTTTCCAAGATCTGGCATATCAATATGCACGACATAGACACCACTTGCAACAGGGAGATTGTTATCGTTCCTGAGGTTCCATCTTGCAAACTGGGTATCATCATCTTTGACTATCGTCCTCACAAGCACACCTGAGAGCGTAAATATTCTTATTGTTGCTTTCCTCGGCAAGTGGCTAAATGTTATGAACTTTTCTTCTCTGACTCTCTCACGACTATTAAATCCATAGTATGGGTTCGGGAATGCATTTATCTTTTCAACATCAAGCTTTGCTTGCTCAACGCTTTCTTGTGGTTTAGGTGCAGTAAATGTAAATTCATCAGTCACAAAGTTTATATGATTAGTGTAGAATTCAATTACATCGTCCGCTGAAAATGCAACATTTCCTCTGCGATTCCAAGTTGCTGTATACATAGTCGGTAGCGGTACGTTCAAAATATCCCGCATAAGAGCAGCAACTGGAGTTTCAGTATATGTAGTATCAAATATGAATAACCATTCACGAGGTCCATATATTTCAACATTATCTCGCCCTACGCTTGCAAGAACATCATGTGGAGCAGGCCAATATCTACCATCTACAAGTCCATAAACTTTTCCATCTGGAGCTGGATTTGCATTATTCTCTAAAAAGCCAATCGCAAGCTTCCTAGGCGGAGTAGATTCAATATCATACACAGTTAAGGGTACCTTTACGAAATCCTGATATGGATAACCTGCAGTTCTATTAATAAACTTTGTGCCATCTACTACAAATGGTGGTGGAACATTAGCAGCAGGTGGTATCGCAGCAGTTGCTCTTCTCAAATATCTATATGCGAAAGAAGCATTTGGATGATTTGGATCAAAGTTTCCATTTACATCAGTTGGAGCAAAAACAATTCTAATGTTTTTTAAACGATCAGGAGTAATTGGATTACGATATGTTCCAAATATTGTTCCAGGATTAGCATAACCTATAGCTCCACCGAAGTTTTCAAAATGTAAACCATCACCTCGTTCCCAAGTGATCTTTCGCGTTCCACTTACGACTCTCCAACCACCTTCATCGTCAGTTTTCATCCTCGGTGGCGCGTCAAGAACTTTGACCATTATTCCATCAACAATGTAATATGAATCATCACCGCTTTGATTTGTCTGACGACTTAATTTAACTCTATTCGCAGTTACATCAATCAAATTCCATACAACTTTACCACCAACAGTATCAAATGTAACCCTATAAGTATTACCTGTTAAAGCCATCGGGTCTACAACGATCGGATAAACTTTTCCATCGCTCACTCGCCCCGGAATTCTTGAACGATATGTCACTTTCAAAGTATCTCCAGCAAACGCACCTAAGGTAACACCAGGTTTTGGTGATTGTGGAGTAACTGCTATGATTACTGGCTTGGATTCCAAAGCTCTAAATGGTGCATTCGGATCATCAGTATATGAATAAGCAGTAACTGCAAAGTAATATGTTGTTCCATTTGCTAACCTCGTATTCCTAACATAATCTCTATCAATTACAATATATCTCTTTATACCGGTATTTCGCCCGGCTTGGACTGGTTTTGTTACTATAACTCCTGTTTTTTCGTCTATAGCTCTATCTACGATAACAGTAATATCGTTAACCACATCATAAGTTGCTATCTTTACAGCATCCTCTAATCTTGCAGTTTCGGATGGGAATTGATAAACATTGTAACCCTCAAATCTGAAGCCCTTTCTTACGACTTCTTCAGTGTTTCTTATAGCTTCAATATCATCACCCCAGTTCAAGATAATGCGCCCATCAAGCGGAACAGCGGTAACCTTTGGAGCTGGTGGTGGAGATGGCAACTCAAACAAGTTATCATAAGCATATTGTGCAAAAATATCGTTATACTTCAAAATAGTTATACTTGACTTATAATCAGCTCCAAGCCCACCAACCAAAGCGATAACAATTTCTTGGGTATCACCAAGAGCCATCGTAAATGGACCCGTTGACATCACCATCCTACGATCTCCTGGTGGGAATCTGTTCGGATTTTGAGGTGTTGGACGTCCATCTATATCGCCTGTCCCAGTTACTGGATCTCCAGCAAGTTCATATTTAGTCACATTACCAAGATGATCTCTTATTGGTATTCTTGCTGGATATTCAGGTCTTGGTTCAAATCCAGCCATGAGGTTATACCATTGTAATGTTCCGGTATATGCACCACCTCTTGTCGGGTCACTTCTCGGGCTTCCTGCGGCAAAGAATGTGAAAACTGACATCGGCTTTGGAGATATATACTTATATCCTCTGCGCCACTTGAAATCAACTATTGCTGAGTCATTCGGATTTCCGGTTCTGATAACAGCACCTTGCAAGAAGTCATATCCACCCGCTGGTGGAGCAAGTCCATATCTGTTAAAGTAAATAGCATCCACTGAACTTGAGTTATATACATAACCTAAGTTTAGCACGGTATCACAACCTACAAAGTCATCCGTATACTGACCAAGGTCTGGATCTGACCACTGAACGATATACATTGAGTCAATTACCGCTCCAGCTTTTGTCGTAGGAGTTCCTTTATAAATTATTCTTGCTCTCTTGAAAATAACATTTCCAAGTGGATTTGCAAATGCATATGCCCAATATGTTTCTTGAATCTCAAGACCAATTGGTGGTGAACCATAAGTTGATGAGGTTCTACCAGCATCAAGATCATTATAAACAATCCACAAGGTCATACTTGCTCCAGGAACACCTGGAATATCAATGTTTGGCTCATAAATGCCGTTTCTATTTCTGTCATCAAATGGCGCTCCCAAACTTGCAGGCCATTCCTGCCAATCAATTCTATATTGTTCTCTTATCTGATCAATTTCTGCTTGTGTTACTTGAGATGCTGGCTTTTGGAAGAAATCGGCAGCGTCTTCCGTCAAATCAGCTGTTGCCCAATCAGGTCTAACTCTATATGGACGCAATTCAGGTCCTCTCGTTCTATCTGGCCTTATAATTCCACTTCTAAAACCTGAAGAATAAACAGAACCATTTACTCTTACCACAGGTGTTTGTCCATCATCAACTTTTCCACCAACGACCACTGCTTCAGAAAATATAAATCCAGCGGTTCCCTTTGGAAACGTACCGTTAAATGAACCTTCTACAACCCAATCATGGAACCCATCACCTCTTACCCATGTCGTGATGTTGTTAATGTTAACAACCGTCTGTGCAGGATTTAACTGTCCTACTTTCATGAAATCTTTGATATCACGCTTTCCATCCGTATCTCTTGCAAACATAGGATTTAAGATTAGAATTAACGCTACAAGTAATCCAAATAATTTCATAGTTTCATTCCTCCTTAAATTTTGTTTATAAATTCATAACGACAGGGGGCGAGAAAGCCCCCTGAAATTTTTAGAACTCAACAAGAACACCAACACGAATCTGGCGTGGTGAACCAAATAAATCAAAACCGTTAAGTATTATGTTATGCTGTCTATTCTGCAAGTTAATCACACGATACAGATCAGCAAACCTTTGACCTATCGTATTAACAACTCTTTGTCCATCCTCAGTTGTTAAAAATCCATCATCATAAGCATTTCCGGTTGCATAATAGACATTTATCACATTTCTTGTATTAAACAGGTTCTGAACATAAGCATAGAAGTTGAAATCAACATTGAAAATTGTTACAGTCTTATCAATTCTCAAATCCACATTGAAATTCCATGGAGTTGTTGAAGTATTAATAGGCTCAACTGGAACTCTCTGCCTTGAATCACTGTCATTCAAAATTCCACCAGTCCAAGCATCTTGCTGACCCAATCCTGGAACTTTAGCTCTGGTGAATCTGTGTCCACTGTTAAATGTAAATAGAACATTGATACCTAACCTTTCAAGTATAGGACCACCATCACCTTTACCAAATCTGTAATCTAAAATAACTGAACCTCTGTGTCTCTGATCATATGTAAGCGGAATTATAATCGTAGGTGCAACACCTGTGACATTCAAAGCGCCACCAGCGCTATTCGGGAAAGCATTGGTTCCTCTTGAATCTGATAATGTGTAGTTCACTTGAGCTTGAACACGAGCAACTCTTCTAAGCGTCAATCTAAACTCTATTCCTTTTGTCGTAGCAAAGTCCTGATTTACATAAACAGGATACGAAGATGGATCCCAACCAGCAGCGGTTCTAACGAATCCATATTGTACCTGACCACGGATATCTTTGTAGAAAGCAGTTATATCAAACGCTGCATAATCCGTGAATTGCTGTGTGAAACCAATTTCATATTGAGTTGTTCTAGTTGGTTCCAAATCAAATGCTATCGGATCTGAGAAATAAAATCCACCTATAAGTTGTTGAACTGCTATACCCATGCCCCTATAAGCTACATCAAGCCCTGGTGCCTGAACAAATTTACCATACTGGAGATGAAACACAGTTCTATCTGTTACTGGGAATGAGAAGCCAAGTCGTGGTAAAGCATAGGTAAATTTCCTACCTTTCGTGATACTTGTATCAGGGATTACATAGTTATTTTCATCTCTTACTGGACGGGTTGGATCAACATACTTCCATGAATCCATATCAATGTGATCAAATCTTATTCCAGCATTTATGATTATATCATCAAACTCTATCTTATCTTGGATATAAGCAGAGGCAAAGAATGGATGTTTAGGTCGGTTAACACCCGAGTTAATTTCTCTTCCCAATTCATCATAACCAAAGTTATTCACGAAGTTTCTTCGTATGACTTTAATAAGCGAATCAACATTTCTTGCATATTCTGGGCTAGACCTAATAAACGAATAAACCGCTGCAATTCTACCAAGCGATATACTATAGTTCCTTACTGTCCATCTTTCAAATGATCCACCCAATTTAAATTCATGCCTTCCAACCTGTGATGTCAAAGCAACAGATCCACCATAATAACCTTGTTTCCCCTTGGCATATCCAGTAGCTGGCGTCCCAGGCCTGTCAAATGGGAAACCATAGAAATCATATTGTGCTGGTGCAATTGTATATCTTCTAAATCTCCAACCATACTCTGCTGCCCTTGCACTATCCATATATGCAAAAAGGTTGTCTTTAAAGTGCCTATCATATTGCTTGAATCTTCTCTCAAGGTAATTTAAATTAACTTCTATGAAGCTCTTTGCTGTAAAGAAATATGTTGCCTTTACATTCAAGAATAAGTTATTCTCATCAAATAAAGGCAATCTCTCTAAATTAAACAAACCAATGAGATGTTGTCCTCTTAATCTTGTTCTCTGCCATGTAAATGACCCAGCAGTTCTAATATAGAGTGGTTTCAAATCAAACAATAATGTCCCATTGAAGGTATAACGATTTTGGAATCGCCCTATTATATTACCTGGGGTCCACTTTAATATCTGAAATTCCCTAGGATCACCCAACCGACGTCCTGTATCATAAACAGTATCAACTGGAGCTCCATCAGACCATCTCTCTGGCGAACCATACCAAAATGCCGGTCTGTAGTCCCTTATAAAGAAGTTTTCACCAACCAAGAAAGCGCGAATTCTATTTGTAAACACAGGACCACTAACACTTAGTACATAATCTGAATACCCATATGAATAGGTTCCAAGGAACTTCTTACCCGGATAATTGCCAAAATTGTCGGTCTCTATTCTGACTGATCCCTTAAACTTCTCAGTTCCAGTTTTAAAGTTTTGCTGAACCAAACCTGCATTTGCCCCTCCAAACTCTGCATTATAACCACCAGCTTGAATCAAAACTTCCTCAAGTGCATCAGGAATCACCGAAACTAACTGCCCACCATCTCTGCTCACAACATTCCTGACATTTGCACCTTCAAGTATAAATCCAGTTTCATCTGCTCTACCACCTCTAATATGGAATCTACCATCCTGAAACACAACACCAGGCTGGAGTGCTATGTAAGCTCCAAGACCTCTAACAGGCAACTTTTCAAAATCTTCAGATTTAATTACTCTTATTGCGTTCGTTGCGCTTTTTTCAATCAACGGTCTTTCAGCAATAACTACAACTGGTTCAGCAACTATAGCTGTTGATGGTAACTCAAAATTAACCTCCGCTGTTAATCCAGCTATAACTCTGATACCCCGTTTCGTTTCATCTTGATAACCGACATACGAAGCACGAACATCGTAAACACCAGGTGGGACATTTAAAATCACATAACGCCCTTCCATATCAGTTGCAGCACCAAGAGTTGTTCCAACAATTATAACATTTGCACCAATCAACGGTTCCTTTGTCTCCCTGTCAACAACTCTACCAGCAATTTTACCATATTGAGCAAAACCAATTGAGTAACAGAGGATTGCTAGTATAAAAATGAGAAAAATTTTACGCAACATAATTTTTATACCTCCTTAAATTTTTAATTTTTTAATCGTCAATTAATGCTTTGCTTTTCATTGGCGAATCATACAGAATCACAGTATATCTCCTTTTAGCTTCAGGATTTATAACAACTGATGTTAAACTATCTCTTCCTGAACGCGCAATAAATGTATAAGGCACACCTACAACTCTAAATTTAATATATGAACTTACCCTACTATAGGCGAGAGGAAATGCGATCGTCGTATCTCTTGTACCAACTCTGACCCTTACACTGTCCACACTTCTACCGCCTCTTACCCCATGGAAAACCCTAACTTGGAAAGTATCGGCTGGGAAAAGATGAGAGCCTTCTTTACTATCCTTTGTTTGCCATATATACCTCTCATCAGCTTTTACAAATGTTCTTGTCGTTGTGTCACCAATAATAAACACTCTCATTTTTCTTTCAGTATCAAATACGATTGAAAAGGTATCGTTTGGAATTCTCGGGTTTTCATAATCAACCACTACTTTTTTTGCACCTGAAGGAACTTCTCTATAACTTGGCATCTGCTCACTAAAAGCTACCGTACCAAATGATTCTCCATCAACTTTGATAGATATTCCTCCAACACCTATTGCTAAATTTACAAATTGAACTTGGCTCTTATAATCAATGGTAGTTATATTCTGAACACTCGTATCTACGCACGAATTGAAAACAACGATCACGAAGGAAAAAATCAAAAGGAAAGCCAAAAATTTGTAGTGCATATCATTAACCTCCGTTTAGTTTTTTGGTTTGCTTTCTTTTTTGGCGAGGACAAACAACGATAAGAAGTAGCAATTCAAACTCTCAAACCTCCAAATTTTGTTTTCGTTTAAATTCAACATCACTAATAAATATAATACCCAAAATCAACTTTGTCAAGATTTTCGTAAG
Source organism: Candidatus Kryptonium sp. (assembly GCA_025060635.1). Lineage (NCBI taxonomy): Bacteria > Pseudomonadati > Candidatus Kryptoniota > Candidatus Kryptonium > Candidatus Kryptonium sp. Next base: position 389,962 of record JANXBN010000001.1, on the reverse strand, counting down.
CATATTAAACTTAACAGTTTTCAAAAATTGTGCCAAATTATAGCTTAACTACCCTAACATCAAAAATCCCATCTACTGATGAAATCTCCCGCAACACATCTTGGGAAATTTCATTATCAACGCTCATAACTGTTAAAGCGTTCTTCCCAACCCCATATCTACCGAGAGAAAGGCCAGCTATGTTAATATTTGAACGCGCGAGAATTGAACTTACAGAAGCAAGCATCCCCGGTCTGTCAATGTTTGAATAAACGAGCAATATCCCTTCAGGTTTGAACTCAAAATGAAAATCGTCAACGCCGACAATTCTTATATCCTTGTTCCCAAAGACAGTACCAGCAACCGTTCTTTTCTCTTTGTCGGTTCTAACCTCAAATTTTAAAAGATGTGTGTAATTTCCCTTGTCCTCACTTGTTCTCTCACTTACGCTAAGACCCATCTCGTTTGCGATCACAGGAGCATTTATGTAATTAACAGGTTCGCTCATAAGATAATTTAACAGTCCCTTCAAGAAAGCAGATATTAAAATTTGTGAAGAATTTTTCAACATCTCGCCGACAAAAATTCCTGAAACACCGAGCAGCTTTCCTTTCAAAATTTGAGCTTGAAACGAACCAATCTTCTCAGCCAGTAATAGATACGGCTTTATTTCTTCGTTCATAGCAAGTTGTAAAATTTCAGCATTGACAGCGCCGACGATTGCGCGTTCCTTCAAAGCATCAGCAATTTGATGTGCTATCTGAATTGCGACTTTCTCTTGCGCCTCCTCTGTAGCTGCGCCGAGATGCGGAGTCACTATGACCTTCGGATGTTTAATCAACGGATGATCTTTCGGTGGAGGTTCTTCAGAAAAAACATCAAGCGCAGCTCCTGCGACATGACCAGATTCAATCGCTTCAAGCAAAGCCATTTCGTCAATTATACCGCCACGAGCACAATTTATGATCCTCACGCCACGCTTACACTTGGCAAGTTCATTCTTTCCAATCATTCCACGAGTTTCATCATTCAAAGGGACATGAACAGTTATAAAATCACTTCTTCTGTAAATTTCATTAAGATCGGAAACAAGTTCAATCCCAAGCTTCATCGCAATTTCAGATGAAAGGACGGGATCATAACCAATAACATTCATGCCAAAAGCTTTACATCTTATCGCAACTTCACGTCCTATCCTGCCAAGCCCGATTATCCCTATCGTCTTTCCATAAAGCTCCACACCCATGAACTTCTTCCTGTTCCAATTTCCCGCCTTTAAATCATTACAAGCCTGAGGTATGTTCCTTGCAAGTGCAAGGATTAAACTCATCGTATGTTCCGCGGTTGATATCGTATTTCCGCCGGGAGTGTTCATTACAATTATACCGCGCCTCGTTGCTGCGTCAACATCAATGTTGTCAACACCAGCACCCGCTCGTCCTATTATTTTCAGTTTTCTTGCTTCGTTTATTATGTCTGCCGTCACCTTCGTTCCGCTCCTAACTATTAAAGCAACATAGTCATTGATTATACTTTTAAGTTCATCCTTTGAAATTCCCGGCTTCAAATCAACTTCAAAACCCTCGTTTCTCAAGATGTTAACACAACTCTCCTCAATTGGATCAGTGATTAAAACTTTCATTCTCTAAATAAATGAAAATTTGTTTTCAATGGCAACAACTTAAGAATTCGTTATTATTATCTTGTGCCAACTTGCTTTTTTCAAAATCAGCAAAAACAGATTGAACAGCTCTTACACCATCACCAGGATTAAATTCCTCAAATCCTGCTTCAATCAGCGACATCTCAAGCGCAGAAATAACCCCGACGATATCAATTTCATCATAATAACCAAGATGCGAAATTCTGAAAATTTTATCCTTCAAGTGTTCCTGTCCCCCTGCAACAGTTATACCATATTTGTATTTTAGAATTTTTTGAAACTCTTTTTTGTCAATTCCATCTGGAAAATATACCGCTGTCACGGCATGCGATGGTGGCTCACCGAAAAGTTTCAAGCCGATTGCTTTGCACCCTTCCCTTACAGCTTTTGACAACTTTTCATGCCTTCTCCATATGTTCTCAAGCCCTTCCTCCTTTATCATTTTTAAAGCAACATCAAGCGCAACTACAAGAGCAATTGCTGGCGTCCAAGGTGTATCGCCGTTCTGAAGAGCTTTTCTTGCCTTTTTTAAACTGAAATAATACTTCGGAAGATTTGATCTTTCAACCAGATTCCAAGCTCTGTCGCTCAACGCTATAAACGAAAGACCTGGCGGTATCATCAACCCTTTTTGTGAACCCGTTATCACAACATCAAGCTCCCATTCATCCATATAAAGTTCATGAGCTCCAACCGATGTGATCCCATCAACCACGATAACAGCATCAGAGTTATTATGAATTATTTTCGCAAGCTCTTTTACATCTGTAAAAACCCCAGTTGAAGTTTCACTATGAGTTACAAAGACAGCTTTCACATCTGGATGTTTTTTCAATTCATTTTTAATTTCATCTGGAGTTACAGCTCTTCCCCACTCAATTTTAACTTCAATTGCATCAACGCCATACGCACGGCATATTTCGCCCCATCTTTCACCAAATTTCCCACCATTTACAAAAATTGCCTTATCCCCAAAAGACAATAAATTTGCAACAGCTGCTTCCATTGCACCTGTGCCACTGCTTGTCAAGGTATAAACATCTTGTTTTGTCTGAAAAAGATATTTTAAGTTCTCATTCACGCGTGAGAAAATTTCAATAAACTCAGGATTACGGTGATGAATTATTGGCTGTGCCATCGCCAATGCAACACTTTCAGGTACGGGTGTGGGACCGGGAGTGAAAAGTCGTTTTTTCATCTTCTATTTTTATTTCGCTTTTTTTGAAAGAAAGGTAAAACTTTTTTTAATCTTTGTCAAGAATTTTCAAAAGATTTTCAAGCCCTAATTTTTTTAACTCATCAATCATCTTGTAGTTTGTCAGATCAAATTGAATCGGTGTGATTGAGATATAATTATTCTGCACCGCGGTATGATCAGCGCTTAAATCGTCCTGCTCATTGTTTATGAATCTCCCCGTGAGCCAATAATAATCTCTACCGTTTGGATCTTTGCGAAGTTCAAACCAATCATCCCAGAAAGCATTACCTTGACGAGTGACAATTACTCCTTTTATTTCGCTTTCAGGAACTGGCGGGACATTGACATTTAAAAGCGTCCCACGAGGCAAGCCATTTTTATAAACAAACTTAGCAAGTTTAACAGCGAATTTCGCTGCAAATGAAAAATCAGGATTCGGAGCATAGGTCGCAAGTGAAATTGCAATAGATGGAATTCCAAGTATCATTCCCTCGGTAGCAGCTGAAACAGTGCCTGAATAAATTATGTTAATTGATGTGTTAGTTCCATGATTTATCCCTGAAATTAAGAGATCAATTTTTTTATCTTTCAGCAACGCCTTGACAGCGATTTTAACTGCATCCGCAGGCGTTCCATCAACAGCGTAGCCAAAGAATTCACCATTTTTATAAAACGGATTAACTCTCAAAGGATATTGAACTGTTATCGCATGCCCGACAGCGCTCATTTGCTTTTCGGGGGCGACGACAGTTACATCTGCAATTTTCCTTAATTCCAAAACAAGAGCGTAAATTCCCTCTGCATTTATACCATCATCATTTGAGACAAGTATGTGCATCGTTGTTTATCTTCTCTTTTCTTTGTTTTTTTCAGTTTGTTTTTCAAGTTTTTTTAGTTCCTCAACCTTCTTCAACTCTTCATAAGCCTCTTTTCTATCTGGATTTATTTCGGCTGCCTTTCTCAAAATCCTCTCAGCATCTTCAAATCTCCTGGCGTTTGAATAAACCACACCGAGATAAACATATTGCTCATAATTTAACGGATTATAACTTATCGCCTTTGTAAACGATTCAATCGCTTTATCGTAAAGTTTGAGTTCATTATAAACTTGCCCTAAAAGAATTCTTATAATCCAGAAATCATTCCCACTTGAAAGAGCCGACTCAAGCATAGATCTTGCCTCAATCCAATTGCCCTGAATTTTATAAATATCAAAAAGTCGCTCATAAGCAAACACGAAACTTGAATCAAGCGAAATTGCTTTTGTAAAGTAAATTATCGCTGGATAAAAATCGTTATCTTTGAAATAAATCTCCCCAATTGTATAATTTGCTAACGGAAATCTCGGCTCAAGCAAGACCGCTCTTCTTATTGCATCAAGCCCTCCAACTTTATCTCCAACGGATAATCTTCTCAATCCCTCACGGTAAAGCTCAACCGCCTCAACCGATAAATTTTGTTGTTTTACAAAAATCATCCCCTTCAAAATTTCAAGCCTTCGTATAAGTTCAAATTCCGTTAACTTTTTTAACGCTCTAATTATGTAATCCCTGCTTGCGGAATAGTCCTTCTTGATATAATTATCAATTGCGAGATAAATTTCATAATATGGTTGCGGAAGATAAGGTGAATTGTTTAGAAGATTAGCGAGAAATTTCTCATCAAAGAGAGTCCCCTTGTTTTTCAAATTTGAGATGCAAACGCGCTGAAATATGCTATAATCTCTTTCAACCCCGAAAACCCTCAAATTAGCTACAACTGTATCTGGCAAAACGAACTCAAATTTTGTAGTATCAGGATTGTTCCAAAAAGATTCAGATGTAAATGCGTAAGCAAGAGCATCAATGACAAGGCGATATTTAAAATTCAACCCGCTTTCGGTATTAAGCCAAGAGACGCTCTTAACATCAAGACGATACTTTTCAGCGCGAACCTCGTTTTCAAGCTTTTCAAAATATCCATTAGCCCGAGAAAGCATCGCGAAAACCGATGTATCAGCGAGGACATTTAACTTTGGAGTCAAAACAGAGTTAACATAATTTTGGAATTGAACTTTTAAACTATCATACATTCTAAGTTTATCCTCTGGCTCCATAGTTGCTGAAACAACGGAATTGAACCTATCAACAAGTCCAATGAGAATATTGTCAAGCGATTTTATACATTTCTCTCTTGCATCTTTGTAAAAAGAAAATTTCTTTGACATCTCATCAGAAACGACCCCAAATAGAACATCCGCCGATCTTTGATATTCACCACTGTTATAAAACTTAACTCCGTCTTGATAAGATTTAAATAACCTTGAATAACCTTCCCATAAATTTTCAGGGATGCTCATCTCTCCTGTGCTAACGACCTTCTCGGAAATTGGATAATTGATTTTAAATGGCTTTTCAATTTTAAACTTTTTCTCAAAAGCTATTATTAAACCTGTCTTCCCACCGACCGCCACAATATCATAAATTTCCGGATAATAAACATTTCCATCTTGCTGGATTAAAACCTTTGATGTAAATTCCTTCGCGAACTCTTCGTCAATCGCCCAATCCCCTTCTGGAAGACAAACAAAATAATAATATGCTCCCTTTGCGACATCAATATCTGTGAAATTTTCCTTCGCCCCCTCAACCGAAAACTTGACAGTTAAAAATCTCTCGCCTCTAAAGATCGTCTTTTCACGAACTTTCAATGTTACGCTCTGCGAAAAAATTTCAGAAACAAGTATAAGTAAAGATATGGTTATGATTGTTGAAAGCCTCATTTTGATGTTCTTTTAGTTTTTGTCCTTTTGAAAATTAGAAAAACTCGTAGTTAAAATCAACTTTGATAGTTGAACCTCTTAAACTTGCTTTTGTTAATTGTTCAGTTTAAATTCTTAAAAAACAAATCAAGGGGAAAAAATGGCTGAATATGTCAGAGCATACACCAGAATTCCCGATTATCTTTACCCTCGCAAAGGTTCTGCAGTAATGTTCAGGAACAAATTTTTGGAAGCACTGACCAAAACTCATCCGCTAACGCCGGTTATCATATATCTTCCCGTGGCTTCATACTTTATTTTTTACTCGTTAAGTAAATTAAACTTTCACTCCATCACCGTTGCAGGGCTTTTTACGAGCGGGATCTTTTCTTGGACACTTGCCGAATATCTTTTACATAGATTTGTCTTTCACTTTGAGCCCAAGTCAAATCTCGGTTTCAAAATTCAGTTCATGATTCATGGTGTTCACCATCAATATCCAAACGATCCTAAGCGACTTGTCATGCCTCCTGTTGTAAGTTTAATTCTTGCCATTATGTTTTGGTACTTTTTTAAATTTTTGTTTGGAATTTACGCATTTGCCTTCTTCCCTGGTTTTGTTGTAGGCTATATAATTTACGATATGACACATTACGCAATTCATCATTTCAAGCCACCTAAAAATAAAATCCGCTACCTTTGGAAACATCATCTCCAACACCACTACAAAGCGCCTGATAAAGCGTTTGGTGTTTCATCTCCACTTTGGGATTATATTTTCGGAACAACGATCTAACAACAAAAACATCCGATAAAATTTGATACCATGCTCTGACAAAATAAAATTTTAATTTTGACGCGATTGTCAAAAACTTAATCTGACATTGCAGAACCTAAAGATCACACAGTTTAATGAAAGCGAAATTTTAAATTGCTTCCTTGCTTTCGTAAAATAAATTTAGATATGAAAAAATCCTTCCGCACTCGTTCTTGAATTTGAAATTCAGCTTCTTTATATTCTTGTGTCTTTGCTTCAGCGGTGTCAAACAAAAGGATTAATAGCGACGATGGCTGATTTCGTGCATCTTCACAATCATTCCCACTATAGTATTCTTGACGCTATAAGCACGATTGATGGAATAATTGAAACAGCGGTTCAAAATAAAATGCAAGCAGTTGCATTAACTGATCATGGAGTTCTATTCGGAGCACTTGAATTTTACATCAAAGCAAAAGAAGCTGGAATTAAACCAATCATTGGAAGCGAAGTTTACATCGTTACTGAAGGTTCAAGATTTGATAAAACGAAAGGAAGCAAAGAAGAAGAATCCGATCTCGCTGTAAGAAATAAGAAAACACATTACAAACATCTCGTTTTACTTGCGAAAAATGAAATTGGATGGAAAAACCTAATCAAACTTATAACAATCGGGCATACAGAGGGATTTTACTATAAACCAAGAATTGATCTTGAAGTTCTTGAGAAATATAAAGATGGTCTCATAGCTCTATCAGCATGCATAGGTGGTGTTGTTTCAGCTCATCTCGTTGATGGGGACTATGAGGGCGCGAAGAAGATGGCAATGAAATTTAAAGAACTTTTCGGCGATGATTTTTATCTTGAAATTCAAAATCATTTTATAGATAAAGAACAACCCGTTTTACAAGGAATGCCACGCCTTTCAAAAGAGCTCGGAATAAAGCTTGTTGCAACGAACGATTGTCACTACATTAAGCAAGAACACGCGCTACCTCACAACATCTTTATATCAATTCAAGATAAGAACTCGGTAAAAGATATTTACCAACTTAAATATGGAACAGACCAGGTTTATTTTAAAAGCGCTGAAGAAATGTATCAAGCCTTCAAAGATTTCCCGGAAGCGATTGAAACAACGCTTGAGATAGCAGATAAATGTAATCTTGAAATTGAACTTGGCAAAAATTATCTTCCCCATTTTCCGATCCCCGAAGATGCGGAAGTTAAAACCCCCGACGAATACCTTGAAAAACTCGCCTTAGAAGGGCTACAAAAAAGATATAAAACGATAACAAAAGAAATTGAAGACAGGTTTAGATACGAACTTGATGTAATAAAGAGAATGGGCTTTTCAACATACTTTCTTATAGTTCACGACTTCATAAGTCAGGCGCGAAAAATGGGCGTCGCTGTTGGTCCAGGTCGCGGTTCTGCTGCAGGTTCAATAGTTTCTTATGCACTTGGAATTACAAACATTGATCCATTGAAATATGGCTTACTTTTTGAAAGGTTCTTAAACCCAGAGCGAGTTTCAATGCCAGATATTGATGTTGACTTTGCCGATGACAAAAGGGAACTTGTAATTGAATATGTTAAGAAAAAATACGGGGAAAAATCCGTCGCACAGATAGTCACATTTGGAACCCTTTCATCTCGTGCTGTAATAAGAGACGTAGCAAGAGTTTTGGGAATTTCACTTCAAACAGTTGACTCAATTACAAAAAATATCCCAGTTCATCAAGGCAAACCCTTACCATTAAGTGAAGCACTTGAGCAACCAGAGCTTGAATGGCTTAAAAATACAACTGACCCGAAATTAAAAGAACTTGTCAAATATGCACTTATTCTTGAAGGTTTAAACCGTCATCCATCAACCCATGCCGCTGGAATTGTGATCGCACCAGGAGATATAAGCGACTATGTCCCGCTTTATCAAACCCCGCAAACTGAATTAATGACTCAATACGACAAAGATTACCTTGAAAAAGCTGGACTTTTGAAAGTTGACATGCTTGGCCTAAGGACATTAACGGTTATAGTTAACACCTTAAAACTTATAAAGCAAAACTATGGGATTGAGATTAATATAGACGAGATACCACTTGACGATAAGAAAACATATCAACTTCTCGGCGAAGGCAAAACGGTTGGGGTTTTCCAATTTGAAAGTTTCGGGATGCAGGAATATCTAAGAAGATTAAAACCTACAAACATCCAAGACCTAGCTGCGATGAATGCTCTTTACAGACCTGGTCCAATGGACATGATTGACGATTACATTGAGCGAAAACACGGAAGAAAACCTGTTGAATACCTTCATCCAAAACTTGAACCAATTTTGAAAGAAACTTTCGGAATCGTTGTTTATCAGGAGCAAGTGATGCAAATTGCAAATCAAATTGCCGGATTTTCGCTTGCAAAGGCAGACCTTATGAGAAGAGCGATGGGCAAAAAGGACAAAGAACTTATGGCAAAGCAAAGAGACGAGTTCATTGAAGGAGCAGTTAAAAATGGAATAGATAGAAAAACTGCCGAAGAAATTTTTGATATGCTTGAAAAATTCGCATCTTATGGTTTCAACAAAAGCCACGCCGTTGCCTATGCCTATCTTGCGTATCAAACAGCATACCTAAAAGCTCACTATCCTGCAGAATTCATGGCTGCGACAATGTCAAGCGAGTTGAACAACACTGACAAAATAGTTCAATTTATTGATGATTGTAGAAGAATGGGAATTAAAGTGTTGCCTCCAGATGTCAACGAAAGCAACCTTGATTTTACAGTTATAGATCAAAAAACGATTAGATTTGGGCTTGGTGCAATTAAAAATGTCGGTGAAAACGCCGTAAATGAGATAATCCGAGTTAGAAACGAAGGTGGAAAATTTAAAAATTTGTTTGACTTCTGCGCAAGAGTTGATCTAAGAGTTGTTAATAAAAGAGCAATTGAAAGCTTAATTCAAGCAGGAGCTTTTGACTCGCTTAATTGTGGCCATAGGGCGCAACTTTTAAAATCTATTGAGATAGCGATGAATTACGGGGAAAAAGTCAAAGTAGGTATGAAAAATGGACAATCCGATTTATTTGGCTTTTTCAGCAGTGAAGCAAATGTAGAGAATTATCCTCCACTTCCAGATGTGAACCCATGGAGTGAAATGGAAAAACTTTCCTATGAAAAAAATGTTTTAGGATTTTATGTCTCAGGGCATCCATTGATGAGATATCTTGATGAAGTTGAAACATTTTCAACAGTAAAACTTGGCAATGTTGACTCTGTCACAGATGGACAGATCGTTCGCGCCTGCGGAGTCATAACGGATATGGAAACCAAACTTGATAAAAACAAGAATCAAATGTTAATTTTTGAGCTTGAAGATTTCACTGGTAAAGCTGAGTGCGTTGCTTTCAGCGAAGTTTATAAAAATTACTCAAGATATCTTTATATTGAAGGTCTCGTTCTAATCGTTGGTGAAGCGAAAAAACAAGGCAATTCTCTAAGGATCACAGTTAAAGAGGTCTATCCACTTGAAGAAGTAAGGGAAAACTTCACTTACAAAATCATCACTTTCGTAGATAAAAATGAACCGCCTGAAAAGGTTGAAAAACTCACGGAACTTATTAAAAATTGCGATGAGGGAAATTGCTTGATAGAAATTGATGTTATGGATGAAGGAACAATAACTCAAAGATTTGAAATACCCCATGCTTTCATCAATCCATCTGCTGATTTAATAAATGGTTTAAGAGAATTGTTCGGGGAAAAAAGTGTTAAACTAATTCCAAAATAAACTAAAAGGTGATGAAATGGCGAAAAAAATTATTGAACTCAATGATCAAAACTTTGAAGATGAAGTCCTTAAATCTGACAAACTCGTTCTCGTTGATTTCTGGGCTGAATGGTGTGCCCCTTGCAGAATGATCGCTCCAATAGTTGAGGAAATAGCAAATGAATATGCTGACAGATTAAAGGTCGGGAAACTAAATGTTGACTATAATCCAAAAACAGCAATGAAATATGGAATAATGAGCATTCCAACGCTCTTACTGTTCCAAAACGGTCGCGTAATTGAGCAAATAGTTGGAGCAATGCCAAAGAAAAATCTCCTCGCACGACTTGAAAAATATCTTATGCCAGTATAAAATAATAGGGAGACCGAAGCGTCTCCCTTTTATTTTTTAATTAACTAAAAAGAGCGAGAAAAATGATAAAAGTTCTATTTCTCTGCACTGGAAACTCCTGCAGAAGCCAAATGGCAGAAGGTTTATTGAGACATTTTGGCGACAACAAATTTGAGGTTTTCTCCGCTGGAACTAATCCATCATTTGTCCATCCACTTGCAATTGAAGCAATGAAAGAAATTGGAATAGATATCTCAAACCATAGATCAAAAAGCGTAAATGAATTTATTGATCAAAACTTTGATTATGTGATAACTGTTTGCGATAGAGCTAAGGAAGTATGTCCAAATTTTCCCGGGCAAGTTAGAAAAATCCACTGGAGTTTTGAAGATCCCGCCGAGGCAAGGGGAACAAGGGAAGAAAGAATGAAAGTTTTTAGAAAAGTTAGAGATGAAATTAAAGAGCATATAATTGCTTTCATAAAAGAAATTGAAACAAAATCTCAACTTGAAAATGCTTCTGGCAATTGACATAGGAAACACGCATACCGTTTTTGGAATCTACAAGGACGGGGAATTGCTCCACGATTGGAGAGTTTCAAGTTTGATAACAAGGACTGAGGACGAAACTTGGCTTTTAGTTAAGTTTTTCTGCAACGACGCAAATGTGAACATAGAAGAGATAACCGGCGTTGGGATCTCATCCGTTGTCCCAAATCTTACTGATGTCTTCGTTTGGATGAGCCAAAAACATTTCAAGACAGATCCAGTGATCGTTTCATCTGATTTAGATCTTGGAATAAAAATTTTATATGATGATCCAAGTGCAGTTGGAGCAGACAGGTTATGTAATGCGGTGGCAGGATATACAAAATATGGTGGTCCTGTGATCATCGTTGATTTCGGAACAGCGACAACTTACGATGTTGTTTCAGAAAATGGAGAATATCTCGGTGGAGTAATAGCACCTGGAATTGAAACAAGCGCAGCAGAACTCCACCGAAGAGCTGCAAAATTACCTAAAATTGAACTTCACTTCCCCAAAAGCGTCATAGGAACAAACACAGTTTCAAGCATGCAATCTGGAATAATGTACGGCGCTGTTGACGCAATGGAAGGGATGATAAAAAGAATTAAAAACATCATAGGTCAGCACGCAAAAGTTATCGCAACTGGTGGACTTGCAAAAGCGATAATAGAGAAAACAAATGTAATTGATTTCTACGAACCTTCACTAGTCCTTGACGGAATTTATATAATTTACAACAGAGTGAAAAACAAAGTTTTCAGTCCATAATCTTGATAAGTTTCTTCTCTGAAATTAAAACATCAAGAAGTTCATAAATTTTCACTGACTTCGTCTTTCCCTTTAAGGTTATCTCGCCAATTTCCCTGACATTAAAGTAATCCTTAACTTTCTCGTAAGTATATTCACTTATAATTATGTTCGTCCCAAATTCTTTATTTATCGCCTCAAGTCGTGCCCCAAGGTTTACACTATCCCCTATAACTGTGTAATTAAACCTACCATAACCACCGATATTTCCAACAATCATTTCTCCTGTGTTAATTCCAATTCTCATATAGAGTAAAGGTTTCCCTTCCTTTTCCCATTTAACTCTCAATTTTTCAAGCTCAAATTGCATCTTTAAAGCACAAAGACACGCCCTCAACGCATGATCTTCGTAATAGATCGGTGCGCCCCAGAAAGCAACAATTGCATCCCCAATATATTTATCAAGAGTTCCACCGTATCTAAAAATTACCTTTGTCATTACCTCAAAATACTCATTCAAAAAGTTGAAAATAAATTCAGGTGGATATGCTTCGCTTATCGTCGTAAAATTCCATAGATCGGTGAATAAAACCGTCATCTCTCTCTTTTCACCACCCAAACGAACAACCTCAGGATTTGAAATAAGCTGATTCACAACCGATGGATGGACATAATAGCTGAATATAGTTTTTATAATTTTCTTCTGTTTCCGTTCAGTTAAATACTGATAAACAACCGAACCAATATACGCAACAGAAGCCCCAAGAACAGGGGAAATAGCTGGAAGAATTAGGTTAACTTTAAAAGCAAGTACAGTGACATAAGCCCATATCGCAAAAAGAAGAAATAAGCTTAAAATTCCAAAAATTTCTGCAATGATTTCAAAACGAACTTTCAAATGTCTAACCGCAATAGATAAAACAAAACTTAAAAGAGAAAAGATGAAAATTATCAAAAATGAAACAAACCCCGAAGTTTTCGCAATAAACTTTTGCTCAAGAACGGTTGAAATTGCATTTGCGTGGATTTCAACTCCATACATTAGATTGCTTTCGTCCTTTACAAACGGACTCGGTAAAAGATCACTAAGTTCACCCTTAAACTCTGGAACTGCGCTTCCAACGATTACAATTTTATCTTTGAAAACATTATCATACAAAAGCCCATAATCAGGATTATCAAATGTGTTTATATCTCCATACTCCAGTTCATCTTTTGTCTTGAATTCCTTATCGTCAAGGACATCAATAAAACTTATATATTTGAAACTTCCCGCAGGTCCAGCAAAATTTATAAGCCAAGTTTTATCATCAAATTTCGGGATCTCTAAACTTCCGAATTTAAAAGTTCCATTTTCAAAAGGATTTTTAGGCGGTAAATCATAAATTGAATCAATTGTTAATCCGTAGTATAAAAGCAAAACCGCAGTTCCAAAGCTCGGAAAAATCGTATCCCCAACCGAAAAAACAGGTAGATATCTTCTACAGACACCATCGTGATCGCGCAAAATCTCAACTATTCCAGGCTGAGATCCTGGCGTTCCGATGAAAATGTTTCTTAATAAATTTTTTGTTTCTACAATTTTGCCTTTCATAACCACGCCTCTTGTTTCGCGCCCCGCGAGAACAACATTTCCAAATTCTTCAATTGCTTTTCTGAATTCCCTATCACTTTGAGGATCTCTATCGGGAGAGTCAAAGTTTATATCAAAAGCCACAATTTTGGCACCAGCTCTTTTAAGATTTCTTAATAATCTCGCATAATAATTCCTCGGCCACGGCCATTTATCCGGAGCTCTATCAAGAGATGATTCATCAATTGAAACAATAACGACATCAGATAAATCAGCAAAATTTGGAACAACACCCCTGTAATTAAATCGTAAATCTATAGTTTTTAATTCAACCCCTTTCAAAACGGGAATGTATTCAGCAGTGAAAAACGAAATTACAGCGCTTAAAAAAGCAACTAACAGAGAAATTTTTAAAATATCATATCGGGCTCTTTTATCCATTTCTCAAAAAGATATTTTGTAAGTTAAATACGCAACCACATCAAGATAGTTATAAAACAACAGGTTGCAGTTTAAATTTAAACTCTGATTTTGAGCAAATTCATAAGATCCACCAAAATAAATGTAAAGTCGCTTCAGATCCCCAAAACTTGGTGCAAGGTTACCCCAAACACGCGCCTTTCCGATTCTATAATCAGCTCCACCGCCAAACGAAACATAATTGAATCTCTCATCACGATTTCCGATAAATCTATTCCCTGAACCAAAAACTGCTTTCTTGAACTTTGAATTATTGAAACTAAAAATGAAATTACCTCGCAGGTTTTCACGAATGTCCGAATACAGCGAAAGAACAAAATTTACATTACTAAAATCCGAGTTCAAGATCGTTTTATCATCAGAACCAGATACAGAAAAAGCGAAATTAACTCTGTTTCTGAAGATATATTCAAAGTTATAACTTACATCAAAACTCAGCTTGTTTATTTTGACATTCATCGCTCTAAGCGTATCATTAAAAGGCAAACCATTATCGCTCGTTGATTGTGAATATGTTAAAGCCAAATTCGGAAAATTCATAAGCGGGGAATACATTGCGGAAACTTCCCATGTGACAAATTTTGTAGTATAATCGCGCTGGTTTCTTGTATTGTCTCTTAAATTTTCAAATCTCAATGTCAGAAACACCTGATTCTTTAACAATCTCAATCTATCAAAAATTCTAAACCCTTGTATATCTTGCCTTAAATATGGTTGACCAAAAGATAAATACTCATTTCCGTGAAAGATGTAATCAAACTTAAAAAGGTTTCCGAAATAATTTAAATTCAAGCCGAGTTCATAAGCAAGGGAAGAAAGCCCAAGTGGATTTATGGGAACCACATACTGATTTATGGGAACAAATTTTTCAATCAATGGGCGATATTTTTTAAGATTGTCCCTTAAGTCGGGCGTATCTTTGAAAAGTGAATCAATATCTTGATTAGTCCAACTTTTCGCCTTCAAATTCTCATTTCTTATGCTCAAAGCACCTTGTGCTCTTATTTCTGCTCTTTGATTATCAAGCGAAAGCAATAGGTTTGAGCCGAGCACGATATTTCGTTGTGGATTTCCTCCAAACTTTATTGATGTTTTATCATCTTCAGAAACAAGATATGAAAAACCAAGTTCAAAATTCCGCCCAAATTTTAAAGCTGGCTTTATAGCGAAAAGATTCCTACTATATGTGCCATAATTATAAATACGAACCTTCCTAGTTGTGCTATCATAAATGCTATTTTGTGGTAATGTTCCTCTTAAACTGTCAATCGGTATTTCTCTCAACAACGAACCTTCAACTTTTCTCATCACCTCACCGCTTACGACCTCAATTTGGAAGTATCTTAAATCAAGTTTACCATAAAACCCCCTAACCCTATACCCACTTAACACGAGCGTTGAGAAATTTGGATAAACATCCCCAAAGCCTAATCTAACCCAATCAGATAAATTGCCCTCAACCCAAAATCTATGCTGTGGTTGGATGTTGCTTCGTTCTTCAGTTGTGAGATATAAATTTGTATTAAGACTTAAAAACCTATAACTGCTGTTAAAATTTCCCCTTCCCCTTATATAAAAATATCCACGATTTTTAACCGACTCTTGTCTTACTTCAATTTCTAAATTCGCTCCGTAATTAATTGCTCGTTCCCTCCGCTCAACTTCAACTGGTGAGATGACCGTAAATTCCCAAGATGTCCGCGCGACAACCTTATTCGCTCTATCTCTTAAAATTATAGTAGCTCTTTGAACGCCTGGTTTCACCTGAAAATTAACATTATCAGGTATGAAAGTGACAAGCTCCGGGGAAATTACCGATAAGTTTGTCACATCAACATTGTTAAACAAGATCTGAGTTTTTTCAGGATCAAAATTCTCAACCCCTATAAGTGAAGCAGAGATGATTAGTTCTTCTAAACGGACGCTTGTTCCTTTATCTGGACTCAAGATAATAATTGCTTCAGATTCTTCAGGTGCTGAGATCGGTATCTGCATAAACTCTTCTGGGCTTCTACCTGGGAAATAACTAACTTCCCGATTTTTGTCCATAATCTCAAGGAAAAGCTCAAGTGATGGAGATTTAACATTTTTACCTGGGATTGTCACGACAATAATATTTTCCCGAGACAATGGTATTTCAATTTGATTAAATCTACTTTCTCCAGATGCTCTGTAGAACAATTTTGCTTCCATTATCTGTGCCACATTTGTAAATTCAATTCTTAGCTTTAGTTCCTCACCACTAACACCTCTTTGAGTTGGGACAACGCTCAAGATATATTTAGTTTGAGCGGGGGAAATAAATGTGAAAAGGAAAGATAAACAAAAAAAAGCGAGAATTTTTGACATGGGATTATTTTTCTTTTATTTTAATCCTGATCTCTCTTCCTTCCCCCGTTTTACCTCTTATCTCAATTTCTCTTTTTTCAACAGATCTTCTTATTTCTTCAGACCTTTCTCTTTCGCCTTCGGTCATCTCTCTCACTACAATTTCCCCCGCTCTTGTTGATATCCCAATTTCTCCCTCTTCAACAGTTTCACTTAAATTTGAAAATCTATTAAACAAATAAACTGCTCCCTCTCTTACCATCAAAGTATCAGCTTCAAAGCTTGAGAAAAGAACACCTTCAGTACCTCTTATTGTCGCAACCGACAGAGGAGTTGTGAATTCAAATTTACCCTTAATTTTTGTTACCTTGAAATCAACCCCACCGTTTTCAATGTTGACCTTTCGTGAATAGTTTCCCTTTGGATTCTCAGCTATAATTTCAAGCACCGTATTTTCCCCAACCCTTAAAAAACTTCCATCAAGAAACTTAACAAGAAGGAAAGATTTCTGTTCTGTTTTAACCATCGCTCCAGATATAAGACTGGTTCCTTTTTGCGCAACCTTCCAGTCCTGTATTTGAGGTGGTTTGTGATATGCTTTATTCTTAACAAGCTGAACGACCGCTATAGTCGGAACATAATTTACAAAGCCAAAAAATAAAGCAGCAAAACCCAAAATTAAACCGATTTTTAAAATATCTTTCCCCATTTTTCCATTCAACCTTTGTTTTTCGTTATTGTTCTTCAATTATTATTTCATATCTGCTTCTGTCCCTTAAAAATCTGATAATCTCTTCAACTTCCGATGGTGTAGCTGGTCTACCATCAATCAAAACTACGAGGTCCGAAACGATTCTGCTTAGCAAAGATGCAATTTCAGAATCCCCACTTTGATTTAAAATCCTGATAAGATTCTCAAGCGTTCGCTGTTGTTCAGAGGTGAGATTAAATGTTATTCTCGTCGGTGTTGTTGTGCCAAATCTTACATCAAAACTCCATATTTCACTTCTAACCTCTTCCCTACCGCGACTTCCCTGAACATATGATTTTACATACCAGAAATATGTCTTACCATCCTCAAGCGGAAGAGCTTCTCGTGGATATTGGACTTGCGTTTCCGTTGTTGTATATCTCCATCTCAAATTTCTATCTCCGGAAACAACCTCTTCGGGCGTCGTTTGATTTGGCAGTTTTTCATAAACTAAAATTTCAAACTCTCTCAAATATGGTGCGAACCATTTGAAAATTGGAAATTGTGTTCTAACTTCGGACTGAGCTCCAGGAGAAACAAGATCAATTCTTGATGGATTCATCACTTCATAAATTTTTTCCCATGAATCCAAAATTGCTAATTCAGATTCATTCAAAATTTGAATTAAGAATCTATACTTTCCTGCTGGCAATCTCCCAGTTGATTGAGCAAGATCTTTTATCCTTCTTATTTTATCCTCGTAAATTTGAGTTCTCCCGCGATCACTTCTTATATTGGTTCGCCCTGATGCAAGATCTTGATTCGTAAAACTTAACACCCCTCTATCAACGGTAAACGGCAAACTCCATGCGTCAACTAAAATATCTTCTGGTTCATTGCCGACTTTCGCAAAAACTTGAAAGCGTAGTTTCAAATTTGTAGGCGCGCCAGAATTTGTAATTGTCACAGTAAATAAAAGTGGTAGATCACTTAATCGGCTAATATCAAGGTCAGCAATGTTAACTTGATCAAGTGAAGCAGGAGCCGAAACTTGTATTCTAACCTGCCCAAATGCAAAAGTTGTGAGAGCAAAGATAAAAAGAAAAAGTTTATTCATCATGATAAAACCTCAAAATTTATTTTCTGTTCACTCTAAATTTAAATACGCACATTTTTTCTATTCAGTGAGCAAAGTCACAGGTTAAAAATGCACAATATCATTGTAAAGCACAAATATCATCAAAATTATCAAAATAGCGATACCCACTTGTTGAATTGCTATTTTAACCTTATAAGAAAGTTCACGCCTTATGACCCCTTCAATCAATAAAATCATAAGATGCCCTCCGTCAAGACCTGGAAATGGAAATATATTTAGGAATGCCAAGCTTATGCTTAAAATCGCCATAAATCCGAGGAAGGCAGTAAAACCTATATCAGCACTTTGAGTTGCAAACTTTGCGATTCTTATCGGTCCGGCAATTCCCTTTTGAACAGGAATCTCACCAGTTATGAGCTGCTTTATGCCATTTATGGTTAAAGCTGAAATTCTATATGTTTCTCTTAAACCGATCAATAAAGCTTCAAGCGGGTTGTAACTTTCCTTCTTCACTGGACCGTTGTAAAAAGCACCGATCTGTATTCCGATTCTGCCATCCGGGTCAGGCGTAATTTTTTGCTCAAAGGTTTTGTTATCTCGCTTTATCACCAATGTTAATTCCTTTCCAGCGCTTGCTCTTATTATTGATGTAAGTTGAGCTGGGCTATAGATTTTCTCACCGTTTGCTGAAATTATCACATCCTTAGGTTGAATTCCAACCTTCTCAGCTGGGCGACCTGCCTCAACTGCCATCACTGCTGTTTCAACATACTTTGGTAAAATCCCGAGAACTTCCTCCGACGAAAACTCAGGAATTTTTTCTCGCGGAATAGATATAACTATTTTCTCACCATTGCGTTGAACCTCAAATGATAGATCTTTCGTTAAATCATCAACAAAAGCAATCCTTATTATATCATCCCAATAGTTTATTTCTTTTCCATTCAACTTTAGAATTTTATCTCCCTCTTTAAACCCAAATTCAAAAGCAGGTGAATTTGGAATGACATAACCAACCTCATTTACATCTCTAAATTTCTTCCCTTCAACCATAAAAATAAGCCAGAAAAGAAAAATCGCAAGAAGCATGTTCATTATAACGCCAGCGGTAATCACAAAGAATTTTTGATAAAAAGGTTTACTTCTAAATTCATACGGTTCAGGTTTTGAACCTACAAATCCAGTATCCAAGCTTTCATCTACCATTCCTGATATTTTCACATAGCCACCAAGAGGAAAAGCGGAAATTCTATAATCTGTCTCACCAATTTTCTTCCCGATTAATCTTGCTCCAAATCCGATTGAGAAAACCTCCACTCGCATTTTTGAAAGCTTCGCAGCTATGAAATGACCAAATTCATGAACAAGGACAAGCACTCCTATTGTTATGGCAAAATAGAATATAGTTTTTATGACCTCCATATTAATTTAGCACCTCCAAATTTTTTACAAATTTCCTTGTTTCAAAATCCACCTGGAAAATGTCTTCAAGTTCCGGGTTAAACTTTGGCTTATGCGCGTCAATTGCTTTTTTTATTATCTCAGGTATCTTTGTGAACTTTATTTTTTTGTTAAGAAAAGCTTCAACTGCTATTTCATTTGCAGCATTTAAAACCGTCGGATAAGTTCCACCAAGGCGCGCAACTTCATAAGCAATCTTCAAACATTCAAATTTATCAAAGTCAGGTTCAAGAAATGTCATGTGTCCAAGTTTTACAAAATCAACTCTTTCATAATCCGCATAAGTTCTTTCTGGATAAGTTAAAGCATATTGAATTGGGATTTTCATATCTGGCACTCCAAGCTGCGCTTTTATAGAGCCATCAACAAATTCAACCATTGAATGAATTATTGATTGCGGATGAATCACAACTTTTATCCTGTCAACTGGCAAACCAAAAAGCCAATGCGCTTCAATCACCTCAAGCCCCTTATTCATCAAAGTTGCGGAGTCAATAGTTATTTTATTTCCCATTTTCCAATTTGGATGTTTAAGTGCTTCTTCAACTGTTACATTTTCAAGTTCAAATTTATCCTTATAAAGAAATGGTCCTCCGGAAGCAGTCAAAATTATTTTATTAATATCCGAAACATCTTCTCCAACAAGACATTGGAAAATAGCATTATGCTCACTATCAACGGGGATAAGTTCAACATTATTTTCCTTTATCAATTTCGTGATTATCTCGCCAGCGACGACAAGCGTTTCTTTGTTCGCAAGAGCGATCCTTTTCTTACTTTCAATTGCTTTTATAGTTGGTTTCAATCCAGAAAATCCAACAAGCGAATTTAGAACAATATCAACATCATCCCTACTTACAATCTCAAGCAATCCTTCTTCGCCAGAGAGAACTTCAATTTCACCATTGACAAAATTTGAAAATTCCTCAGCCTTTTGCTTATCAAAAATTACTATCCCTTTCGGCTTTAAAGATTTCACCTGCTCAAAAAGAAGATCTATATTTCTATTAACGGCAAGATATGTGACTCTAAATCTATCTGGAAACCTTTGAACGACTTCAATGGCATTTTTTCCTATGGAGCCAGTTGACCCAAGGATTGCTATATTCTTCATCCTCGCAAGGAAATTTTTTCAAATTTAATAATAACTAAAAGAATTTATGAAACTGCATAAAATAAAACAAATTACCCCCGAACCGCCTTGCTGACGGTTTTAAAAATCTATTATGTAGAATTTTTAGAGCCGAAAAATTTTATTTAACTAAAACCATCTTCCTTATAGCCATAAATTTACCGGCCTGAATTTTGTAAAGATAAATACCCGAGGGCAAATCATTCGCCTCAAACTTTACAGTGTGCACGCCAGCATCAAACTCCCCTTCCGCAACAGAAGCAACAAACCTCCCAAGAATATCATACACATGAAGTTTAACTTGAACTCGCTCTGGCAAACTAAATTTTATCAAAGTTCCTGAGTTAAACGGATTGGGATAATTCTGCTCAAGTGAGAACTTAAGCGGGACTTCATCAAACCCAGCGAAAGTAATTCTACCACCAACTTGTAAATCATCAATAAAGATTTCTCCCTCTTTATCAGCACCTTGAACTTGTCTTATAACTACACTATGAAATTGTTTGCTCGTGCCTGGAATCAAAGAAATAGGATACGAGACGAATCGCCAACCATACCAGTTTATCGGTCCAAGGTTAACAATGTAATTATTGGGATTATAGAACCAAAACTCAAGTTGATTTTCGCTCAGGTCACCATATATCCACATTCCAATTTCTCCACCTGCATCAGTTATTCCTGGTTTTGACGAGTTAAAGACCCTAACAACACCTCCACTTTCACCTGTAAATTTATATGTTAATTTTCCCGAATTTGAGCCACTTATCTTCTTTTCTGTCGTAATAACAAAATTTGTTGCGCTCGTATCAACTCCTACTGTGCTTCCACTTTGACTTGGTTTCCACCAAGGACCAATTACTTCAAACGAATCAATAACGCTCCCGCGCTGAAAGGTACCTTGCTCTGTTCTAAATGTAAAGACATAATCAGATGTTGTGGCGTTTCCAAACAAATCTCTTAAACCAGCCAAGAATTTAACTCTATAGATCTTATCCCTTGAAAGCAAACTCGCTGGTCTGAAAGTTACAATGCTCTTATCGTCTTTGACTACATGTCTTCCAGATGTAATTGAAATAACTTGCTCGTTCTCATCTACCAACCTTACTCTACCTGACAAGCTTGCGCTTTCAAGCGGTTCATTGAAAATAAATTTCATCTCCGCATAAATGCTAACATTATCTCCTCCGGTTGGATAACCTTTCTCAACGACTGGTGCTTGCACATCAGGAGCAGTTGTTGTAAACTCTATGTAATAAGGATCTCCCGGCACACCATCGCCATCTGCGTCAATTTTAAGCCCGAAAATACTTTTTGCCCCGGTATCAATTTTTATTATGTATGTCGTTGAGAACTCCCAAAATTTATTAGGTTTTATTTCAAGTGTCTTTTGATCCGAACTCCATGCGAATGTCACAGTATCTCTCGGATTTATAATGATATTTGCTTCTACAGAGGCTTTGTCCATTGGAACCGAAAAATTAACAAACACAGATTTATACGCCTTGAAATTGCGCGTCCCATAAGAAGGTGAAACAGAAACAACCTTAGGTGGTGTTTGATCACCTCGTATTAAACTAAAATAGTAGCTCCAATTCCAACCTGGACCTGGATCCGTGTGATTATTGCAAGATGTTGGATAAGTTGACACAGGATCATAAGTAGCAAAATCCCACTGTTGACGAACGATCGGCCATTGCGGTTGTTGCCAGAAATTATGACCAATTATATGATTGCTATCTACTGGGATCGCCCACCTATTGACCATATTTCTAACAAGCTTCGCAGATTCAAGATACATTACTGGAGTAAACCACACGCTTGGATTTTCAATCCAACCTTCGTGCTCAATCCCAAGTGTGAAACGATTCCAACACCTTGCATGCCAAGCCATATCTCTTTCCCTAACAAGTTGAACTATATATCCATCAGAGCTACGAATTACATAATGTGCACTCGCACTTGAAGCTGGATTTTTCAACCACGATACAGCGCCCGCAAAGCTTCCTTGAGTAACATGAATCACAATTCTTGTCGTGTAAGGTCTATTTGCAGTATAATTTGGGCTCGGATCCCAAACCGCTGGAGGATAATCTTCTGAACTTATTTCATCAGGTTTCACAATCTTTAATCCCGCCTTCTCAAACAAATCCTGTGGAAAAATTGACATATCAATTTCCCTCTTTTCAATCGTGATGCCAAAACCTTCAAACCCAGTTGACAAAACTTTGTATACATCATAAGCAAAAATCTGCGCTATCTCAGGCTGCGGAATCCCACTAAACTTTGCGACGATATCTTTATAATCCTCAAGCTTTGAAATTCCTTTCCTCAATCCTTTATCTTTTGAAAACTTTGAAAGTAAAGCAGCACCCGCTCTTATGTTTTGATACACATCCTTTTTAACGAGATCAATAGGGACATTTATCAACTTTGCGCCTTCGGTTAAACTATATCCAAACCAATCATCATTTCTCAAGCCCATTATGCCATAAACAGGAGGTCTTCCATCGCAAGATGGAGCGAACTTTTCAGGTTCAATATGTGTCCACCTCGTATTAACAAATGCAATCGCCTCAAGAAGTTCAGCTGGAACATCAAACTCTTCCCCAGCAAGTTTGAAGTATCTTTTAAGATCGTTTCCAAAAACACCACTAATTGAAAACAGGGTCAAAAAAATTATGATTAACCTCTTCATAGCTTTAAATCGCTTTTCTTTTCGTTTCCTAAAAATTAAGATAACAAAAGAAGGGACATCACACAATAATTTTATGCAAATTTTGAGCCACCCCCTAAAATTTCCCCGAAAACCATATTTCAATCTTAATTTCACCAACAAAAACTACGAATCCCGCTCTTGACCCCTTTTAGCCTGCTTCAATCTATAAATAATACCATTCATCAACTATTCTCGCTTTTGCCACTAAATTCTTTACTGCATCAGCAAGCGAAAAAATATCTAAAAAATTATTTTCAAAAATCTTTCCCAAACTTCACTGCCTTTTCAAAACCTCAAACGAATATCCTAAGCTCGTGCGAACAAAGAAAAGCAATTTCGTATTTCTGCTTTCATATGGCGGTGTTCCATACAATTGATTTTCACGCTCTTCAAAAATTGTCATATTACCCAAAGTCCGATGGAACAAAATTTCATAGAATAGGTTTCTCCAAATTCTTACTCCAAAACCTATACCTATTAAGTTCTTGCTCGGCTGAAGAAGTATTCGGTCCCAATAAAAATTAGGATTTACACTTGGAATATAATCACCACTTTCAAACGAAATGGCTCCGTAAAAATTCCTACCACCTATAAACTTTTTGAGCACAAGTCCATAATTTAGATTAAATCCCGTCTCAAAGTTCAACTCAATTGGGGCATCTCTAAGAGCAAGCCCAGCTCTGCCTTCAAGACTTAAATCTCTTGAGAAGTTGTAATTAAGAGTTAAATGCAAGCCGAAAAGATCAACACCGAAATGGTGGGATTTACAACGATGTCCCACATCCGGTCTACCATATACATCTGCTTCATATATAGCATAATTCATAAAAACATACGGTAAATTCACTTTGAACCCCACATCTAAATAAGAAGTTTTTTTCTGTTCTTGACAATACAAGGTTTGCAAAGGTGCGAGAAGAATCGTAAGAAAAATGAAAAAATTCTTTTTCATTTTCAATTCTTCCTAATAAGTTAATTTTTACTAATTCGGAAAAACCTCTTGAATCCAGGTCATTCCATATTCGTAGTGATCAATCACCCAAACATCTGGGTTGTCCGGATCGCAAAGCGTTGATATGTCTTCTATACACCTATACCAGATCCAATATTCCGTTACCTTTACGAACTTTCTTAACCAACCTTGCCTCCAAGCCGCTTCACAGAATTCTGTTATGTATGTTAAATTATAACCATCTTGACTGCACCACAACCAAACTTCTTTCAACCCGAGATTAGCAGCATGTCCAAGCAAAGTGTTATATTCACCAATATCATCATCACTTATAAGATCGTTTTTCCTTACTTTATTCCAATCTGGAAAAGCGCTTATCCAGACACTAGAAAATTTTTCACCAAAAGAATTTTTCCAATCCGTCCATGAGTCCCTTTGATCTTTACTGGCTGGATACCAACATTCATTACTTATCAATATGGGTAGCCATTTTTTGTAAGAAGAAAAGGTGACATTATCCACTCCATCGTATGTGAAAACAGCTTCAAGAAAGTGATCGCATTTTTTATATCCACTTATCACAAATTTTGATGAATCAGCATATTTACTATGGATAAAATTTCTTATTTGCGACATTAATACGCCATAATTGCTCCATTCTGGATGATACCAATTTCCGATGCAGTTATGGTTTAAAGGTTCATCGGTATAGTATTGCCCAGCATAAAAATTAGAAACTACATATTCATAATAATCAGGGCTGTCTTGGTTAGGTGATATGGCAATTCTCATGTACTTAGGTTCAAATCCGCTTTGCCTTGCCATCTCATACTGTCTAGCCGAAATGTTTATACCTCTAAAACCATACTTTGAATATAACTCCGACCATGGTATGTTTGTGTTCGGCGTCCAAATACCAATGATTTTTCCAGGGACTGGCTCGTAATGATCAAAAGTTATTTGATATAACGGTCCCACTCTTTTCCAATTATAAGGCAATCTCAATGGTTCAACATTTGTTAACTCATTGCTAGTTTTACCTTTGAAAAGGTAAACACCCAAACCATTTTTACTTAATGAATCAAAGTTTGTTTTTTCTAAGCCATCTTTTTTATCTATAGAGAGGGCATCATCACCCGATCTTAAACGACCATTTTTTGAGCAGCTAACGAACAAGAGAAAAAGGGAAAGTAAAATCAACCCCGAAGGTAAATTTTCCAATTTCATTGTCTTATCTTTCACTTCACTTTTTCAAGTGGCAACATTTTTCATCTTAATAATAAAAAATCAAACTCACACATCAAAATACAACATAAATTCATACGGATGTGGACGCATACGCATTTGATTTACTTCCTTTTCCCATTTATATTTTATCCATGCCTCTATCACATCCTCGGTAAAGACATCTCCTCTTAATAGAAAATCGTGGTCCTTTTCAAGAGCTCTTAACGCCTCTTCAAGCGAACCTGGAGTTGAAGGAATATTTTTCAATTCCTCGGGCGGGAGAGCGTAGATATCTTTATCAAGCGGTTCCCCCGGATCAATTTTGTTTATTATTCCGTCAATCCCAGCCATAAGCATTGCTGAAAAAGCAAGATATGGATTGCAAGAACCATCAGGAAATCTCACCTCTATTCTTTTTGCTTTCGGACTTGATGAATAAACAGGGATACGAATCGCTGCGCTTCTATTTCGCTGAGAGTAAGCAAGGTTCACAGGTGCTTCAAATCCAGGGACGAGGCGTTTGTATGAGTTCGTTGTCGGATTCGTAAAAGCACATAACGCTGGAGCGTGTTTAAGAATCCCACCAATATAATAAAGTGCGATCTCGCTTAAATTTGCATATCCATTTCCATAAAATAAAGGTTGTCCATTCTTCCATAAACTTTGATGACAGTGCATACCTGAACCATTATCACCAAAAAGTGGCTTTGGCATAAATGTCGCCGTCTTGCCATGTCTTCGTGCAACATTTTTAACAATATATTTGAAAATCAAAAGGTTATCAGCGCACTTTACAAGCGGAGCAAAACGAAAATCAATTTCACATTGTCCCCCAGTTGCAACCTCATGATGTTGAGCTTCAACCTCAAGACCACATTGCTCCATAATTAACACCATTTCGTTTCTTATATCGTTTAGCGAGTCGGTTGGTGGAACGGGGAAATATCCTTCCTTATATCTTGGTTTATAAGCAAGATTTGGTTTTTCATCACGACCTGAGTTCCATTGTCCTTCAATTGAATCTATAAAATAATACCCTTCATGGGCATTTTGATCAAAGCGAACATCGTCAAAGATAAAAAATTCAGCCTCAGGACCGAAATAAACTGTGTCGGCGATTCCAGTTGCTTTCAAATATGCTTCCGCCTTTTGCGCAATATATCGCGGACAACGCTCATATTTCTCTCTGGTGATAGGATCATAAACATCACAAATTAAACTTATCGTTGGAACTTCTATAAAAGGATCAATAAAAGCCGTCGTTGGATCAGGGATAACAAGCATATCACTTTCGTTTATGCTTTTCCATCCGCGAATACTTGAACCATCAAAGCCAAATCCTTCTTCAAATGATTCCTCTGTTAACTCGTGAACTGGGACGCTAAAATGTTGCCACTGTCCGGGAAAATCCATAAACTTTAAGTCAACCATTTTAACCCCATGCTTTTTGATCATTTCAAATACATTTTGAATCGCTTCACTCCTCATAAATTACTCCCAAGTTTGTTTTTTAATTTTCTGAAACTTTAATCTTGCTCAAAAATTTTTATTCTTGTTGTTTCTTTAATCGTTGATAAAACGATGCTGGTCTTCGTCCCCGTAACCCCTGGCCATGATTGAATTCGCGCAAGAAGTTTTTCAAGCGTTGATGTATTTTCAGTTTTAACTTTCAAAAGATGCGAACCTTCACCTGTGATTGAATGACACTCAAGTATCTCGTCAACCTCCATAACTCGTTCAATAAACAAGGGATAGTTTTTTGATGAATCAATATAAACGAAAACAAAAGCAGTAATATCTTTTCCGAGTTTCTTTGAATCAAGCAATGTAGTATAACCTTTTATGATACCTGCTTCTTCAAGCTTTTTCATTCGCTCACTCACCGATGGAACAGAAAGCCCAACCATTTGTGCAAGGTCATTACGCTTAACTCGCCCATTTTTCTGAAGTATATCTAAAATTTTAAGGTCAACCTCATCAATTTGAAACATAATTTAGGCAAACTTTTTGTTTTTCCTAAATTTTTAAAGAAAAATACGGCATAAATATAACAAATAAAAACAAGATTGTCAAGACCTCTGAATCAAAACCCGCAGAGAATCCCAAATACCCCGCAAGAATTATAAAGTTGAAATTGTTTGAAAATTGTTTTAAATTTCCGAAAAACTAAAAAAGTTCAGTAATTTGGCTACGGCGCTGGGGAAGATATGTAATACTGCCAGTGATCGGAGTTTTAACGCAGGATATTGCCAAATTTAGCGGTGGATGAGCAAGTCCTCAGCCTCGGCTTTCAAATACAAACCATTCAGATTGTAAAAATAAATAGACGCGAGAATTAAAATTGACGAAACAAACTGACAAATTGATGACGAAAAAAGAATTGATAATGTGATTTATGAAATATATTAGCAATCTCACGAAAGAGTTTAAATCATTAAATGGAGATATTTTAAGACAACTTCAAAAGATTGAGGATAAGGTCTCGTCCTGAAATGAGCTTCATTGCAAAGCTTAAAAAGACATCTTCAGAAAACAATTCCCTTCTTTGTATCGGAATTGACACCGACATTGAGAAACTTCCAGAAGGTTTAGCGAAATCAATTGATTCTGTTCTTGAATTTAACCGTCGCATAATTGAATCAACTTACGATGTCGTTTGCGCTTACAAAATTAACACCGCTTTCTACGAAGCACTTGGAACTCGTGGATTTGAGATCTTGAAATCAACAATTGATTTAATTCCCAAAGACATACCCTTTATTCTTGACGCAAAGCGTGGAGATATAAGATCAAGTTGTGAGATGTATGCCAAAAGCCTATTTACTGAACTTGGCGCCGATGCGATCACTGTTAATCCATATTTTGGAGTTGAAGCGATAGAACCGTTCGTGAAATTTAAAGATAAATTTACCTTTGTTGTTGTCTTAAGCTCAAATCAAGGGGCTTTTGATTTTCAATATTTAAAATGCGAAGGCAAGTTTCTTTTTCAAAAAATTGCTGAAAAATTTATAAATTCAAACTTTGAAAACCTCGGATTCGTAGTTGGAGCAACGAGAGGTGAAGATATAAATCTTGTTCGTGAGCTATCCGATGAAAAATTATTTCTAATTCCTGGGATCGGTGAGCAAGGTGGAGATCTTGAGCTGGCACTTAAACATGGAATCAACAAAGATAAAATCGCACTGATAAATGTTGGTCGTACGATTATTTATGCCTCAAGTTCAAAGGATTTTGCCCAGAGAGCAAGAGAAAAGGCAATTGAACTAAAAGATAAAATAAACAAAATACGGGAGAACTTATGAAAGAGATGTTTGCCGAGATCTTTAACCTCTTTAAAGAATTTTTCTCTAACCTCGTATATATTCTTTACATCATTTTCACGCTCGCGCTTTTGTATCTTGTTTGGTATTTGCAAACAAAGGTTGGATAATTTTTCATCGTTTGATTTTTTCTGGACAATTCAGTAAAATTTGAAAAAATTTATGATATCGGCGCAATAAAAATTTTAGAGCTTGACGAGAAATCTCAACAAATCCAAAACAAAGCATAAACTTGGAGAATGAAATTATCCTATGGATTTGTCCCAACTTTGAAGGAAGAACCTTCAGATGCAGTTATGCCAAGCCATAAGCTTATGATAAGAGCTGGACTTGTTCGTCCACTCTCAGCTGGAATTTACTCATTTCTTCCGCTCGGATGGAGAGTTGCACAGAAAGTCATGCAAATAATTCGTGAAGAGATGAACGCCATCGGAGGCCAAGAATTTCACCTACCAGCTCTAAATCCAATAGAGCTATGGGAAGAAACGGGACGATTAAGGGATTTTGGAGATGTGATCTTCCAACTTAAAAATAGAGCCTTGGTTTTAGCCCCAACCCACGAGGAAGTTATCTGCCACATCGCAAAACATCACATAAAATCATACAAGGACTTACCTCAAATATGGTATCAAATTCAAACGAAATTTAGAAACGAACCCAGACCAAGAAGTGGTGTCATACGCGGAAGGCAATTTATAATGAAAGATTCGTATAGCCTTGATGCATCTTGGGAAGGACTTGATAAATCTTATGAGCTCCATAAACAAGCGTATATAAAAATTTACACAAGATGTGGTTTAAAATTTTTCATCGTTGGTGCATCAACCGGAGCGATGGGTGGTTCAGCATCGGAAGAATTTATGGTTGAATCACCATATGGAGAAGATACCGTTGTTCTATGTGATAGATGCGGTTACGCTGCGAACACAGAAATAGCACAATCAAATGTTCCGCCTGCAAAAAGATTTCCTGAAAGTAAACCACTTGAGGAAATCTACACACCAAATGTTAGAACAATAGACGAACTTGCGGAGTTTTTAAATGTTTCAACAGATATTCTCGCTAAATCTCTTGTCTATAAACACAACGGACAACCTGTCTTAATTTTAATGCTTGGAAACGATCAACTCGTTGAAGCAAAACTCTTAAAAGCACTTGGCGGTGGCGAAATAGCTCCAATTGAACCAGAAGAACTTAAAAACCTAACAGGTGCAAACGCTGGATCAATTGGCCCAATTGGATTGAAAAACTTCAAAATTATCGCCGACAACAGATTAAAGGGGGCAAATAATCTAATAAGCGGAGCAAATAAGGATGATTATCACATAGCAAACATTGATATGGAAAGAGATGTAAAAGTTGATGGATATTTTGACTTGAGAAAAGTTGAGGAAGGCGAACCCTGTGTAAACTGTGGTAGTCCTTTAAGAATCGTAAACGCAATTGAAATCGGGCACATATTTAAACTCGGGACGAAATATTCAGAAGCAATGAAAGCGACTTTTCTTGATGAAAACGGTCAAGAGAAACCGATAATTATGGGAAGTTACGGAATAGGAGTTGAACGAATTATCGCTTGCCATATTGAACAAAACCATGATGAAAACGGCATAATCTGGGATAAAGCAATTGCCCCGTTCCAAGTCCATCTAATTTCTGTCAATACAGAAAATCCCCAAGTAATTCAAACTGCCGATAAACTTTACGAACAATTAAATGAAGAAAAAATTGAGGTTATTTACGACGATAGAATGGATGTAAGCCCTGGGTTTAAGTTTAAAGATGCCGACTTACTTGGAATGCCCTTGCAATTAATTGTAAGCGAGAGGAATCTTAAAAACGATCAAGTTGAAATAAAGATTAGAAAAACGGGCGAAAGAATACTTGTAAACCTTGACGATGTCGTGCCGAAAATAAAGGAACTACTTGAGATAAAAAATTAACATTTTTTTAAAACATGGTCCCAGAATACAAATTCTTCATCAATGGGGAATGGAGAACATCTCCAAGGAAAATTCAAATTACCAACCCATTCAACAACGAACCAGTTGGTGAAGTTTATCTTGCTTCACCTGATGATCTTGAAGACGCAGTAATATCCGCACAAAGCGCATTTGAAAAAACAAAAACATTGCCTTCATACAAAAGAGCCGAGATACTTGAATTCATTTCAAATGAGATATCAAAGCGTCGTGAGGAATTTGCCACGATGATAACAAAAGAAATGGGGAAGCCGATTTTATTTTCAAGGGTTGAGGTTGATAGGGCGATTTTCACATTTAAAATTGCAAGCGAGGAAGCCAAAAGGATCAATGGAGAGATAATTCCGCTTGATCTTGCTTCACATTCCGAAAAAAGATTAGGCTTCGTAAAAAGATTTCCAATTGGTGTTATACTTGCCATAACTCCCTTTAATTTCCCTCTAAATCTCGTCGCGCATAAAGTTGCACCAGCGATCGCCTCCGGGAATCCAATAATTTTAAAACCATCATCTCAAGCCCCGATCGTAAGCGTGATGTTGGCAGAGATAATAGAAAAATCAGGTTATCCAGTCGGTGGTTTTAATTTAGTTCCGTGTAAATCCGATGAAATTGAACTTCTTGTAAGGGATGAGAGAATAAAGATGGTAACATTTACAGGAAGCGCCGATATTGGATGGAAACTAAAGAATATAGCTGGAAAGAAAAGAGTCACACTTGAGCTTGGTGGAAATGCTGCTGTCGTAGTTGAACCTGATGCCAACCTTGATTTTGCTGTTAAGAGAATTGCCTTAGGTTCTTTTGGTCAAGCTGGTCAATCTTGCATCGCAGTTCAAAGAATTTATGTTAACAAAGACATTTACAACGAGTTTGAGAAAAGATTTGTTGAAGAAACTAAATCTTTAAAAGTTGGAAATCCATTTGAACCTGATACGATAGTTGGTCCGCTTGTAGACGAAAGCGCAGCGATAAAAACAGAAGCATGGGTCAACGAAGCGGTGCAAAGCGGAGCTAAAATCTTAACAGGTGGAAAAAGAAACGGAACATTTTACGAGCCAACGATCCTGATTGATGTAAAGCCAGATATGAAGGTAAGTTGTCAAGAAGTTTTTGCCCCAGTTGTGACGCTTGAGAAATATGATACATTTGAAGAAGCAATTGAAAAAGTGAACAACTCAAGATATGGCCTTCAAGCGGGTGTTTTCACAAACGATATCAAGAAAATTTTTTATGCGTATGAAAAAATTGAGGTTGGCGGTGTAATAATAAACGATTATCCAACATATAGAATTGACCATATGCCCTATGGTGGTGTAAAAGACAGCGGCTTCGGACGCGAAGGGTTAAGATATGCTATTGAGGAAATGACCGAACTTAAACTTATGGTGCTTAACTTTACTTAAGATGTCGGTTCTTCAGGCACAATTATAGCCATTATCAAATAGAGCAGTATAGCAATACCGAGCGATGAAATTGCAAGTATAACCCAAAGAATTCTTACAACTGTTGGATCAGTATTGAGATATTCGCCAAGCCCTCCGCAGACGCCAAATATCATACGATTTTTTCTGGATTTGTAAAGTCGTTTCACTGATTCGTTGCCTTCCTTTTCACCTTGGGATTTTACCTCACTACTATCAATAGATTGACTGCTTTGTTCTCTCTGTAAGTAGGTTATTATCAGAAACAATCCAATTGCAATAAGCAAAATTGGGAAAGCGTAACTTGCTCCGACTTTAAGAAAGTGCCAAAATGGCAACCCCAAATTTTCAAGAAGCAATCCAACTCCAACTATTATAAGAGCCAAGCCAAGTATGAAAATAAAACCTTTCCCACGGGTTTGCGCGCCCTTTTTCTCTTCAACTTTTAATTCTTTATGTTCAGGATTAACCGGGATTATCAACATAGCTGCGATATAAAGTAATAATCCCACACCACCCATGAAGAAAAGCAAAATAAAAATTATCCTAATGATGACAGGATCAACGCCAAGATATTCGCCGATTCCACCGCAAACCCCATCTATAATCCAATCACGCCTTGATTTGTAAAGTCGCCTCATTTGAAAAAACCTAATTTTTATTTTCAGTTTCTATATTTGACTACGCTAATTATGCCTCATTGTTTCATCTTCCCACAGTCTATAACCTCGTTCTCAGTAATTACAAAATCAACAGGCACATCATTTGGCGTTGGCTCTATTTGATCAACAACTTGAAAACTGTAAACGAGAACGACCTTTGGACACTCAACATGACTTAAAAACTTATCGTAATATCCACCGCCGAAACCTATGCGATTTCCTTTCCTATCAACAGCAATTGCTGGAGCAATAACAAGGTCAATTTCTTTTATATCAACTTCTCTTAATTCTCTCGGCTCAAGTATTCCAAATGTTGATCTTTCAAGTTCTGATAAACTTTTTAACTCCGAATGTCGCAAAATTTTGTTCTCTTTATCAACTACCGGAACTATAACCCTTTTGCTTTGCGAAAGAAGATAATTTATAATTTCAATTGTGTCAACTTCGTTCTTCTTTGACGAGACATAAATATGAATTGTTTTAGCGGAGTTGAAAGCCGATAAGTTTTTTAAGTTTTGAAAAATTGTATTGCTCTTTTTCCTCGCCTCATTCGGATCAAGCGAATTGCGAATCGCGAGGACTTGTTCTCTAATTGTCTTTTTAGAGAGGGACATAAATAAATTTAAAAGCTCATTATCTCCTTCTCCTTTTGCTCAAAGAGAAGATCAATTTCTTTGATATATTTATCTGTCAACTTTTGAACTTGATCTTCAGCTCGCTTCCTCTCATCCTCGGAGATGTGCTGTTCCTTTTCAATCTTTCGCAGATGCTCGTTCGCGTCTCTTCGTATATTTCTTATCGCTACTTTCCCATCTTCACAGAATTTCTTAACGAGCTTGACAATTTCTTTTCTTCTCTCCTCTGTAAGTGGAGGTATTGGTATTCTAATAACATTTCCATCATTTGTTGGATTTAAGCCAAGGTCTGAAGCAAGTATTGCTTTTTCAATCGTTGGAATTAGCGATTTGTCCCACGGAGTAACAGTTAAAGTATGCGGATCGCTCACACTCACACTTGCAACTTTGTTAATGGGCAAATGCTGACCATAATAATCAACTTTGATCCCATCAAGTAGTGCAGTTGTTGCTTTGCCTGTCCTTACTCTTGCAAGCTCTTGTCTTATTACCTCAACCGACTTCTTCATTCTTTCTTCAGCATCTTTAAGTACCTCGGGTATCGTTGATGGGGCTGTCATGGTTCAAAGCCATTTTTTGTTTTTATCTCGTGGTGGAAACTTCAATAGTATGGATAACTTTCGTCCCGATATTTTCACCAAGAACTATACGTTTGAGATTTCCTGGGATATTCAGATTGAAAACTATAATTGGTAGGCTATTTTCACGGCAAAGCGTGATTGCTGTCAGATCCATAACTTTCAAGTCCAGTTTTAAAATATCAAGGTAAGAAATTTGATCAAATTTTACCGCTGTAGGATTTTGTTCTGGATCTGAATCATAAATTCCATCAACGCGAGTTCCTTTTAAAATAACATCTGCTTTTATTTCAATTGCTCTTAAAGCAGCAGCTGTGTCGGTTGTAAAGTAAGGATTTCCTGTGCCGGCTGCAAATATAACAACTCTTCCCTTTTCAAGATGTCTTATGGCTCTTCTTCTTATGAATGGTTCAGCAATTTGTTCCATAGCAATTGCAGTTTGAAGTCGTGTCATTATACCCTTTCTTTCCAAGACGCTTTGCAAAGCGAGGGCATTTATAACAGTTGCAAGCATACCCATCTGATCTCCGACAACCTTATCAATTCCCTCAGCTACAGCATCAACACCTCTGTAAATGTTTCCACCACCAATTACTATTCCAATTTGAACTCCAAGCTCATGAACTTCCTTTATTTCATCAGCGAATCTATTCAAAACAACAGGATCAATTCCATAACCACGATCTCCCATTAATGCTTCCCCACTGACCTTGAGAAGAATTCTTTTATAAACTGGCTGAGCCATGTTGAATTGAAGTTTTTGTTTTGTTCTAAATAAACAAAAAAGGTCTCAGAGAGACCTGAGACCTTTTTTTACTTTTCAAGGCTTTCGCCGAGATAATATCTCACGAAACGCCTTATGACAATGTTTTCGCCAAATTTAGCAGCCGCTTCATGGATCAAATCTCTTATCGTCTTGCCTTGGTCTTTTATGAAAGGTTGATCCAGCAAGCATACCTCTTCAAAAAATTTTTCAAGCTTTCCTTGCGCAATTTTTTCAGCGACATCTTCAGGCTTTCCTTCCGCAAGAGCTTGTTCCTTGTAGATCTCAAATTCCTTTTTAACAATTTCCTCGGGAAGTT
Source organism: Candidatus Kryptonium sp. (assembly GCA_025060635.1). Lineage (NCBI taxonomy): Bacteria > Pseudomonadati > Candidatus Kryptoniota > Candidatus Kryptonium > Candidatus Kryptonium sp. Next base: position 354,893 of record JANXBN010000001.1, on the reverse strand, counting down.
GTTCTCGGCTTACAACCTTTGGGTTCATAGCGGTCACTTGCATCGCTATATCCTTGGCTAATTGCTTAAATTCCTCAGTTCTTGCAACGAAATCCGTTTCACAATTGATTTCAACGATTGCGCCGACTCTACCCCCTGCGTGTATATATGCTTCAATGAGACCTTGCTTAGTTTCCCTATTTGCATGTTTCTCAAGAACAGAAGCTCCTCTCTTCCTTAGATATTCTATCGCCTTCTCAATATCTCCATTTGTTTCCATAAGTGCTTTTTTACAATCCATTACGCCTGCGCCTGTTTTCTCACGCAATGCTTTTATTTGTTCAAGAGTTATTTCCATTTTTGGACCTTCAAATTTTTGTTTTTACTTTCGTTCGGTTTCAACAAGAGATTTTTCTGATTCTATAATTGCTTTCGCTTCAATGATCGCGTCGGTGAAAATTTTGGTGATGAGTTGAATTGACTTTATGGCATCATCATTCGCTGGAATAGGATAGTCAACCAAATCAGGATCGCAATTTGTATCAAGCATTGCGAAAACAGGGATATTTAATTTTCTCGCCTCGGAAACCGCAATATGTTCTTTTTTAATATCAACAATGTAAACGGCACCGGGCAATGTCACCATATCTCTTATACCACCGAGAATCTTCTGATACTTTTCCTTTTCACGCAAGATTTTCAATCTTTCCTTTTTCGTTAATTCATCAATCGTTCCGTCCGCTTCCATTTTCTCAATGTTCTGAAGCTTCTTTACACTTTTTCGTATCGTAACGAAGTTCGTCAATGTCCCACCAAGCCATCTTTCAATAACATAAGGCATCCCAGCTCTTTCAGCTTCGGTTCTGATAATTTCTCTCGCTTGTTTCTTAGTGCCAACGAATAAAACTTGCTTACCTTGTAAAACGATTTTTTTGATCTCTTCACATGCGACATCAAGATATTCTTGAGTTTTCTTCAGATCAATGATATGAATTCCATTCTTCTCCATGAAGATGAATGGCTTCATCTTGGGGTTCCAACGGCGGGTCAAATGTCCAAAATGCACTCCCGCTTCAAGCAACTGCTGTAGTTCAACTCTTGGCATAAAATTTCCTCCATTTTAGTTTTTGGTTTTAACCTCTACTCTCCTCACATCTTTGCGGGATTCAGGAAATAGTTTCCTGAACACCCCCGCAAAGATTATCCCATTTTACCTGGGACTCGGAGAGTATGTGTAATTGTTAATTATTTGTCAATCAAAATCGCAACCAAGTTCAGCTCAAAATGTTTCTCTTGATCTTGAAATAATCAACACAAGATCCACAAATAACCACATTTTATCTCTTTGAGAATTGGAATCTTTTTCTTGCCTTTGGCTGACCGTATTTCTTACGCTCAACCATTCTCGGATCCCTCGTCAAAAGACCATATTGACGCAAGATTTTTCTATATGTCTCATCAACTTTCAAAAGAGCTCTTGCTATACCAAGCCGAATTGCACCAGCTTGACCTGTTAAACCACCACCTTTAACATTTGCAATAACATCAAATTGTCCTAAGGTATTGGTCACAACCAACGGTTGAATTATATCAACCCTATGCGATTCAATCGGGAAGTAATTTTCAAAATCTCTCTTATTTACAATTATTTTTCCTGTTCCAGGGAGCAAACGAACTCTCGCAACTGATGTTTTCCTTCTACCAACAGCATCATATGAGACTGCAGGCATATTCTCTGATTCCTAATTTTTGTTTTACTTTAATAGCAATTCTTCAGGAATTGGCTCTGGCTTTTGGGCTTGGTGAGGATGTTCTGGTCCAGCATAAATTTTGAGTTTTCTTATCATTTTTCTTGCTAAACGATTTTTGGGAAGCATAAGCTTAACTGCGTGCCAGAGCACCCATTCAGGTTTTCTTTTCAGAAGATCCTTCAAACTTTCAAATTTCTCTCCACCTGGATAACCGGAATGGCTAAAATAAAACTTCTTTTCCTCTTTCTTTCCTGTGACTTTAATTTTTTCAGCATTAATTACAACAACAAAATCACCACAATCTACATGAGGAGAAAAAATTGGTTTATGCTTGCCTCTTAAAATCCTAGCAATGTTGCTTGCCAACCTGCCAAGGGTTTGTCCCTCCGCATTGATCAAATACCACTTTCTCTGACTGATGACTTCTTCTTTTTTCGGCGAAAAAGTCCTGTTTGTGATCACATCAAAACGAGCCATTTCGGAGACCTACCTTTAAATTTTCAATTTTTGCTTACAAAAATAACATTTTCAGGTTTAAAAAACAAATTTCCCCCTAAACAACCTTCCAATAATGTAGATCAAAATTGAAACGATCAATCCAGGAAACATTGGCTCAAGCCCAAATGGATAGTTTGGTTCCCCAAGAGGAGTTTTAAAAATTTGCCCCATTACAAATGAAACGAAAGAAAAAATAAATCCAGAGACCATTATTAAAAAAGCATGCTTCGGAGTCGGGGTTAAGTTCTCAAAATAGCTCGTGATCACTGGAATTAAAAGACCTGGTATGGTTAAAGTTCCAATGATATACCACAGGTCTACAACGGAAGGAAAGTAAATCGCAAGCAAAATTGATGACACAGATGTAATAACAAGTCCTATTCTGGTATAGAAATTTATCTTGTTTACTTCGCCATGATTTCCCTTTAATTTCCAAATTATATCATTCCCAATTGTGACCGCTGAAATAAAAACCAGCGTGTTTAAAGTTGACATTATCGTTGCAAGGAGCCCAACATAGAACAAACCTTTAGCTATCTTCGGCAGAACAACTTCAGCAAGCAGTGGATAAGCCATAACTGGTTGATCAAGATTTGGCAATATCGCTTTTGAATAAAGTCCTGCAGTAATAGTCATGAAATCAAAAACCATCCAAAATAAAATGGAAACGAGAATTCCGTATTTCGCCGTCTTCTCGTCTTTTGCAGCATAACATCTTTGATAAAATCCAGGATCAACAAGCGTCCATACTGCTATCAAAAACCAAGCAATTATATATTGAATTGAATTGCCGCCGGTTAAAGTTAAAGTTTCTTTCGGAACATTTGAAACGATAAAATCAATACCACCGTATTTTGTGAAGGCGAAAGGAAGTATCAAACCAAAACCAACAAACATCAGAAAAAACTCAAAAATATCTGTGTAAACATCAGATTTAAATCCACCAACAAAGAGGTAACTTACCGAAAGAAGAGTGCTTATAATTATGCTTAATTTCAAATCCAATCCGAAAATAATTTGAAAAAGAACGCCCAACATCAAAAAATAAGGTGCAGGTGTAACTAAGATAAGAGTTAAAATTGTTCCAAAGAACGATGTCTTTTTATCATATACTTGTGCAAGCCGATCTGGTATTGTGAAAAGTTTTGAGCGACGAACTCGCCCAGCAAGCACAAAAGCAAATATAGCTCCAAAGATATAGTATGGCAACCCTAAAACAAGCCATACAGACAAACCATGCTTATATGTGAATTCACCAACACCAAGTATTCCACCATACCATGTTGAAACAAGCGTAGCAACAAACATCGGCAAAGTTAAACTTCGTCCGGCAAGTAGATATTCTTCCACTGCGTTTTCATTTTCGCCTTTTGCCTTGAAACCAATATAGAGAACGCCGATAAAATATGATATGATAATCACTATATCCTCTATAGCAAAGCTGACCATCATAGCTTTTGTCTAATTATTTTTCTTATAACGAAAACACCTCCTCGCTTAACATAAATTGAAACTCTATTTGCCACTGCAACATTACTTACACCTCTACCGCTGAAAACCAAACTTTCGTTCTTTAACTTAAATTTCAAACCTATCGTTTTTGAAATGAGCGCTTTCCTACCAAGCGGGATAAGCGAAATTACATCACCTTTGTTTACTTCAAACGAAAATTTATCCGTTGCGAAGAATACCTCTCCATCTTCCCAAATTATTCTCAATTTTGCTTTTCTGTGGTAATTTACAAGGACGCTTAAATTTCCGAGGTTATGATCAATTCTATCCCCGAGCGCAGAAACTATGTCAATACTTGTATACCCACGATTAATTAAAAACTTAACAGATTTTTCAATGTCTGTGCTATCTTGATCTGTATCCAGTATGATCTCGCTTCCCTTTCCCTGAAAAAAATTTTTTACTCTTTCCTCAATTGAGTCAAGATCACCAATTATGAAATCGGGTTGAATTTTAAATTTATAAGCTAGATTCGCACCACCATCCGCACAAGCTATGGAATCGTAATTCTCCAGTATCTTCATTAAAAAATCACGAGATGGTGCATCACCGTTGCATATAAGAATTGCTTTCAAAAGTTAAATTTACCCGTCTATTTTTTATACTCACATAAGCTTGCCCACCCTCCCTTTAAAAGAAGGGTGGGCAAATAAAACTAAATTAATTTATAACTCAAAACCAATACTTACAAAATAATTTCGCTCAGCAGCTGGATAAAATTCATCTCCAACGCCAGAAGCGGCGTAAAGCGCATTGAAAAGATTATTTACTTGCAGTTTTAACTCAACATTTTTAAAGCCTAAAACTTTATCAAACTTATATCCAACCGTCAGATCAAACACAGTGTAGGCATCAACCTTTCTGTCAATTTTTCCAACATTGTTTGATGGGATGAGATTGAAATTGTCTGTGTAAAAATCACCAACATATTTTCCAAGAATTGAAACCAACAATCCTTCTTTTCTATAAGATAACCTAAGGGAACCAATATAATCTGGGAATCCAGCGATTCTCTTCCCATCAAGCGAAATTCTTTGTGGAGTTGAATATGATTCCCCAGTATATGGATTTTTCCAAACATAAACACCGTGTTTAATTATTCTGTTTCTGCTTATCGTTGCATTCCCATTTATCTCTAACCCTTCAATTAATAAATCTTTCAATTCAGCTGTCAACTCAACTCCAACATGTCTTGTTCTTTCCGCGTTTCCAACAATGGGATCACCAAATATATTTAATTGTCCACTTTTCACGAGTTCATCTTTGAAATCCATGTAGTAAAAGTTTGCTGTAAATTTATAATTCTCTGTGAAATATCCTCCGCCAAACTCAACATCAAAGAGTCGTTCTGGTTTAACAAGCGGCTTTGAGAAATCATAACTTCCATCGGGCTTCACTTCAAAGTTTGGTTTCTTTCCCCATGGATACCAATATCCATCGCTTGCATCATATAGGTCTCTTCTGCTTGGCTCTCTACTTGTGATTGAGAAGCTTCCAAATATGTTTATGTTTCTCGTCAAATCATAACTTATGCCGATCTTTGGATTTAAGAAGTAAAATGGAACACTGAAATCATTGCTTACCCATTTTCTTGAAACATAGTCATAAAACTCTTTTTCGTCATAAAGTTTGTATCTGTTGTAAACGAACTGCAAACTCGCCATTATCCTCAATTCTGGCTTAATTCTGTAAAACTCGTGGACATAAAACGAAACTATATCTTTTGCTCCGTTATATTGATAAAATTTATAATCACTTGGCAATTTCTCAGGTAGATTTTGTGCCCAGACGATCTTGCCCCAATGTAATCCTCTATGAATCCTGAATTCAGCACCAACTGTTAATTCACCATTCCCATGTTTAAGTGTTAATCTCGGCAGCCATCCCCATTGATTCAAATCAATAAAATATCTCGCTATTGCTTCGCCTGGGTTTTTTGAAGGTACTGAAAAACCATATTTAAGAGCATATGGGCTTGAGAGACGGAAATAAATTGTATCAGCCCAAGAAGCGTCCATATCCCAAAATCCAACACCTCGGATATAAAACAAAGTATTGTTAATAATTAATCTATCGTTCAACCTTAACTCATGCAAAAGTTCATAGTGTGGCTGGCTGAAGTTCTCAATTTCATCGTCCCTTGTGGTGACATCCATATAATTTAAGTTTGCTCTTCTTTTGTTCTTGTCCTTAACCCATGCCTTTGGAATACCACGATAAACGAGGTGATCTTCAAACGGTCCGCCATAAAGATTTATTTGTGTTGTCATGTTCTCGTCATATCTTGTCGCGCTGAAAAAGTACGCAGGAAATCTTGCCCATGATTTTTCCCTATACCCATCGGTCGCAATATAAGAAAGGCGACTGTAAAGTGAGTACCTGTTCTGAATCAAACCAGAATTTATAGCAATTGAATGCTTTTTAGTGTTATAACTTCCATAACCTGTGAAAAATGAAATTTTGGGCTCAAGTGAAAAGTTTGAAGTTATGATATTAACAGATCCACCAATCGCTGGAGGACCGTAAAATGCGCTTCCAGCTCCGCGCTGAACTTGCACACTTCCAGCGCTTGCAAGCAAATCTGGCATATCAAGCCAATATACACCATGGTCCTCTGGATCATTTTGAGGTATGCCATTTACAAGAACAGAAATTCGCCTCTGATCAAATCCACGAAGATTTAAGTAATTATATCCTATTCCATTTCCTGACCAAGAATAAGATAAAACAGATGGAAGCTCTGAAAGTAAAATCGGCACATCCTGCGTCGTGTAAAAATCTTTTATCTTTTGTTTTTCAAGATTTGAAAAAACAACTGGAGATTCCCGCTCCGTTGCTATCAAGGCAGTGACGACAACAGTTTGAGATGGAAGCACGGTAGGCTTGAGATAAAAAGTCAAACTTATCTCTGTTTCAGGTGCTAAATCAATTATTCTCCTTTGTTTTTCATAACCAACATAACTCGCAACTATGTTTATCCTTCCAGCTGGAACATTAGTTATTTCAAAATAACCATTTTGATCAGTTGCTGAGCCGAAAGGTAAATTTTCCAAATAAACATTTGCGTTGGGAAGCGGTTTGCCCGTTTCATTATCAAAAACATAACCTTTTATTTTGCTTTGGGCGAGCAAGGAAAACGCGAAGATTTGAAATAGAAAGAAGAAAGTTAGTAGTTTCTTCATGGCTTTTTTGATTTTTTGTTTTGGATTTCAAATTCCGTGGGGGTGGGAATTAGCTGAGAGGTGGGTAAAAAGTAGATGTAAACAATAAAAAAGCCGTTTTTCCACAAAATCAGCATAGGGAAAAACGGCTTTAGTTTAATTTCTCAATCTATGACCCGTTTCCCTACGCTGGCATTACCCAGATCAGGTTCAAGGGGTATACTCTCAGCCTCCCGAAATTTTCGGGAAGCACCCCCACGGGTCGACAAAACCGTTAAAGAACGAAATCTTGCGCCTAAAATTTAACAAAGAGAAAAATAAAAAGCAAATTTACCATTTCAGCGTCTCACCGTGTTTGAAAACCTTGAAATTACCCTCATCAAGTTTCAACTTCTTAACATAATTCATTAACCTATTCGGTGGCTCATCACATCTCTCATCGGACAAGTCAAAAGTTCCCCAATGCATTGGACAAAAGATTTTTCCCTTCAAATCAAGATAAGCTTTAACTGCCTCCTCTGGATTCATATGCACTGGTCTCATCATCTCAGCGGGTTCATAAGATCCAATCGGAAGGCAAACTAAATCAAAAGGACCGAATACTTCACCAATTAATTTAAAACCAAAGAAATAACCAGAATCACCACCAAAATAAAACCTTTTTCTTCCAATCACGACATATCCACCCCACAATGTTTCATTTGAATCGTCTATCCATCTACCTGAAAAATGTTGTGTCGGAGTGAATATGATCTTTAAACCTTTAAACTCAAACTCGTCCCACCAATCAAGCTCAACAGCATTTTTCCCTATCCCTTCACTATCAAGCAACTTCTTTACTTTCAACGGCACAAAAATTTTAACATCGGGATTTAACTCAACAATCCTCTTCAAACTAAAGATATCAAGATGGTCATAATGATTATGAGAAATTATGACAAAATCAATTTTGGGAAGTCGTTCAATTTCAAAAGCTGGCGGGACATATCTTCTTGAACCAACTTTATTATTAAACGGACCAACTTTATCGCTGAAAACCGGATCCGTAATGAAATTAACACCATCCATTTGAACGAGAAATGTTGAATGACCAACCCAAGTTATTTTATTTTCGGGATTCCTTCGTTCGTAAATTTTATTATCAAATTTAACAATCTGAAAATCACAGCTTTTCCTCTCGTTCCCACCTCCAAATATAGCCTCAAAGATTCTTTTCGCAATAAATGGAAAAACTACGGAAAATTTCCCACGCTTGAAGTTTGGATCAAGATTGTAAAATTTCCCATTTATATTTATGCTTCCGTATTTAGCTTTTAAAGTATCTCTTCCATCATATGCCATGCTACGAAATGAAAGTATAAAGATAACGCCCAAAAGAAGCAGAAGCTTCAACATTTAATCTAACTCCATCTTTGTTTCAACTTTAAAATTTAAAATTAACTTCTGCCCTTCTCTGTTCCCCTGATGAAATTTAAAATTTTATCATGTAACTCCTCGCTTGCAACTATAACGCCATTTCTTTTGACATTTCTCTGGTTATAAAAAATTTTCTCTCCATATGAATCTGTCACTTTCAAACCAGCTTCCTCTGCAATTAGATGAGCTCCTGCGAGATCCCACTCGCTCTTGTTAAAAACACTCACGACAGCATCCGCCCAACCACCTGCAACATTCACTATTTTGTACGCGATGCTTTCAATAAACTTTGCAACACCAAATGTTTCAATGAGATCTTTTATAAAATCAACTTGCTCAATTTCCCTCCTGCTAACGATAATTGAAACTCTATCAAATGATTCAATTGAACTCTTCACTTGTATCAAAGAATTTTTATACACATCCAAGGAATCAAATGCTAACCTCTCTTCTGTGTAATCCCGCAATAGATATGAACCTTTTCCCTTAATACCAAAATAAAGTTCTTTAGTTGCTGGATTGTAAACCACACCAAGCATAGGTTCGTTCATCTCCACAAGCGCAATTGAAACCGCAAATTCAGGGATACCTTTCAAAAAATCATTTGTTCCATCAAGCGGATCAACGATCCAAACCCTTTGCTTTTCCAATCTTGCCATATCATCTACCGTTTCCTCCGAAAGCCACCCATCATTTGGGAAAATGGAAAGAATTCTATCTTTCAAAATTTCATTTGATTCAACATCAGCACTTGTGACGGGACTTCCGCGACCTGATTTGCTTTTGTATCTGACATTATAATTTTTCTCACTGAAATAGCGCATTAAAATTTTTCCAGCTTCAAGAGAAGCATTGATCGCTACCTCAAGTTCCTTCAGAAGATTCATTACACTTCAAAGCTTTTTGAAAAATTATTTCAAACGAAGTTAAAAACAAAAATTTATCCCTGAACTGTCCCCAAAACTTTGATTGCTTGAGAGAATGAAGCCTCCCCGCGAGGTGTCAATTTGCTTTTATTTGGGTAAATTTTTAAAATTTTTAACAAGAAAATCAAAAACATAACTTAAAGACAAAAATTTGCCCTGGATTTTGCGAATGACATTGCTTTTGTCTGGACTTCTGCTTTTAATTTATTTATTTCTTTCAATTAAGGTATCAAACGCCGTTAAACAAGTTGCTAATGTGAACCATAAAATTGTTAAGTTTTTTGCTATAATTATTCCGCTTTATCTTCTCTCCTACCCGCTGATCGGTTTGGTTGGATATATAGGAGGTTTTCAAAGCATAATTTCTGCTTTTAGATTTGGAAATAAAATTCTTGATGTTTTCTTTGTCTATCCATTTTGGTTCGGGCTCGTCTTCGCAATTCAAACTATTTTACCAATACTCGTAATTGACATTCTAAAACTTATCATTTCCCCATTAGTTGCGTCAGTAATTCAGATGAAGATAAATTTCATCTATCCACGATTGATTATTTTGCTTACAATTACCACAGCTTTATATTCGGGAATAAAAATTTACAAAGACACTAATTCAATAGAGCTCACCACGATAAATTTAAAATTACAGATCCCACCCTCTTTAAACGGACTGAAGATAGTTCACATAAGCGACATCCAAGCTGATGCCAAAACTCAAAGAGAGAAGATGGAAAAGTATATAAAACTTGTAAATTCACTTGAGCCAGACATCGTCGTTTTCACAGGTGATATTGTCACTTACGGAACCACATATATACCTATCGGAGTTGAAATGCTTTCAAAAATAAAATCAAAATTTGGGCTTTATTCCTGCATCGGGGATCATGACTATTGGGCCGGGATTAATTTTATTTCAAGTGAAATGAAAAAGTATGGATTAAAATTATATGACAACGAAAACACAATCATAAAAATTGACAGCACAACGATTGGTTTGACCCTCGTAACAAATATCTACAGCAAACGCCCAAACAATGATGAACTTTTAAATCTTGCTTCCCAAAATAAAGCTGATCTTAAAATCTTAATAACACATCAACCGTCAGAAAGCCTTGTTAAATTTGCACATGAAAATGGTTATAAAATTTTTCTTGCTGGACACACCCATGGTGGTCAAGTTGTTTTTTCTTTTTTTGGTTATAAACTGATACCATCAAAAATTGAAACCGAATACGCTTCAGGTTATTACTATGTCAACTCAATGCTGGTAAATGTTAACAAAGGGCTCGGCTTTACACTCGCACCAATAAGATTTAACGCTCCAGCAGAGGTAACTTTAATAAAATTATCTTCACAAAATTAAATGCGCGCTCTTTTACTCTGTTTATCCATCATATTTACAATTATCGGATGCACAAGAGAAATTCAACAAATAACAGAACCCGATACAACCCCGCCATCGCCACCCCAAGGGATATATGTCTATTTCGCTGGGGACGGAATGGTGATCCTCGTATGGCAAAACAATAAAGAATCGGATCTTGCCTTTTACAAAATCTATCGCTCAACCAACAATGTAAATTTTTCATTCATCTCAAAAACTTATGAAAACATATTCTCCGATAAAGATCTTGACTATGACACAACATATTACTACTACATTACCGCTGTTGATTATTCTGGAAACGAAAGCGAACCAAGTATAATTGTAAGCGCAAAACCACGCAATCTCTATCCTCCAGTTCAACCATATGGCTTAACGGTTGAAGCGCATAATGATCCAGATGGAATATATGTTAATTTAAGCTGGCTTAAAAATCCCGACGGCGACATAAAACATTACAAAATTTTTAGATCTGTAATACCTAACTTTACAATTCACGATTCAAACCTTGTTGGAATCTCAAGTAAAAATTTTTATCGCGATACCCTAAACCTGTCCGTAAATCAAAGATATTACTATAAAATTGTCGCAACAGACAAAGGTGGCCTTGAGAGCAGACCAAGCTTTGAAGAGAATGATATCATTCTAAAACAACCTGAACTTATTAAACCAGAAAACAATGCGATAACGAGCTATGATATAATTTTCAGCTGGAGGAAAGTAGAAAACGCATCTGGTTGTATCATATTTGTATCCACTTCAAGGTTCGGAAATGAGATATGGAAGAAAGTAGTTTATCAAGAGAATTCCATTGATACGATTTTAGTTCCTTATACCGGTCCTATTTTACGAAGCGGGAGGACATACTTTTGGAAAGTAGCAACTTTTACAAAAGGAGAGAATATCATAAATTCAATCAGTGAAACGAGAAGTTTTACGGTGCTTTTACGATGATTGAAGTAATAAACATAATCAAATACTTTGATAACAGGGCGGTTTTAGATAACATAAGCTTTAGCGTTAAAAGAGGCGAAATATGTGGATACATCGGACCAAATGGTGCCGGAAAAACGACAACTATAAAAATTCTGATCGGGATGCTCAAACCATCCGGAGGCATAGCATATATAGATGGAATTAATGTAGTTGAGAATCCAACAGCTATAAAGAAAATAATTGGTTATGTTCCAGAATCAGGCGGTTTATTTGAAACTTTGACACCTGTTGAGTTCCTTACATTCGTTGGGCGAATTTACCAAATGAATAAGACAAGCATTGATAAGAAAATAAACGAACTCATGGAAATTTTTGAAATACATGAATACAAAAACGAACCGATGTTAAGTTTTTCAAAAGGGATGAAACAGAAAGTTGTATTGATCTCCGCACTTATGCACGACCCTAAAATCCTTTTTCTTGATGAACCATTAAATGGTCTTGACGCAAACGCAATTCAAGTTTTCAAGGAGATCATAAAAAAACTTGCTGAAATTGGCAGAACAATTTTTTATTCATCCCATCTGCTTGATGTAATTGAGAAGATCTGTGATAAACTTATAATAATCAATCGTGGCAAGATCATCGTCACTGGAACAGTAGAAGAGATATTGAAAATAACCAATGTATCCGATTTAAACGAAGCATTTACGAAGTTGATCGGAAATGAGGAGCTTGAAAAGAAAGTCCAAAGTTTCATTAGCAGGATAAAATAACTTCAAAGAAAAATTTTATTCCCTATAGCACATGCATCGCAAAGTGAATTAGAGCAATAAAATTTGTAAAGTTGAATTCCACCTTGGTGAGTTAATCCCGACCCTGCCAAATTAAATCTGCCTCCGAAAAGTTCTTCGTCAAGTTTTGTAATTATCCAATTCCCCGAAAGATTAGGAAAGTTTTTGTAAATCTCAATTACTTTTTTCTCAATCTCACTATTTCTGAAGATCCTTGAAAAAGTAAGCATTATCGGCAAAATAGCGTTCACGACTATCTCTTTAGATTTTAAACTCCCGATAATGTAGCCAGTTTTAATGTTGCTACCACGACCGAAGCTATACCGATTTCCCCAATAACCTTCGGACTTAACACGAAATAAATTAACAAGATGTTGAACTTTCGCATTTAAGCTCAAGTTTGAAAGTATTATTTCATTTATCTTTGCGTAAAAATCTTCATGTATGAAGCGCCATATCAAAAAAGAGGCACCAGCAAGTTTATAGATAGGTGAGTTTGCCGGTCTTACACCTGAAAATTTCCATGCCGAATGATGCAGGATCTCCCTATAGTAAAATTTCCTAACACTCATCCACTCCCTTTGCATCTCCTCAAGAAAAAGTTTTGTTTCATGATCGGTTTTCCTCTTGATGAAATAATCAATTAACCCGGAAGCCCCGAACAAAAACGCTTGAATTTTGAGTATCTGCTTTTCATAAGAATGTGCAAACGAATGTTCAGAGATAAATTTAAGAGTTAAATTTCTCGCGAGATTTTGAAAAGGTAATTTGTTTCTTGAATAGCCAAGACCTTCCATAACTTTTTCATACAAAAGCTGATCCCATACAAAACGATGAGACAATTGATAAAGCGAATAACCTTGATGTGTTGAGAAATAATCCTTTGGTGATTCGGAGATCAAAAAGAAATTTTCATCAATGATTTCAGCTAATCTTTCACTTATGCTCCTGGCTTTGAAAAATAAGCGCGCAAGCCCGAGCTTTTTTATCCATTTAATTTTTTCTTCTGTTGAAACTATCTTGTTGATTTCATAGCATTTAATCCTATCACCTCTTTTTGCATTTATCTTCAAGATTTCATTTTTTTGCTCAATTTCAGCTATCAAAATCTTTCTGCCCGAAATTGTCTGCACAAACTCATCGTTTAGATCGTTATACAAAACTACATGAAGGACAACGGTGTTATATCTATCATCAAGATGGTGTTTATGTCTTTTCCAATCGGATGCTTTTATATGAATCTCAACATCGCCTCTATAGATTTTACCATTAATTCTAACCTTCGCATTTACGAAGTCAGCTCCATCGCTTGTGTTGATTTCTCCTGGCTCAAGAACTTCAATGACATCATCATTTTTCGTCTTATAGTTCATTTTGCCAGCGTGCGAAAGCCAAACTGAATGAAGATATATTTCATCAATGTTTCTCTGGCTTGACATTTAAACTTTTTTCTTCAAGATATTTTTTTACTTCTTCAAAGAATTGAACCCATCTTTGAGGTTCTTTGCTATATGCGTTCGCAATTGAATCAAACATTTGAAGCGTCATCTTATTTGCTGTTAAAACAGAGTCAATTTTCATTCTAAGTTGAAGAGAATCGTTTTTAAATTTTTCCGTTAGAAACAAAATTTCAGCATATACCCGAACAAACTTCTTGTTTTTGTCTTTTTCTCTTTCAGTATGACACGAGATAAAAAAAACTGAAAGCAAAACAAAAATATATACCCCTTTGAAAGCGCGCATTTTCAAAATTTTTTCTATTTGAGCAAATCAGTGAAAAAGTTAGGTAGGGCGAATGAAGCTATATGAATTTTTTCATTGTAATATTTCAACGGTGCACCGAAGTTTTTAACCCTTTCCGGATTAAAATCGCGCAAGGGATCAAATCTTTTTGAACCAAAGATGAAGCTTATAACTCCGCTCGCATAAGTTGGCACATTCGCAAGATAAAAATAAACGATAGGGAAATAATTTTTAAAAATTGAATAAACACGTTTAATCAAGTCAGGAAAGATGAAAGGTGATTCAGATTGAGCAACAAGGATTCCAGAATCATTTAAAGACGCACATGCGTTTTTATAAAACTCTTCTTCAAAAAGTCCAACAGCTGGACCAATTGGATCGGGGGAATCTATTAAAATAACATCATAAATTCCCCTTCTTGACTTTACGAACTCAATTCCATCTTGGATTTTTATTTCAACTCTTTCATCATCAAGATACGAAGCAATCTGCGGGAAATAAATTTTTGAGGCTCTTACAACCTCTTCATCTATTTCAACGAGTTCAACCTTTTCAACTATTTCATGTTTTAAAATTTCTCTTACAGCTCCACCATCTCCACCGCCAATTACAAGCACATGACTTGGCTTTGGATGCGTAAACAAAGGCACATGGCTAATCATCTCATGATAGATAAACTCATCTTTTTCCGTGATCATTATAAAGCCATCTAGAGCCATAACTCGGCCATAATCATAAGAATCAAAAATCTCTATCTTTTGATAAGGTGTCTCTTTTTCAAAAAGTTTGTATTTCACCCTTAAAGAAATAGCGGTGTTCGTCGGTCCGTATTCAGTAAACCAAAAGTCCTTCTTACTATTTGGGATATCGGTATTTACTTCACTTTTCTCCTGCAAGAACCCCTGTAGTTATTTTCTTTGTAATCGCATTGGTGATATTCTCCGAGATTCCGCGCTTTACCTCCATAAGGTAAGCGCTTTTCGCTTTAAATTTTTCTCTCAGATATTGATAGCTTACATACGGATCAACATCATCCCCACATGTAAAGACATCAACGGCAGCGTATCCATACTCTGGCCAGGTGTGAATTGTAAGATGCGATTCAGCTATCACGACGACCCCGCTTACGCCGTGGGGATTAAAAGTATGAAAAAATGTTTTCACGATTGTTGCGCCGGCAAGCTCTGCTGACTTCGTGAGAACTTTCTCAACAAAATTAACATCGTTTAGAAGTTTTCGGTCACAATTGAAAAGCTCAATCAAAAGATGCTTCCCTAACGCTTTCAATTTCACCTCCTCCTGTTTTTTAGAGTTTAACAAATTTTAAAAACACAGTTAATTAATAATAAATTTTTTGTTAACTTTCAAATAATTAAACAGAAAAGGGGCTTTCAAATGAAAGCCCCTTTATTTTTAACTTTTCACTCTATTTGCGATATCTCATAAAAGTATCTCACAAATGTCTTCATACCTCCTGATGCTTGTCTCCAGTCAAAGTTTTCATTCGGCTCGTGATAACCATGCTCTGGCAAACTGAGACCAATCATCACGATCGGAACTTTCAAAAGTTTCTGCATTGTAACGACTGCGCCTATTGATCCACCTTCCCTTATGAAAGCTGGCTTAACACCGAAAGCATATTCAACTGCTTTCACCGCTGCATTTGCATAAGGTCCTTCAAACTCGCCAAGATATGGTTCAAGTGCATTTTCACGGATAACTTGAACATCGGGGTTAAGCTTTTTAACATAATCTTTGAGCAATTTGAAAGCTTTATCAGGAGTTTGGTTGGGGACAAGTCGCATGCTTATCTTAGCTTCAGCTCTTGGTGGAACAATTGTCTTTATCCCAGGACCAGTGTAACCTCCAACGATCCCATGAACCTCAAAAGTTGGTTCAGCCCAAATTCTTCTTAAAATTTCAGCTTTATCTTTCGTCCTAACGCTCTTAAATCCGAAAACCTCAATTCTTTTCTTAACATCAAATCCGGAGGCGAGGAAGTTTTTCAACTCCTTCTCACTTAACTTTTTCACATCCTTATAGAATCCAGGTATTTTCACCTTTCCAGTTTTCGCATCATAAAGTTGCGAGATAAGCTGACAAATTTCACCAATCGGATTTCTCGCCCAACCACCGGTTGTTCCAGAATGAACATCTTTGGTTCCTGTCTCAAGCACAAGCCGAGCACCTTGTAATCCTCTCAATCCATAAGGTATGGCTGGCTTATCAGATGCAATCCACATCGTATCTGAAACAAGTATTGAGTCCGTCTTAAGATCCGATTTATAATTTTTAATGAAATATTCAAAGTTCGGGCTTCCATGTTCTTCTTCAAATTCCCAAATGAACTTGATATTTATCGGGATTCCATTTTCAACGGCGAAGCGAGCTGCGAATAAGGCTGCCATTGCCGGTCCCTTGTCATCCGTTGTCCCACGACCGTAGTACTTACCATTTTCTTTTGTAAACTTAAACGGTTCACGAATCCACTCTGGACCACCTGCTGGTTGGACATCAAGATGATTGTAAATTGCAACGGTTGGATTCTTAGGATCTGTCACATATGAACCGAAGACGACTGGATTTCCCGGGGTTTTGCATTTTTTCGCTTCAAAACCAAATTTTTTCAAAAATTCAACCGCAAGATCAGCACCCCGTTCAATTTCATTCTTATACGATGGATCCATACTAACAGTAGGTATCTCAACTATTTCACCAAGCATTTGTTCATACTCATTTCTCACATCCTCAACATAGCTGTTAAGCTTTTCGGCTATGTTTTCCCAGTTTGGAAGTTGTCTTGCCATGTTGGTTCTCCTTTTTGTTTTAAAATTTAGTTTGACCTTGGATGATAAAGATAGTATATCTCCCTTAATGTTTCGTTGCTTATATGAGTGTAAATTTGAGTTGTAGTTATACTTGCATGTCCCAACATTTCCTGAACAGATCTCAAATCCGAACCACCTTCAAGAAGATGCGTGGCAAACGAATGTCTTAGAGTGTGAGGATGGATCTCTTTCCTTATTCCAGCCATCAAAGCATATTTTTTAACAATCTTCCACACGCTCATTCTTGTTAATTTTTTTCCTAATCTACTTAAAAAAAGAATATCTCCACTACTAATTTTAGCAAGTTTTGGTCTAACTTTCAACTGATATTCCCTTACCCACTTGATCGCAACCTTGCCGATGGGGATCAATCTTTCTTTTGAACCTTTACCAAGAACCCTGATAAATTCCATATCAAGAAAGAGATCAATCTGTTTAAGATTTATCAACTCCGACACTCTCACTCCAGTTGCATACATAACTTCAAGCAATGCTCTATCCCTTATGCCCATCGGAGTTGAAGTGTCTGGCTGTTCAAGTAGTGTAAAGACCTCGTCAATACTTAAAACTTCCGGTGGTTTCTTCTTTATTTTAGGATGTTCAATGTTTTCAACTGGATAATTTTTTGAATAGGATTCAAGCAGTAAAAACTTGTGAAATGATTTTATTGATGCCACATTTCTTGAAATGCTTGATGGACTTAATCCAATCAACCCGATCTCCCTAATATATTTTCGCACCAATTCCTCGTCAACGAAATCTGGGTGCTTAATGCCATTGTCTTCTAAAAAGCAAACATAGCGCACGAGATCAATTGAATACGATTCAACTGTGTTTTTAGAATATCCCTTCTCTATTTCAATTGACTTAAGAAAATGGCTAAGAAACCGTCGCCATTCTTCATTTTTAATTCTCATCAGAGATTCCTCAAACGCAAACTTTTTGCTAACTTGTGCCATTTTTTAGCTTTCTCGTTCTCTTTCTTGGCCTTAATTTGAGTTCTTTTTTATCAACTGACTCATCAGCCGTGATTTTTTCCTGTCCGGGATATTTAACTCTTGGATGATAAAGATTATTCAACATCTGAATGAATGTTTTCTTTATTTCCTCTATGTCTTTTAATGTCAGATTTGATTCATCAAGCTGACCATCTTCAATTCGGCTTTCAAATATCGCTTCAACGGTTTTCTCTATATTTTCAGGTGTTTTCTCATCAAGCGATCTTACAGCAGCTTCAACCGAGTCAGCGAGCATAACGATACCGGTTTCCTTTGAATCAGGTTTCGGTCCTTTATATCTAAAATCGCTTTCTTCAATTTCAACTTCTTTCAGTTCCTTTCGCTTTAGCGCCTTACCATAAAAGTAAGCTACAAGCGTTGTTCCATGATGCATGGGAATAAATTTAATTATCTCCAATGGGAGCTTATATCTCTTGGCTATCTTCTGTCCTTCTTCAACATGCGAGATAATTATCTTAACACTTTGCTCTGGAGTTATTGAGCTATGGAGTTTTTCAGATTCCATTTGATTTTCAACGAAGAATTCCGGATTTAAAATTTTACCGACATCATGGTAATAAGCACCAACCCTGGCAAGCACTGGATTAGCCCCAATGGCTTTAGCTGCAGCTTCGGCAAGCGTTGCAACTGCAATGCTGTGATGAAATGTCCCTGGTGCTCGCGCCGAAAGCTCACGCAAAAGTGGATGATTGAAATCAGAAAGCTCAAGCAAGGTAATTTCTGTCATGATCCCAAAAATTCTCTCAAGAAAAATTAGCAAACCGTATGTCAAAATTGGTGAAAGCAAAGCATTGGCAGCCACAAAACCAAGTTTTGTGAAAATAACCTCAGCGGATTCATATTTTTGAAACGAAAATCCAATTAAAACGAAAGCATAAGCAATAAAAATGAAAATAAAACTTTTAAAAATCTGCATCCTATTTCCAATGCTTCTCACAGAGTAAATAGCAACAGTCCCTGCAACAAATGAAGCCGATATAACCCCATAGTCATAACCTATCACAGAGCCAATCATAAGTGAAATTACAACAGTTGCCCAGAAGGCAACCCTTGAATCAAAAACTATTGTCATCAACATTGAAAACGCCGGTATAAGAATTAAGTAATTTGCCTCGTGCCCCGCTTTTAACTTTGTAATTAAAAAAGCAAGCAAAATTTCAAAAATAAATAAAGCAGTTATAAGTGAAAGCAGTTTGTTATCAAAATAGATTTTCTTCCTATACATGTAAAGATATATCCAAAAGACGGCCAATATGCTTGCAGTTAAGATGAAACGCCCAAGGTCTTTGAGAATCCGCCCAGTTCCAATGCCACGCTCTCTTTGCGCTATTTTCAAAGATTCAAGTTTCAAATACTTCTCCGGAGTTATTATCTCATGTCTTGAGATTATCTTCTCATTTTCACGGACAATGCCAGCCGTCCTCAAAACTTTGCTCTTCTCTCGTTCTATCAAACTATTTGTCTCTTTCTCATTAAATAACAAGTTCGGCTTCACAAATGAATAAAGAACTTGAGCAATTAGATCAAAATAAGATGAGTCAATTTCAGCAAGCTCTGAGAAATTTTTCTGTGTCAAGCTTTTAGCAAGATCATAACACTCATTTAGGTCGTAGAACCTTCCCTGCTTGTAAACCTCTTCAAATTTGCCTTTTCTTAAAACTATCTCATTTCTCTTTAGATCCGTTCTCGGTATTGAAATAACCCCTATCGGCTGATAAACTGAAGAAAGATATGTTTCACCAACGACTTTTAACTTAGCAAAATCAAAATAACCGATTTTATACATTAATTCAATTTTATCAAGATCCTCCTCGCTGAGCCTCTGAATTAGAAGTTTTTTTAAATTGTCAATTTCAACTGAATCGCTTTTGAGAAGGTTTGGGCTTACACCGCGGTTCAACTTAATCTGATAATTTTGCTTCAAATCCAAATACGATCTCAAATCTGTCAAAAACTTCCTGAACTCGTTCATCTGAGTTTTATGAACTTGTGTATCAACATCAAAAATGAAATAAACCTCGCTATAGACCTTTGCAAGTTCCTCTTGATATTGTTTTTCATCTTTGTAAATCGGAAAAGCAAATGGAGCAACGACATCATCATAAAGCCAGACGCTACCGACCTCGTATTTATATTCAAACGCATATGGACTTCTAAACAAAATTACGAGCAAAAACGGAATAGAAAGAAACATTGCAACCTTCAAAAGCAAATCCTTTGAGAAAAGAGATGTTAAATTTTTTAGATCCATACTTTAACTTGATTTTTTTGCATCAAGCAAAATTTCAAGAAATTCACCTACACCATCTTCATCGTTCGTCTTAGTCGTCACATAGTCAGCATTGAATTTAAGCTCCGCAATAGCGTTTTTCATAGCAACAGCAATCCCGACTTTCTTCAAAAATTCAAGATCGTTGTAAAAGTCACCAATCCCAGCTACTTCTTTCATTTTTATTCCATAGTATTTACAGAGATGTTTTAAGCCGGTCGCCTTTGAAATTCCCCTTCGTTTAACCTCAAGATAGGTAAGCTTATCGTACTTGAGCGATGGATAAATTGATGTTGATATATTTGAAAAGAAAATAGGTTCAATCTTATGTGCAATTTTATAAAGCATATGTTTTCTATCGGAACTAAGCACGACACGCAAGACCTTATCAGTATGTTCATAATAAGAATCAACCTCTATCGCCTCTGCCTCAAGATTACCTATATATGATGGGAAAATCGTGTTTTCAGCCGTGTAAATGACTTTATCTTCTGAATAAAAAAGTATATTAACAAAATATCTTTCGGCAAGTTCAAGCGCTTTAATGACTTTCTTTTCGGGAAGATAGAAAGCTTTTATTGTCTCGCCCTCCGGAAATTTCACAAGAGCGCCGTTTAGAGAAACTATTGGATCATCAACACCAAGCATCTTTGCATATTTAACCGAAGCGGAATGAACGCGACCAGTGATGAGAGTAAATTTAACTCCGAAATTCTTTAATTCTTTTACGAGCTGCTTTGTCCCGTCGCCGATTTGATTTTCTGAGCTAAGCAAAGTCCCGTCAATGTCACATGCGATTAGTTTTACCTTCTTTAACCTTTTTTTAAGTTCAGCAAGATCGCCTTTCGTCACCTTCTCTTGAAAAGGTTTAATTTTTTTAAAATTTAACAAAAAAGGGGGAAAGAAAAAATACGACGCACAAAGGTGCTTAAAATTTCTGTTAATAAATCATCACATATTTTGAATACCCCGGATAAACAAATTCCCCATTTTCACCTATCTTTCCACGATCTTCGCCACCAATTTCCTGGAAAAACCTCGTAATTTTACCGACCCTGAAAAAGTGATTGTGTATTTTGAATTTTATATTCGGTGTATCGCAAAATATGAAAACTCGTTTTGTTTTGTTGTCAATCAAAACTTCAAAACTACCATTTCTCATAAAGCATTTCAAAATTCTTTTATCGCTGATCCATATCTCAACTCCTGAATCAGATTTTTCACCGTGTGTTTGAACAGGTGCACTGCCCTGATTTCTTAAAATAAATTTTCTATCCTCTACTTTTTCAAAAACCTGCCCTCTATTTTTAGCCACGGTTACAACTTTAACTGCGATTTTGTTTGAACTATCTAATGCAAAATTGTCCAAACTTGCAAAAACAATTGCTGAAACAGGGGAACTTGTTTTAATCTTAAACTTGCCCAATTCATAAACTTTTGATGTGTCAATTTCTCCTGCGAGCGATTTAAAATACTTTGAATCAACAAGCAAAGTTCCATTCACAGAGTCAATTTTAACCTCGCCGTTTGCTAGATTAACGAGCGAATCAATGAACTTATAAATAGATCCATTTTTAAAAACATCTCTTGCGAAGATATTAATCTCATCCGAGTTCGCAAGGTTATATTTCTCAACAACTTTGTTTCTCAATTTGAAATTTTTAGAAAGCTTATAAACTTTGCTCCACCAATCAGCCCATATTTTCAAATCCTCTGGATAAAAACATACATTCAATTTTTTCTGAAATGGTTTTATTTCACCGTTAATAAAAATTTTCGCGGCATACCCAAACAATCCCCATCTTGTTGGGTCGGACTGCAATCCAAATGGCGAACAAATGTTAACATCACCCCAAGTATAGAAGGCAAAGTAAATAACGGCATCATAATCCTGAAGCAGCGAATAAACAGCGATATGAATTAAACTTGAAGCTCTATATTCATTTGGATAACATAAGGCCCATTCGCGAATTACAATTGGTTTCCCTTCCCACGCGTAAAAACTTGAATAAACAGGAAAACTCCACCTATCATTTCTTTTTAAATAGTTCTCATTTTTGAAAACTGGAAATCCAACCCATTCCTTTCCAACTTCAAAGGATGGATGATCCATATACATATTTTGTCCTATGAAATCAAGTTCAGCTGCGACCGTGTAGGTATCATTTATAAACTCGCTGTTAACAGTTGCTGTCAAAGGTATTGGGCAACCTTTTGAACGAATGAACTCTTTAAAACTTTTAAACAACTTCATCTGAAGCGACATCAAAAACTCAACTCCATCCTTTTGTCTCAGCGGATGTTCAAGCCGTGAAGATTTATCTTCATTAAGATCTGTGAATTTCTTAATTTTAAACTTTGGGAAATCAACTTTCCCCATTTCAATTGACTCATCGTCTGAAAGAACGGAGAAACCATCTTTCGTGGTCCATGCTTTTCTCAAGTTATCGGTGTTTCCATATTTCTTTTGAAGAAACTGAACCCACATCTTCAAAAATTTTGATTTATATGGCTCAATCATTTGATCAAGTTTATCATACTGGAAGAAAAAACTATCTTCGTTTATAAGTTCAATCATTGCAACCGCCGGATTTAAACCGTTCGGTTTACCTGTGTATGGATTCACATGCTTAAAAAGAAAATTGTCAATAAATTCTTTTTGTAGTTCAATCATTTTTTCATCAAAAAGCCCATATGGTGAACCTTTTCGTTCCATTTTTTCAGCTCCGTAAATTCCATCGCCGACCTTGAAAGTTCTATATGCACGAAGGACAAGATAGATATAAATTCCGCGTTTTTGTGCTTGATAAATCCAATAATCAATTTTGTCAAGATATTCCTTGTCAAGATTTCTTGAATTATTTTCGTTTGGATGAGCTTCGTCAATTACATTTCTTCTCACGATGCCAAATTTTTCACCGCCTCGGTTGTCAAGTTCGTGTAATCTAATTATGTTGCATCCAGCGCGCGCAAGCACCTCCACTACAGTTTCAATTTTTTCTTTCGGTATATCAACATGGCTTCCTGCTATTGTCACTCCCCAAAACCTTGCACGCTTGCCTGTTTTCTCAAAATAAAAATGCCCATCTTCTCCAACCCTTACAAATCCATATTTTCCAGCGGGTGAATCTAAAAGAAAACTAAAATCAACGAGTGATGCGTCAGGAAACTCTCCAAATCTCGGATCAAGCCACCTTACCGCAAGGATATCTTTAAATTTATCCGTCCTCCCCCTCTCCCTCGTTATATTTTGTGCGCAAAGGAAATCAGCGGAAATGAAAATTGAGAGAATTATTAAAATTGCTCTCATCACTTGTGTGAATTTGTTTTGCGCGTCGCTGATAAATTACACAAAATTTTTTAAAATTTTAATTTCGCACTATTTTAAGAAAGACAAATAAAATATCTTCACTTCAACTATGCGGAATTTGCTTCAAACTTTGATGGCTATTTTGATGTTTGTTTCACTTTCCTCGTGCTCAAGAGATCAGACAAAAAACATCAAACTACCAGAGGATGTAAAACGAGGACGGGAGATCTTCTACGATTCAAACTATGGGACAACAGGTCTTGCCTGCGCAAATTGCCATGCAGATTTTGATGATGTGACTTATCCTGATGATAAAATAAGACCAGGGCATAACTTGATAGGAGCTCACAGGAGAAAAATCACCTGGTATGGTAAATTCCGAGGAGAAACTCTAAAAATAACAGCTGGTGGCGCCGGATTATGCATTGTTCTATATCAGAAAAAAGAAGGGGCGGTAAATCCTCTTAAAGCTTTGTCCCCCGAAGATTCACAGGCATTGTTAGCTTACTTTGAATTTATCTCTGGGGAAATTGAAGTTGAAAAATTAACATCTCAACCTCTGGTTTTGCCCTGGGATGACGAGACAACAAGAAAAGAGAAAATCAACAGAATCAAAGATAAAATTTTAAATCTTTCTGGAAATCCTGAAAATGGAGCTATAATTTACGAAAAAGCGTGTGAGCAATGCCACTTGGAAGAAATCAATATAGGTCCGCCTATATTGTTTACACAAAAGATAACCGCTGAGAAAATAATTGAAATGATTCGCGCAGGTTCTTCGGCTTCAAGCGAAACCCCAATGCCATTTTTCACGCCAGACAAATTAAGCGATCAAGAAATAGCTGATTTAATTGCTTACATTGTGAGATTACAAGAGAAGTAAAATTTTATCAAAAGTTAACATCAGGATTTAATTTTTCACCCCACTTCATTTTCAATAAAAAAGCCCGACCATTGAGGTCGGGCACAACTTAAAAACTTTTCAAAAGTAAAAATTTCACTGTTCCTTCAAGAGATCAAGCTCATATTGAGCATTTCTCGCAAGACGCGGATCTTTTTTCGCTTCAAGAAATGCCTTGCGAGCTTCCTCCACTTGCCCAAGTTTCTTATATGCTATCCCAAGCTCAAAATAAGCGTCTGCGTTCGTAGCTTTCGGATTTATGCTAATTGCTTTCATAGCCGATTCTATCGCCTTGTCATGCTGTGAGAGCTTATTGTAAACAAGCGCAAGCATAACATAAACCTTAGGATAATCTTGTCTGTATGTCGTTGCTTGTGTTAAAAGATTTACTGCATCTTGAAATTTACCCGCCTGAATTAGCATATTTGACTTACCAAGCAACGCTTCAACCATGCCTTTCATCGCTGCGTCAAGCTTCTTGTCATATTGTAACGCTTTGTTATAGTTATCAATAGCATTGTCGTAATCACCCTGAACTAAATAAATTCCAGCGATTGCGTTATAAGCTGGGGCGAAGTCGCTCTTAAGATTTATTGCTTCCTTAAACGCCTTGATTGCTTCCTCATTTTGTCTCAAGGCTTTAAGCGCAAGCCCCTTGTTATAATAAAACCTTGGATCTTGCTGATACTTTAAAGCTTCTTCATACTTTTCAATTGCTGCCCTATAGTTCCCACTCCTTAAAAGTGAATTGCCCTCGTTAAATAATCTTGCCGCTTCAACTTCGGGCTTTACTGAATTCCCACCCTGAGCTAGAATAAATGAAATACCCATAATTAGAAACATTGCGACGGGAAAAATCCTTCTCATATTATCAACCTCCTTAGATTTTCATTGATTCTTTTTGTAATTATAAAACATTTTTTGTTAAAAGTCAATACTTCGGCATGTTCGGTTCAATTTTTTCAATCCAAGCGTCAATCCCACCAGCTAGATTTTTAACCCTGGTAAAACCAAGCTCTCTTAAAAACTGCACAGCTCTTGCGCTTCTTCCACCCATCTTGCAATAAAGCACAATCTCACGAGTTTGATCAAGTTCATTAACTTTTTCAGGTAACTTTGAAAGAGGGATCAACTTGCTTCCGTATATTCTATTAATTTCATACTCATGTGGTTCACGAACATCTATCAAAATTATATCCTCACCATTTTCAAGTTTTGATCTCAATTCTTCAGGTGTTATCTCAAGCCCTGCCTCACGCAAAGCTTGCTCAGGTGTGATTCCGCAGAACGCTTCATAATCAATCAGTTCTTTTATCGTTGGATTTTCACCACAAATTGGGCATTGCGGATTCTTCCTAAGTTTCAACTCTCTAAATTTCATCTTCAGCGCATCAAACAAAAGTAGTTTTCCAATCAACGGTTCTCCAACGCCAAGAATTAACTTTATCGCTTCAAGTGCTTGAATTGTCCCTATAATCCCTGGCAAAACTCCAAGAACACCACCTTCAGCACAACTTGGGACTAATCCTGGAGGAGGTGGCTCCTGATAAAGACAACGATAACATGGGCCCATAACAGAATAAAAAACCGACGCTTGACCTTCAAATCTAAATATACTTCCATAAACATTCGGTTTTTTCAAAATAACACAAGCATCGTTCACAAGATAACGAGTTGGAAAGTTATCCGTCCCATCTATAATTATATCGTAATTCTCAATTATCTCAAATGCGTTCTCGCTTGTAAGTCGCATATTATATGTTTCAATCTCAACATTTGGATTCAACGCCTCAAGTTTTTCCTTAGCTGATTCAAGTTTTGATCTCCCCACATCCTTCGTCGTGTGAATTATCTGTCTTTGAAGATTTGATAGGTCAACGACATCAAAATCAACTATCCCAATTCTACCAACGCCAGCTGCAGTAAGATAGAATGCGAGCGGAGAACCAAGTCCACCTGCACCAACTATTAAAACACTTGAAGATTTTAATCTCTTTTGGCCATCCAACCCAACCTCAGGCATTATAAGATGGCGACCATATCTCAAAAATTCTTCTCGTGTTAATTCTACATCATCTGTTAAATTCATAGATCTTGGATTTAAAATTTGCCCGAACATAGCATATTTCCTCTTTTTTTGAATTCTTCACAAAGGAAATTATTAATTAGCTTCCGCCTGCAATCGCTGGAACTATGCTAACAATGTCTCCTTCTTTTAACTTTGTATTATCACCCTCAAGATACCTTATATCTTCGTCATTGATGTAAATGTTTATAAAATTTCGCAAATTCCCATTCTCAGAAAAAAGATGCCGCTTCAATTGCGGATATCTATTTGCCAAGTTTTCCAATAGTTCTCTAACAGTTTGCCCATCAACTTCAATTGTATCTTTATTATCAGTGTATGGTCTTAACGGGGTTGGGATCATAACTTTCACTGACATTTCAACGCTCAAATTTTATTTTTAATTTCAATTTCCTCAGGATCAAACTCGCTTCTGTCTTCCCTTAGAACCCAACTGTTAACTTCTTTAGATCTCCCATTTTCAACTGAAACAATAATGTAAGATAGGAATGGAAACGCATGCTCCCTATCATATTCAGATGGCTTCGCTGGGTGGTTGGGGTGTGAATGATAGAATCCAATTATATCGTATCCTTTTTCTTTAGCGTACTTTTCAGCTTTAAGATAGTCCTGCGGTTTTATCAGATATCGCCTGTTTCTCTCGGTTTCTTTGGAGTTTTCAATTCTTAAAATTTCAAACACAACTTTTTGAAAAACATCAAACTTTCCAATCAGAACACCGCAACACTCTTCTGGATATGTTTCTTCAGCGTGCGATCTTATCTCCGTAATTATTTCATCTGATATTTCTATCATCGGTATTTACAAAATTTGTTTCTTCCCAAAATTTTTCGCTTAGATATTTGAATCCCGAATCGGGGAAAACCGTGACGATGAGACCCTCCTCAATTTTTTGCGCAAGTTTCAAACACGCTGCCATTACAGCTCCAGAGGAAACTCCAACAAACAAACCTTCAACCTTCGCAAGCAATTTTACCATTTCATATGCTTCTTCAGTTGAAACCTCAATTAATTCATCAACAAGTTCAGGTTCAAAAATTCCAGGCACAATTGCGGTTGGTAAATGCTTTAACCCTTCAATGCCGTGAAGAGGCGAATCAGGTTGGACAGCGATCGTTTTTATTTTTGAATTAAATTCCTTCAATCTTTTAGCGGTGCCGACGAAAGTCCCAGTAGTCCCAAGTCCAGCAACGAAATGAGTTATTTTTCCATTCGTTTGATTTATAATTTCAACTGCCGTCGTCTCATAGTGAGAACGCCAATTTGCATCGTTGTTATATTGGTCTGGATAAAAATAAAGTTCAGGTTCTCTCTCTACGATTTCCTTAACAACTTTCTGTGCTCCATCAGTCCCCTCAAGTGGATCTGTGAAAATTAGCTCAGCTCCGTAAGCTTTGAGAATTTTCTTTCTTTCCAAACTTGCGTTAGAAGGTAGGGCAAGTTTAACTCTATAACCGAGAACAGCGCCTATCATAGCATAAGCAATTCCCGTATTCCCACTTGTTGCATCAATTATAATTTTATCTTTGGTCAAAAGTCCACGCTTTATTCCATCCATTATCATGTAAAGCGCTGGACGGTCTTTAACCGAACCCCCAGGATTGAACCACTCCGCTTTTGCGTAGATTGAGATATTTTTTGAGTATGGGTTTATTTTGTCTATCTTTATTAGCGGAGTATTCCCGATTTTTGATAAAATTGAATTTTGCATCTATGTATAAAAAGCGAGGGTTTTCTTTGTTATGTCTACAATTGCAATCTGAGCTCACTCAAGTAAAACTTCCTTGATTTTTGATTTTTCTCTTTTTCGTTGGCGAATTCTATAATAGAAAACCTTATTTCTTCTTTGATTTGTTCCTGAAAAATTCAACGAGCAATCTAACACCTACTCCAGAACCACCTTTGGGTTGATAATCGTATTCTTTATCAAGCATCGCGGTCCCTGCAATATCAAGATGCACCCAAGGATAATTCCCGACAAACTTTTGCAAAAACTTTGCTGCGGTTATTGCTCCTGCCCATCTTCCACCGGAGTTTTTGACATCTGCTACATCACTTTTTATAAGTTGATCGTATTCATCCCAAGTTGGCATTTGCCATACGCGTTCATATGTCTTTTCTCCAGCTTTTTTAATCTCTTCCATAAGTTTCTCATCGTTTCCAAACATGCCGGTTGCAAAATAACCAAGAGCGACAACGCAAGCGCCTGTTAAAGTTGCAAGGTCAATTATAGCAGCTGGTTTATATCTTTGAGCGTAGCCGAGAGCATCTGCAAGTATAATTCTACCTTCAGCGTCTGTGTTAATAACCTCAATTGTCTTCCCGCTGTATGTTCTTATTATGTCCCCAGGTCTATAAGCAGAACCACCGGGCATATTTTCAGTTGCTGGAACAAGACCGACGAGATTAACAGGTAATTTTAACCTCGCAACTGCCTCCATCGTTGCAATGACTGCAGCTGCACCTGACATATCCATTTTCATCTCTTCCATTCCCTGAGCTGGTTTGATAGATAATCCACCGCTATCAAATGTTATTCCTTTGCCAGCAATTACATATGTCTCTTTGCTTCTCGGATTTCCTTTGTATTCCATGATTATAAATCTCGGTGGTCTTGCGCTTCCAGAATTTACAGCAAGCAATCCACCCATGCCAAGCTTTTCAATCTCAGGCTTTCCAAGAACCTTTACTTTATAACCATATTTTTTTCCAGAATTTATCGCAGCTTGAGCAAGAGTTTCTGGATATATCTCATTTGCAGGGGCATTTGCAAGATCACGAGCCAAATAAACAGCACTACAAACTATATCCGCAACTCTTATACCTTCCCTAATATCTTTTGAATCCTCTTCAGAAAACACAATTACCTCTTTAACTTTATGGCTTTTTTGTTCCTCGTTGGTCAGATATTTATCAAATTTATAAAGTGCCAAAACTGAACCTTCCGCCACGGATTGCGCAATGTAAGAGAGATCCTCGTTGATTTTATCTTTAAGCAATGAATAATCTGGAAATTCTATCGCTATTGTTTCAGATTTCAAACTTTGTGCTTTCTTTGAAGCAACTGCGCAGGAACGACGAATTTTCTCAAGCGTTATCTTTTCTCTTTCGCCAAGTCCAACGATGATCACTCTCTTTGATTTCATATCGGAATTTGTCGGATAAAGAACCACAACCTCTTTCTCCTTCCCTTTGAAATCACCAGCAGAAACCAAAGCATTAAGCTGTCCATTTAGATATTTATCAAGTTTGTTCACGGTTTTTGCCAAAAGATCTTTATCTGAAAATGTCAAGACAATTAAAGAGTCCGCCTTTACCGTGTTTAATTTCCCCTTTGAATATGTCAACTTCATTTTATCACCTCAATTTGTTTTTCAGCAAAATAAATATATTTTTCGGCCTTTTCAATAACTTGTTTTAAAATATCTTCAATGGAAACATTGTAAAGCCGAGCGCCAGCAGCGTTCTTATGTCCATTTCCTCCGAATTCCTTTGCAAGTTCATTTATTGGTATATCACCTTTTGACCTAAAGCTCAACTTCACCCCATCTTTAAGCTCAAGCAAAAAAATCGCTACTTTAATTCCTGTGATACTTAAAATTGTCTGAACAAATCCATCTGTTTCCCACTCCTTGACACTATAATTTTTCAACATCTCTTGAGTTACAACTATATAACCAAGCTGTCCATCATACATTGTTTGCATTTCGGAGAGACACTTGCCAAGAAGTTTCATTCGCCCGAGGGAACTTTGCTCATAAACTTTATCATAAATTTCGGTTGGATCTACCCCAACATCAATCAATTCAGCGACAATGCGATGTGTATCTGAATCGGTTCTCGGAAATCTAAAGGAACCGGTATCCGTCATAATCGCAGTGTAAAGCCCAACTGCAATTGTTTTGTCAATCTTAACCTCATCAAACAATTTTATAAGTTTATATGCGATTTCACCGCTTGCGGGAGAGTTGATGTCAATTAGATAATAATCAGCGAAATTTTGCGTCTCAAGGTGATGATCAATTATAATTTTAACAGCTCTGCTTTGAAGGACATATTTTTCCATCGCTTTTAATCTATGCGACTGATTCATATCGCAAATCAATATCACATCTGCGTTTAAAATTTTTTCAACATGTTCATAATTTTGTTCGTTAAAGACGACGAATTTATTCTCTGGATCAAGGAATTTGTAGTTATCTGGTGTTTCGCTGACATTTATAACCGTTGCTGATTTTCCAAGTTTTTCAAGGAAATGCAGAAACGCCGTTTCACATCCGAGCCCATCTCCATCGGGATTGACATGCGTTGTGATGACGAAATTTTGCGATCTATTTATGACCTCCTTGACTTGCTCAAACTGAAGTTGATTTATATTTAAATGCGCCATGGTTTTCCTGTTTTTGGTTTTAAAACGATTACAAAATTTATATTAAAAAATCAAAACAAGCAAATTATGCTTTTTGCAGGTTAGGGGAAGGGTATTCGTTGCTTTTTGTTAACGAAATTTTAACACGAACTTAATACACACCATTTATTTTATTGCCGAACATATGTTGTTTTGATAGTCAAAGTTTTTACTTTATGTTTGGATATATTAAGTTGCGTAGCGAATTTTAGAACTTTGTTAAAAAACTTTGCTTAAAACCAGCTTTAACCAAAACAAAACTGTGGAGGCAAATATGAAGAAAGTGCTTTTACTTCTTGCATTACTCATAATTGTTTCAAATGTGTGGGGACAAACTACGAGAATATCTACTAAAACTGGAAACTGGAATGATCCTACAGCTTGGAATCCCTCAGGAATCCCAAGTAGTGCTGATTCCGTTGTGATACAAAGTGGACATACAATTACGGTTAATGTAAATGCAATGGCTAAGGCAATAAGACTTTTAGGTGCTGGTTCAGGAACGCGATTAAAGATTAACAATAATGTCACTTTAACTATATATGGCAGTTTAAGTGGTGATGCATCGCCTTCATCGACATTAATTCAAACTGAAGGAACTGGTAAAGTTAGGTTTGAAGGAGATTCAAGAATGCTATTTCTACAATCTTGGGCAGCAAATCCTCAAGGGTGGACACTTGAAATAGCTCTTAACCCAAACGCTGTTGGAACCTCTGCTTCAACAAACATAAAAGCTGGAACTTTGATTATCTCAAGTGGTACACTGCAAATAACTGGTGATGTAAGACCTGATAGCGGAACTTCAGAAACTGGGAAACTTTTTATAAATAGTGGAGCTAAATTAATCGTCGGTGGGAATATAAGAAGAACTGGAACAGCTGGAGCAAAATGCAATTTGGTACAAATTGAAGGCACTCTTGAAATCAGTGGTTCTGAGATATCTGCTAACAATATAGTAGTAAAAAGTGGTGGTGTTCTTATAAGTAAAAGAGCAGAAGGTCATACCATAAATGGTAATCTAACATATGAACCCGGTTCAACGCTTGAATATGCTGCATCTACATCTCAAACGACTGGTGGTGAATTAACTTCAAATGTTTCAAATCTCAAAATTAACAACGCTCAAGGGGTTACTTTAAATTCATCCACTACAGTTGAAAACCTAATCTTTACCAATGGAAAGTTAATTACAACTGCTTCAAGGACAATCAAAGTTACTGGATCTGTCACAGGAGCTGGTGCAGGAAAGTTTGTTGAAGGAAATCTTGTGTATCCTGTTTCATCAACAGGTTCAAAGAAATGGGAAGTCGGGCAAGAAAACGATTATCTGCCTGTCACAATAAACTTTACATCACTTTCTGGCTCCGGTGATGTGACTGTTTCCGCAATTGATAGTGTTTCTCAACAACCAGGCGGACCACTTGGAGATAATAAGGTTTTGAGAAGATGGTTCAGAATTGAAAAAACAGCAGGTATCACAAGTTTTTCCGCAAACATAACATTTTCCTACTCTGACGCAGACCTTGCACGCCAAGGTATAACCGATGAAACCTCACTTCGTGTATTCCAATGGGATGGAACTCAATGGATAGAATTACCAGTGACATCAAGGGATTTGGCTAACAACACTATAACCGTTTCGGGGGTTACATCATTTTCTGATTTCGTAATTTCCTCTACTGCTGATAATCCTTTGCCAGTTACCATCAAACAATTCTTTGCAAAAGTATCTGGAAATGCTGTCAAACTTTTTATTGAAACAGCAACAGAGGCAAATGGATTCAAAGGATTTAACATTTACAAAGGTGAAAGCTTGGATGCGTTTAACCTTGTTGCATCATATGTAAGCAACGACAACTTAAAAGCAAAGGGCTCAAATGCCTTCGGTGCTATCTACGAGTGGGAAGATAAAAATGTCGTCAAAGGCAGGAAATACTACTATAAACTCGGCGCAGTAAACGCAAATGGCGAAGAATTACTTGACAGAGTTGTTGAAGTTAATGTTGAAGTCCCATCTTCATTTGCCTTGCATCAAAATTATCCGAACCCATTCAATCCGACAACAACGATAGAATTTGACATACCAAAGGAGACGAACGCTAAACTTGAGATATTCAATTTAAAAGGTGAAAAAGTTGCGGAATTGATAAATAGAAAATTAGAACCTGGGCGTTACAGCGTTGTGGTTGAGTTCAGGGATATGCCAAGTGGAGTTTATTTCTACAAGTTGACGACGAATGAATTTTCAGATGTTAAGAAGATGGTTTTGATGAAGTGATAAAACAAAAAGCCCACCTCCGCACAATTTTAAGAGTGGATGAAAAAAGCGGGGGTGGGCTTAATTTTTTATGTGTAAACTGTCAAAAATGTTTCAACAAGTTTTCTCTCGTAGTAAAACACACCTTTGCCCATCGTCTCTTCTGTCCAAGTAATTGGTTTCGCTCCGGGGTCAAAAAGATATGCGGTGTATCCTCCGAATGTTTCAATTCTGTTTCCGAATGGATCAAAGAAATAAATTCCGCTTCCTCTCGTAATCCCATGACGACCTGGACCCCAATCAATTTTAACATCATTCATAACCATTATATCTGCTGCACGAAAGATGTCTTGCGCACTTGATATATGAAATGCGAAATGATGCATTCCAGCCTCTCTTCCTGGCACAATCGCAAGGTCATGAGGTTGTTGTCTTGCTTGATACAACCATGCAGCAATTGGTTGTCCTTCACTATTTACAACATATTCTGTTGCTCTGAACTCAAGAACTTCTTCACAAAATCTTATCATCTTCGTCGGATCTGGAGCTGTTATCAATGTATGATCAATTTTCGGTGGATTAATTGCATCAAATTTCAAATCTCTTGGCCACGGGTCTGGGCTTTCTTTCGGAAGCATATTTCCAGGTATCTCAATCTCGTAAAAGATTTCAAAAGTATGGCCAGAAGGCGTTTTAAAGCTTATCGCCTTTCCTCGCTTGTAATCTTCAGGGATAACTTGATATTGAACTTCATATTGTCTTAACTTCCTTTCAAAATAATCAACATCTTCAGGATCAACAGTTCTCCACGCTGCTCTTACCATCCCTGCCGAGTCAGATTCAGTCAATATAACCGAGTAAGCAAGCTGTTCATCCCAAGTTTTCAAATATGCTTTTTTACCAGCTCTTTCAACAAGTTGAAGCCCCAGGACATTTGTATAGAAATCAAGGGCATCGTCAAGGTCAAGGACCCTGACTTCAACATAGCCGAGGCGTGAAATTCTAAACGGCATAGGGCACCTCCGTTTTTTAATTTTTAAAGATTTGTTCTCGTTTTGAAAAGAAAAGAATAAAACTCATCATATCTTACCACTCTCGCGGGCGAACCATCAACTAAACTAATTTGAATATCTTCAAGTGGTATAGCCCTACAAGAAAGACAAAAACCATTTTCTTTCTCTTCATCTGTCAGCATAACTTTTGAAACCCTGCCAAATTCAACTTTACCTTTAACTTTAATTTTGCAAACCCCGCACCCACCTTTCGTGCAACCGTGCGGTAGCTCAATCCCAGCTCTTAATGCAGCATCAAGAATTGTTTCATTTTCACGACAAAGAAATGTTATGTTGTTCGGCAAAAGATGTATTTTAAATTTTCCATTTTGCATATAACTTAACAGATTAAGTTTTCAACCATTGAGCACTTTTTCGGGCGATTTTCACCTCAAGAGAAAATCCTTAACGAGTTTGTTAAATTCATCTTTCTTTTCAATTTGAGTCCAATGTCCGCAATCACCAAATATGTGAAGTTCAGCGTTCGGCAATTTCTCAAAAATTCTTATACTTACCTGATAAGGTATAACTTTATCAAGTTTCCCGTGGATCACAAGCACAGGTGCTTTTATTTCGCCCAATTTATCTTCAACATCCATTTCATCAATGTGTTTTTGATACGGAGGATAAAACATTTTTTCATATGTCTCTTGAAATCCAGGTTGAATTGACGCTTCATACCTCATTTTGATTAGATCATCTCCAACGAGGTCAGAAGAGCTTGATAAAGCTGCGATAACTTTTTTCATATTTTCCAAGCTTGGTTTATAACTCCATACTGTCAAAAGTCCTTCCGTTATCGGGAATTTTACCCCGATGCTCCCCATTATGACAAGTTTTCTTATTCTTTCTGGAATTTCAAGAGCGACCGCAAGGGCAAGGGCTCCCCCCATGGAATTTCCAACGATATTAACCTCCCAAAGGTCAAAGTGTTTTATAAAATCAACAATATGTTTAACTCTGCTTTTATGCGTATACTCAAAATTTTCCGGTCTTTCTGTATAACCAAATCCAACTATATCAGGAGCAAAAACTTCAAAACCGCTTTCAATAAAAAATGGAAGTGTCAATCTCCAATTCGCCCACGCAGAAACACCAGGACCTGAACCGTGAAGAAAGACTATCGGAACTCCAGAGCCCATCCTGTGAAAATGAGTTTTAATTCCACCTATATTTTCAAAATATCCTGCTTCAAGCTTATCAAGTTCAATCATTTGAGGCGAACGATCATTTTTATATTCTTGATACAATGCCAACTTTTGAACCTCCTGTTATTCTATCTTTTTCGTTGAAAAATTTTTCAACATAAATATCTTCTGCGAACAATCTTCCGCGCATCAATGTTTTCACGCACGCATCAACCATCGGTGGCGGTCCGGAAATGTATGCCTTAAAGCCCGCAAATTTTTGAAATTTTCTCTCAAGAACCTCATGGACGAATCCAAGCTCACCATCCCATTCGTCTTCCTCCAACTTCTCGGATAAAGCGGGTATGTAATGAAAATTCTTGTTTTGCCTTTCAATTTCCCAAAAGATGTCTTGATCATAAAGATCACGCGTTGATCTGACACCGTGGAAAAGATACATTTCTTGTTTCAATCCACTTTCAATTGCGTCAAGGATCATAGCTTTTATTGGCGCAAGCCCTGTCCCACCAGCGAGGAAAAGTATCGGGTTTTCAAATTTTTTTCTTAACACAAATCTTCCAAATGGACCTGCAAATTTAACTGTATCACCTTCTTTCAATTCTTCAAAAACATATTTAGAGCCGATACCACCGGGGACTTTCTTTATTTGAAGTTCAATCATTGAGTTGCCATCAGCAACTGGTCTTGAAGCAATTGAATATGCACGATTTTGACCTGTCCCCGGGATATCAAGTTGAATGTATTGTCCAGCGAGATAGAAGATTTTGTCGTTGATAATTTCAATTATGAGTTTTCGTGTATCGCGCGCGCAGTCATAAATTTTAACAACTTTGCCTGTAAAATCTTTTACAGGATAAAATTCAATTCCCTCTTCAATTTCAACATCCGCTTCTATTATAAGATCGCTTTTGGGTTTTGCGGTGCAAATCAAAGCATATCCTTCCTCCCTTTCAAAATCCATCAATGCGAAATTTGAAGCAAGTCCGAAATCAAACTCACCTTCAACGATTCTTGATTTGCATGTCCCGCAAGTCCCGTGAGTACAAGCATGCGGAATCCATACTCCATTTCTCAGACATGCGTCAAGTATAGTTTGATTTTCATCGCAGGTTACTTCAACACCGAGCGGTTCAATTTTGACTTTGTATTTCATAACTTAAGCCGGCTTAAATTTGACTATTGATTTATGTCTTAAACCAAGCTCCGAAAGTGTTTTTTCATCATCGGGCTTAAACTCGCTATCAAAATGATACCACTTCCATTCTTTAACTTTCTTAAAATCAGGATCAAGTCCGTAAAGTTGCCCGAAAATTTGCCCGACGAAATCTTTCCATTTCATATTTTTCGGAACTCTCCATGCAGAAGCAGAGCAGAAAAATGGATTATCAAGCCAATATGCGTAAACGATTATGTCATCGCCGAAAACCTCTGCTCTATCACGAGCAGGAAACTTGTAATTATAAAGAGCTTTAACAGCCATTTTAAACCTCCATTTGTTTTTTATTTTCAAGATATGGGGCGGGAAAAACCGCCCCAGTTTAAATTTAAATCAGGACCGTTGCCATATCTTTATGCCACTCCTTCCAATTCTTGTAATCTTCAGAGACGAAATAATCAAAGTTATCAGTTTGAATGTTATACCATCTCAAGACCTGTGGGACAACATCATCAGGTCCTTTTGGTGGCTCGGCGAAGCAATTTCCTTTGTAAATTTCGTGGACTGGTAACCACGCTTGGACGAATTTTTCAGGTTCCCGTTCAAATATCCATTTGCAACCATCAGAG
The DNA here is from genome assembly GCA_025060635.1 of Candidatus Kryptonium sp. NCBI lineage: Bacteria > Pseudomonadati > Candidatus Kryptoniota > Candidatus Kryptonium > Candidatus Kryptonium sp. The sequence goes on along the minus strand of JANXBN010000001.1, from coordinate 317,733 downwards.
CAGAAATGATAAATCTCGCCTTCATATTCTGTATATCTTTGAACAAAATTATTTGGATCATCTGGATCTGTGAAGCCCATAGGTATCTGACACACCTGACAAAGCTGAGGTAATCCGATGTAATAAAATCTATCTCCAGGGAGAGGAGTTTTTGCTTCCTTCGCTTTTTCGTATCTCCAGCGATAATACTGATTAAATGTCCTTGGATATTTCTCCGCAAGCCACTCCATTTCTGCCTCAGTTGGAATCCAAGAGTGAAAAGCAGCTGCAAATGTAAACGAGAACAAAATCCAGTAAACATCATGCGAAAGGAATTCCTTCTCTTTTATTGATTGCTCCATATGCAAAGGCGGTCTAATTCCATATCTTTCCAAATCTCGGAACAGACCTTCAATTATTTGATCTTCAACATAAAGCTCAAACGATTCCTTCCACGACATAACTCTTTTGGGAAGCATATAATCCATCATCGCACCGACAAGCGAAGTTAATCTGTAGCCACGCCACCACCATTTATCAATCCATTGTTGAATTATCGGGACATTATCTTCGTGTTGCTCAAGAAGAAACTTAACAACTTGAAGCCCAAGCGTCATATGCCTTGATTCATCTGACTGTGCACTGAAACCGAATGTCATAGTTGGAGTATCACCATTATAAGCAGCGCCTGACATAAACGGCACGAAAAGAAGGTTTGTCAATGCATATTCAAATGAAAACGAAATAGCGGTTACGAACTCAAACGGTCCAGCCGTCACTGCGTCATCAAAATAAGATTTCGGAACGCTCAAATACCAAACTCTATCATGCATATGCGTCATTGAGTGAAAACCATCATAGTATTTGTTAAAGTTACTTCCAGCGTGAACTTCAATTTGAGTATGTCTAAGTTCATCCATTGATTGGAAAAATGCTGCCGTTCTCGGACCAGCGCCTGGAAGATGCCTCGCAACGAAAGCAAATCCACGATGAGCCATGTATTCAAGCGGTGTGACACCTTGAATAAAAAGCTTAATTGAATTCAAATATCTCGCATCGGAAAGTGTTAAGTGCCCTTGATTTTGAATAAATCCGTCAAGAATTGCATAAAATCGTCTGTCCTTTTCCGCTTGGTATTTCCAATACGCCTCAATTGTCATCCTGAACGGATCCTCCCATTTATTCCAATCCTTAATTTTTATGCCTTCGTATTCAGCGTAAGGATAAATATCTTTTTTACTTACATAAGTTGGCTCCCAATCAAGCCCACGAGTATAGATATGATATTTTTGAGCCAATGTTAATTTCTTTTTCGCCATAGCTTGCACCTCCGTTTGTTTTAAACTTTTGTTTTACATATGTGTATCCCATTGAATCAAAATCTTATCGTCATCCCACTCTGCGAAGTTCCCCGCATAAGAAATTATCACGAGATTGAACTCCTGCGTATCCCACGGACGACCCATGAAACTTTCTACCGTCTCACGATTAATTAAAAGCTTTTCCGGGTGCTTCACTTTGTAATAGCCGGGAAATTCATCAATCCTTGTCCCGGGATTATCTTTCAAAATCGCTTGCAAAACATTATAACCTTCCTCGGTTTTTTGAAGATCAATAGCGACAAATCTTTCCCTTCTTGTTTCTACGACCGCCATTTCGCACCTCCGTTTTTAAATTTTAATATTCAAACCAAGTTTTCCGTAAACTTCACGAGCGTGATTTAAAACATTTTCTTTCGCCTTCTTGAAATCACCTTTCTTCTTTGGCATCTTAAAAACATCAGCGAATTCGTCAACCGCTTTTGAAATTTGACCAGCGTAATGATTTAGCTTTGACTCAATGAATTTTTTGTTATTCTCTCCATAGGTTGGATCAGAAACAAGGACTTCAAAAAGCTTTTCAGTCCATCGCATGTTGTCTTTATACATGTCGTAGAAATACTTGCTGAAAAATGAGAAAGTCGTAACCCCATTTTCAACAGCAAGATTATCAAGCTCAATATGGACGAGAGGATTAATAAAAACATCAAGAGCGAGGTTTTGTCCAATTAAAACTTCACCCCAATCTTGAACCGTTAATAATTTTTCAACATATTCACGCAACGGTTGGAAAATTCCGTCCTCAAGCCATGTCTTCTTCGCATTTTCAAAAATATCTCCATCCGGCTCTGGAAGTTCAAACGCTATTCTCGTTATAAGTTGCGCATTTGCATACTTATCGCAAGCGTTAAATTCCGCACACTGAGTTATTGATGTACCATATCCAAACCTGGCAACCCCAACAAGCAAAATCCAACCTGCATATTCAAGATGTCTCAACGGTATGAAATAGCGATTGTAAACCTTAAGCCAATTTTCGTCAACTTTTTCAAACAACCCGCGCTCTTCGCAAAATTCAAAATACTTATCAACTGCCTCATAATTTTTCGCTCTCGTTGCGTTGTAAGTGTAATAATAGTACTGCCTCGGATCAAGAAATGAATAATAATCCGCAAGTTTCAGTTCAGAATAGTTCTTATCAAAAATTTCAACTCCCTCACGCCAGGTTGGTTTGTAGTGGAAATTTTCCCTCTGTTGAATATCAACGGTTGCTTCTTCATACCTTGATGCTGGTCTGTTTCCGTATCGTTTCAGAAGATAATCAAACGCCAAACGCTTTGGTTCAATTACCTTTTGCTTGATTTCATATTGAGTTGACATGATAGCACCTCCGTTTTATTTTTTATTTGCCTTTTTGTTCATCTTTGAGATTCCATCTTGCTTCTTTTGTCTATATTCTTCAATCGGAAGACCTGCAACCGCAAAGTTTTCCTTTGGGACCTCGTTTATTATTACGCGAACACTCTCGGGATTCACACCAAGCGATTCAACAACAGCGTCGGTTACTTTTTTTATAAGGTCTCTTTTCATTTCACTACTTCTTCCTTCAAGCATGTTAATTATCACTATCGGCATAAAACTTTACCTTTGATTTTTATTTCTGAACCACGAAAGTTGAAACCTCGCCAACACCGCATATCGTGACTTTTATAAAGTCCCCATTTTTCACATCAATTGCTTCAGTGATGCTTCCTGTTAAAATTATGCTCCCTGATTTTACTTTCTCGCCACGCTTTGAAAGAAACTTAACAAGTTGGGACACGGCGATGGCAGGATTTCCGAGCACAGCTCCCAAAGCCCCTGTTTTCTCCGGCATCCCATTTCGTTCAAAAATTACACCTGACAATCTTAAATCAACCTCGGTAGGTTTCTTGACATCTGAACCAATTACAAATCTTGAGGCAGAAAAATTATCAGCGATGACATCAGTTAGCTCAAACTTAAAATCTTTATATCTTGAATCAACGAACTCAATTGCTGGCGCGACGAACTTCGTTGCTTCTATTACTTCATAAGGTGAAACATCCCCATAAAGGTCATCTCCAATTATAAAAGCTATTTCCGCTTCTGCTTTGGGATGAATTAACTCATTCAAGTTAACCTCACCGCCGTCATCTATTTTCATATAATCAAACAAATATCCAAAGCCGACGCTTGAAATTCCCATTGACTTTTGCTTTGCTCTCGTCGTGAAAGCAAGCTTATAGCCAATGATTTTATTTCCCAGCGAAAGTTTAACTTTAACAAGTTCTTTTTGTATCAAATAAGCATCGTCAATTGTAATTTCGGGATGCATTTTTACGATTTGTTCCGTCTCCTTTCGTTCAACTTCACATTGATGAAGATACTTCGCAAGTTGCTTTAACTTGCCATTTTTATTTTTCTGTGCTTTTACCGGCACATTTTTTCAAAATTTATTTTTAATCTCAAACCTCAATCTCTTTCCCAAGTTTTCTTGCGAGTTCAACTGCAACATCAATTATCATATCTTCCTGACCACCGACCATTTTTCTTCTTCCGAGCTCAATCAAAATATCTCTCGTATCAACGCCAAATCTTTGCCCTGCTCTTTTAGCATGAAGCAAAAATGATGAATAAACTCCCGCATATCCAAGCGATAAGCTATCCCTGTCAATTACAACATCAACATTTTTTCTTTTCATCATTGGTCTAACGATGTTTTCAGCTGCGTCCATAAGTTTGTAAAGATCGCAGTTGGTTTTTATACCGGCTTTATTAAATACAGCGATCAAAACCTCAAGCGGTGCATTTCCAGCACCTGCGCCAAGTCCACATAGCGAAGCGTCAATTCTATCTGCACCGCTTTGAACCGCAGAAAGAGAATTTGCAACTCCAAGCGAAAGATTATGATGGGCGTGAAATCCAGCTTGACAGTTTAATTTATCTTTGAATGCTTTAATTCTATCTGCGACATCCTGTGGAAGCATCGCTCCAGCTGAATCAACCACATAGACACAATCAGCACCAGCGCTTTCCATTATTTTCGCTTGCTTAACAAGTTCATTTGGCTCAATCATATGTGACATCATTAAAAATCCAACAACCTCAAGCCCCCTTTTCTTTGAATACTCAATATGTTGAATTGCTATATCTGCTTCGGTGCAATGCGTTGCAATTCTTACTACCTTCACGCCAAGATCAATTGCGACTTCCAAATCCGCTATAGTTCCAATTCCAGGCAAGAGCAAAACATCAAGCTTCGCATTTTTTAAAACTTCAGCAACTGCAGAGATATATTCCATTTCTGGATATTTTGAAAACCCATAATTTATTGCATTTCCGGCAAGACCGTCTCCATGTGATACTTCAATTATATCAACCCCAGCCGAATCAAGTGACTTTGCTATCTCAACCATATCTTCAATTTCATATTGATGGGACATTGCGTGCATCCCATCACGAAGCGTCACATCGTTTATAATGATTTTTTTATCCTCCATTTTTAAATCTCCAGAATTTTTTATTGAACGCTTGCTCTTTCTTTTAAAATTTTTTCCGCAAAAAGTTCTCCAACCCTAAGCGCTGCAGATGTCATTATATCAAGATTTCCAGCATATTTTGGCAAATAATGTCCCGCTCCTTCAATTTCAAGCAAAATTGTAACTTTGTATCCACGATTGAACTCACCATATCCAGGTATCTTCAAAGGATACTTATCCAGTGGATCAAAAATTGGTTCGCTTTTTAGATTATATCCTGGGACATATTTCTTAACCTCGTCCACCATTTGGTAAATTGATTCAGAAACCTCGTCAGGATCGCACTCATCTGTTAATGTGTAAACTGTGTTTCGCATTATAATTGGTGGTTCAGCTGGATTTAAGATAATTATCGCTTTACCCTTTTTTGCTCCGCCGATAACTTCAAGACCTTTAGCTGTCGTTTGTGTAAACTCATCTATGTTTTGTCTCGTCCCGGGTCCAGCGCTCTTGCTCGCAACAGATGAAACTATTTCAGCGTAATGAACCTTTACAACTCTTGAGACAGCATAGACCATAGGTATCGTTGCTTGCCCACCACAAGTTATCAAATTAACATTTAACTTATCAAGATGCTCTCCAAGATTTACCGGTGGGACAACATAAGGACCTATTGCAGCTGGCGTCAAGTCAATTGCTATTTTGCCAAGCTCTTTGTAAATCGGTGCGTTTTGAAGATGTGCCTTTGCACTTGTTGCTTCAAATACAATCTCAACTTGATCAACGATATCTTTCCTTTTTAGAAAACCATCAATCCCCTCGTAAGTTGTCTCAATCCCGAGTCGTTTCGCACGCGCAAGTCCATCGGAATTCGGATCTATACCGACCATCATAACTGGCTCAAGATTTTTTGAATAGCGTAAAATTTTTATCAAAAGATCCGTCCCTATGTTTCCGCTTCCGACGATTGCGCATTTAACCTTTCCATTTACCGAGTTAGTTGACATTTCAAATTTCAAAATTTTGTTGGGAAATATTCATCTAAGTCAATCTCATCGGGCGATTTTATATTTAATCTCACAAGATGCTGAAGATACTCGCTTATCTTTTTCCTATCTTCCTCGGTATCTGCAACAAGAACGATTTTATTTCTAACCCTGAAATCTTCAAATATCGCATATGGCATCACAAGCTCGCCCGACTCAAGCCAATCAGAGTAATGAGATAACCGAAATTCAACAAATTTATCAAGAAACCTTGTAAATCTTGCATACATTTTACCAACCCTTATTCAAATTTTACGCTTACGCTTCCAAGTTTTTGGATTGTAACTTTGAAGAAATCACCTTTTTTTGGAACCACGAGTTGACCAAGCGAACCAGAAAGGATGATTTCACCAGATTTTAGATATTCTCCAAATTCAGCGAGTTTGTTCGCAAGCCAAGCAACCGCCTTCACAGGATTGCCAAGCGATGCTGCTCCAGCACCTGAAACAACTACATCGCCATTTTGTTCAAGTATCATACCTAAACATCTTAAATCAAGATTATCAATCATCGTTTTCTTTCCCCCGAGAACAAACAAAGCAGACGAAGCATTATCAGCGATCGTATCCTGAATCTTTATTTTCCAATCTTTAATCCTGCTATCAACTATTTCAATTGAAGGAACAACGAATTCAGTCGCCCTTAAAACATCTACCTCTGTAATCCCTGGACCTATTAAATCTTTCCCAATCACAAACGCAATCTCACCCTCAACCCTTGGCTGAATTAAGCTGTTAAGTTTGACAACGCCTCCATCTTCAATATACATCGTATCAAAAAGATAACCGAAGTCAGGTTGATTTACATTTAACATCTTTTGAACCGCAAAACTTGTGATCCCAATTTTCTTTCCTTTGATTCTAAAACCGTTTTTTAGTTTTCTCTCAACATTTACGCGCTGGATTTTGTATGCTTCCTCAATTGTTATAGCCCCGTTTTTTGATGTCAGCGGTTCAATCGGCGTTAAATTTAATTCAGCAAAATACAGCTCTTCCGCAAATTTTTTAATATAATCCTGCATGACGCTGAAAAATTATTTTAGAAAGCCAAGGGAGAAAATTTTATCTCTTAAGAAACTCCAAAAGACACAATTCACAACTTTATGCACACATTTTTCAGCTCCGTATAAAACTCAAAGCTGTAAATCCCACCCTCTCTTCCAATTCCACTCATCTTCATTCCGCCAAACGGTGTTCTTAAATCCCTTAAAAACCAAGTGTTGATCCAAATAACACCTGCTTCAATTTGTCCGGCAACGCGATGTGCTCTTGTTAGGTCTCTTGTCCATATGGTTGCGCTTAATCCATAGTGAGTGTTGTTTGCCCTTTGGATAACTTCTTCTTCGGTATCAAATGGCGAAACGGTCACAACTGGACCGAAAATTTCTTCTTTGATAACCCTACAATTATCATTTAACCCCACTATGACGGTAGGTTCAAGCCAATTTCCTGTTTTGAATTTATCTGGAAGGTGCTCTGGAGTTTTTCCACCTGTTAAAATTTTTCCACCCTCTGCTACAGCTATCTCAAGGTAGGTGCGCACTTTCTGAAGGTGTTCCTCACTTATCAATGCCCCCATCTCTGTTTCAAAGTCAAGTGGATCGCCAACTTTTATTTTCTTTGCGCGTTCAACGAGTTTTTCAACAAATTCATCATAGATTTTTCTTTCAACATAAATTCTTGAACCACACAAACAAACCTCACCTTGATTTGAAAAGCTTGACTGAATTGTCACATCAAGTGCTTGTTCAATATCAGCGTCAGCGAAGATGATATTTGGATTTTTACCACCGAGTTCAAATGAAAGCTTTTTAAGATGTTGTGAAGCGATTCGCATTATCGCCTGCCCAGTCGTTGTTTCCCCAGTAAGTGAGATCAACTTCACATCGGGATGTGCAACAATGAATTCACCAGCTGAATTTGGTCCGAAACCGTGGACGACATTTAAAACTCCATCAGGAAGACCAGCTTCAGCTGCTATTTCAGCCAATTTTGTAGCAGTTATCGGAGTAAGTTCGGAAGGTTTTATTATGCATGTATTTCCTGCTGCAAGACACGGAGCAACTTTCCAAGTCGTCAATAAAAGCGGGAGATTCCAAGGTGTTATAAGTCCAGCAACTCCAACCGGTCGCCTCAAGACATAGTTTATAGCTCCGCGATCGTCCGTTTCATAAAATTCGGTATGAACATATTTCGCAAACTCAGCGAAGAACGAAAAATTATAAGATGCTCGCGGTATCTCCATCCCCTTTGAAAGCTTTATCGGCTTTCCGACATCTATTGATTCAAGATATGAAAGTTCATCAATTCTTGACATAATAATTTCGGAAATCCTCATCAAGTATTTGCTTCTTTCCTTAACTGGCATCTTCCCCCAGACCTTGAAAGCTTCAAGCGCAGATTTAACAGCCATTTCAACATCTTCCTTGCCACTTTCTGGAACAGTGGCTATCACCTCATTTGTCGCAGGATACTTACTTTCAAATCTTTTCCCACTGACAGAATCAACAAATTTCCCACCGATGAAATTTTTCAACTCAATGACCCCATTGCGGATGGATGTTTTTTTCTGTGTTAATTCATTTACTTCAGACATTAAATCAACCTCAAATCTATGTTTTTAAGTTCCTCTGAAATTAGTTTTGCTGTCTTCATCACGCATTTTGAATATTCATCGTAAACGGACTCATTAATTCGGCTTGATGGTCCAGAAACGCTCACAGCTGCTATCACCACTCCTTCCCCATTGAAAACAGGCGCAGCAATACATCTCAAGCCATCTTCAATTTCCTCATTATCTATCGCATAGCCACGCTCTCTTATTCTTTTTAATTCCTCAAAAAATTTTTTCTTATCTGTTATCGTGTTTTTGGTAAACCTTTTAAGTCCCTTCTCCCTTATGATTCTTTTAGCTTTATCCTCTGGCAAAAACGCAAGCATTGCTTTGCCAAGCCCAGTGCAATGTGCGGGAAGACGCCTGCCCACCTCCGAGATTATAACAAAGTTTCTATCGGCTATTATCTTGTCAAGATACACAACCTCGCCATTTTTAAGCGTTGCGAAATGAACGGTTTCATTTAGATACCAATGAAGATCTTCAAGATAAATCCTTGCCCTGTCAACCATGATCTTTTTTAAGGATACGCTGTTTCCGAGCTCATAAAGTTTTAAGCCCAACCGATATTTCCCTGTTTCTTCGCTTTTCTCAACGACCCCAAGTTTCTCCATTGAGCGAAGGAATCTATGGACTGTGCTTTTATGCATTTTTAAAATTTTGCTTATCTCCCCCACACCGAGCTCAAATTTCCCATTCTGTGCAAAGACGGATAAAATTGCAAACGCCCTTTCAATTGAATTATTGTTCGGTGTTCCTTTCATAAAATAAGGTTATTAAATTTTTCTGAAGGCAAGTTAAGAAACGATGGCTACTTTGTCAAGAGTTAAAGTTTTCACTGTCTCAATATGTGAAACGCAATGTTGAATATTGAAACAAAATTTAGAAGGCTTACAATTCCCCGCTCTTTATCTTCCCCCTCAACTCATGAAGTTTCATTAATGCTTGAATCGGGGTCATGTTGTCTATGTCAAGGTTCAAGATTTCATCCCTTAATTTGCTGTCGTTTAGTTCAAACAAACTTATTTGGAATTTTTCTCGCAGTGCTTCTTTTGAAATTTTCTTCTTTGATTTCTCATGCGGTGTTAACTCTTTTTGCTCTAAATTCATCAAAATTTCCTTTGCTCTTTCCGTTACCTCCTTCGGAAGCCCAGCCATTTTTGCAACTTCAATGCCATAGCTGTGGTCTGCGTATCCAGGAACTATCTTGTGAAGGAATATGATTTTATCTCCGACTTCTCTCACATCCGCTTTGAAGTTCTTTATGCGCGGAAATATCTCCGCAAGTTCATTCAGCTCGTGATAATGCGTTGCGAAAATGGTTTTAGCTCTGACCTTTGGATTCTCGTGCAAATACTCGGTTATAGCCCATGCGATTGAAATACCATCAAATGTACTTGTACCTCGTCCAACTTCATCAAGTAAAATTAAACTTTTCGGTGTTGCGTTGTTCAAAATGTTTGCCATCTCATGCATTTCAACTAAAAAGGTGCTCTCACCACCAGCGATGTTATCAGATGCCCCAACCCTTGTGAAAATTCTATCAACAATTCCAATCCTCGCATAACTTGCCGGGACGAAACTTCCGATTTGAGCAAGCAAAACAATTAAACCCACCTGACGCAAAAATACGCTCTTACCAGACATATTCGGCCCTGTGATTATCAAAATTTGATTTTCAGAATTATCAAGATAAACGCTGTTTGGAACGAATCTCTCACCAGCAGGTAAAATTTTTTCTACAACCGGATGTCTTCCGTCTTTTATCTCTATAACATCGCTTTCATCAACTATTGGACAAGTATAGTTGTTTTCAACGGCAACCTCCGCAAGCGAGACGAAGCAATCAAGCATCGCAAGAAGTTGTGCATTTTTCTGTATCGCTTCGGTATGTTCGGAAATTTTCTCTCTTAACTGATTAAAAAGCTCTGCTTCAAGAGC